>JBBRHF010000146.1:0-11139 GCA_038223055.1 Actinomycetes bacterium | reverse complement strand
GACCTGTCCGACCGCCGCCTGGTCACCGAGCTGGCGCTGGTGCACTCGCGGTTCTCCACCAACACCTTCCCGTCCTGGCCGCTCGCGCACCCCTACCGCCTCGTCGCGCACAACGGCGAGATCAACACGGTGCGGGGCAACCGCAACTGGATGGCCGCGCGGGAGAGCCAGCTGGTGAGCGACGTGATCCCGGGCGACATCTCCCGGCTGCTGCCCGTCTGCACCCCGGAGGCCAGCGACTCGGCGACCTTCGACGAGGTGCTGGAGCTGCTCTTCATGGGTGGTCGCTCCCTCCCGCACGCGGTGCTGATGATGATCCCGGAGGCCTGGGAGAACCACGCCGAGATGGACCCGGCCCGCCGGGCCTTCTACGAGTTCCATGCCGCGCTGATGGAGCCGTGGGACGGTCCGGCCTGCATCACCTTCACCGACGGCGTCCTCATCGGCGCCGTGCTGGACCGCAACGGGCTGCGTCCGGCGCGCTACTGGGTCACCGAGGACGGGCTGGTCGTCCTGGCCAGCGAGGTAGGCGTCCTCGACCTGGACCCCGCCACCGTCGTACGCAAGGGCCGGCTCCAGCCGGGCCGGATGTTCCTCGTCGACACCGAGCGGGGACGCATCGTCGACGACGCCGAGATCAAGGCCGAGCTCGCCGGCGCCGCGCCGTACGACGAGTGGCTGCACGCCGGCCAGATCCACCTGGCCGACCTGCCCGAACGCGAGCACGTCACCCACACGCGGGCCAGCGTGACCCGCCGACAGCAGACCTTCGGCTACACCCTGGAGGAGCTGCGGATCCTGCTCACTCCGATGGCCGCCTCGGGTGTGGAGCCGCTGGGCTCGATGGGCACCGACACCCCGATCGCGGTGCTCTCGGATCGGTCCCGGCTGCTGTTCGACTACTTCAGCCAGCTGTTCGCGCAGGTGACCAACCCGCCGCTGGACGCGATCCGCGAGGAGCTCGTCACCTCGCTGGGCACCGCCATCGGACCCGACCAGAACCTGCTGACCGCGACCCCGGCCCACTGCCGGCAGCTGGCGCTCTCGTTCCCGGTCATCGACAACGACGTGCTGGCCAAGATCGAGCACGTCAACCGGGACGGCGACCTGCCCGGCTTCGCCGCTGACAAGGTCCGCGGGCTCTATCAGGTCGCCGGCGGGGGTGGGGCGCTGGCCGCCCGCCTCGAGCAGATCTTCGAGCAGGTGACGGCGGCCGTGGCCGGCGGCGCGCGGTTCATCGTGCTGTCTGACCGCGACTCCGACGCCGAGTGGGCGCCCATCCCGTCACTGCTGCTCACCAGCGCGGTGCACCACCACCTCATCCGTGAGCGCACCCGCACCCAGGTCGGCCTGATCGTCTCGGCCGGCGACGTACGCGAGGTCCACCATGTCGCCCTGCTGATCGGCTACGGCGCCTCGGCGGTCAACCCCTACCTCGCGATGGAGACCGTCGAGGACCTCGCCGGCCGTGGGCTGATCCCCGGGGTCGACCCGTGGCAGCCCGAGCTCGCGGTGGCCAACCTGATCAAGGCCCTCGGCAAGGGCGTGCTCAAGGTCATGTCCAAGATGGGCATCTCGACGGTCGCGTCCTACCACGGGGCGCAGGTGTTCGAGGCCGTCGGCTTGGCCCGGGAACTCGTCGCGCGCTACTTCACTGGCACCTCCTCCAAGCTCGGCGGCGTGGGCCTCGACGTCCTCGCCGAGGAGGTCCGCAGCCGCCACCGCACCGCCTACCCGACCCGCGGGTCGGCGACGGCCCACCGCACGCTGGACGTCGGCGGTGAATACCAGTGGCGCCGCGAGGGCGAGCTGCACCTGTTCAACCCGGAGACGGTGTTCCGGCTCCAGCACGCCACCCGCAGCCGCCGCTACGACGTCTTCAAGCAGTACACCAGCGCCGTCGACGAGCAGTCGGCCCGGCTGATGACTTTGCGCGGGCTGTTCCGGCTGCGCGACGGGGAGCGCCCTGCCGTCCCGATCGAGCAGGTCGAGCCGGTTTCGAGCATCGTCAAGCGGTTCTCGACCGGCGCCATGTCTTACGGCTCGATCTCGCAGGAGGCGCACGAGACCCTCGCGGTGGCGATGAACCACCTCGGCGGCAAGTCCAACACCGGCGAGGGTGGCGAGGACTCCGAACGCCTGTACGACGATCGCCGCTCGGCGGTCAAGCAGATCGCCTCCGGCCGGTTCGGGGTCACCAGCGAGTACCTCGTCAACGCCGACGACCTGCAGATCAAGATGGCGCAGGGAGCCAAGCCGGGCGAAGGTGGCCAGCTGCCCGGGCACAAGGTCTACCCGTGGATCGCCAGGACGCGGCATTCGACCCCCGGCGTCGGACTGATCTCGCCGCCGCCCCACCACGACATCTACTCCATCGAGGACCTCGCCCAGCTCATCCACGACCTGAAGAACGCCAACAACCGCGCGCGGGTGCACGTCAAGCTCGTCGCCGAGGTCGGCGTCGGCACCGTCGCGGCCGGGGTCAGCAAGGCCCACGCCGACGTGGTGCTCATCTCCGGCCACGACGGGGGCACCGGGGCGGCGCCGCTGACCTCCCTCAAGCATGCCGGCGGGCCCTGGGAGCTCGGGCTCGCCGAGACCCAGCAGACGTTGCTGCTCAACGGGTTGCGTGACCGCATCGTCGTGCAGACCGACGGGCAGCTCAAGACGGGGCGCGACGTCGTGATCGCGGCGCTCCTCGGCGCGGAGGAGTTCGGCTTTGCCACCGCGCCCCTCGTCGTCAGCGGCTGCATCATGATGCGGGTCTGCCACCTCGACACCTGCCCGGTGGGCATCGCCACCCAGAACCCGCTGCTGCGCAAGAAGTTCTCCGGCAAGCCGGAGTTCGTCGAGACGTTCTTCACCTACGTCGCCGAGGAGGTCCGCGAGCTGCTCGCCGCACTCGGCCTGCGCAGCCTCGACGAGGCGATCGGGCAGGCCGAACTGCTTGACACCACGGCTGCGGTCGAGCACTGGAAGGCCAACGGGCTGGACCTCGCGCCGATCCTGCACGTGCCGGACCTGCCCGAGGGCACGCCGAGGCGCTGCGTCACCGTGCAGGACCACGGCCTGGAAAAGGCCCTGGACAACGAGCTCATCGCGCTGGCCGACGACGCCCTGACCCGCGGCGCCGCCGTGCGCATCGAGGTCCCCATCCGCAACGTCAACCGCACCGTCGGGACGATGCTGGGCGCCGAGCTGACCCGGCGCTACGGCGGCGACGGGCTGCCCGACGGCACGATCGACATCACGCTGACCGGGTCGGCCGGCCAGTCCTTCGGCGCGTTCCTGCCGCGAGGGATCACCCTGCGCCTCTACGGCGACGCCAACGACTATCTCGGCAAGGGGCTGTCCGGCGGGCGCGTCATCGCCCGGCCGCCGCGCACCGCGCCGCTGGTCGCGGAGCGAAACGTCATCGCCGGCAACGTTCTGCTCTACGGCGCCACCGGCGGTTCGGCCTTCGTCCGCGGCCTGGTGGGTGAGCGGTTCGCCGTGCGCAACTCCGGTGCCAGCGCGGTCGTCGAGGGCGTCGGGGACCACGGCTGTGAATACATGACCGGGGGCACCGTCGTCGTACTCGGCCCGGTCGGGCGCAACTTCGCCGCCGGCATGTCCGGCGGCGCCGCCTATGTCCTGGACCTCAACCGGGGCCGGGTCAACCCGGGCATGGTGGACCTCGAGGAACTCTCCGCCGACGACGTGGAGCTGGTCCGCGACCTGGTCACGAGCCACGTCGAGGCCACCGACTCCCCGGTCGGTCGGGCCCTGCTCGCCGACTTCGACGTCACCCGCATCACCAAGGTCATGCCCCGGGACTACGCCGGGGTGCTGGCGGTCCGCGCCCGCGCAACTGCCGCCGGGCGCGACCCTGACGACGCGTCGGTCCTCGACGAGATCATGGAGGCCAGCCGTGGCTGACCCGCGAGGTTTCCTCACGACCACCTCCCGCGAGCTGCCGGCCCGCCGGCTCGTCGACGTTCGGATCCTGGACTGGCAGGAGGTCTACCAGCCGCAGGACGGCGCGCAGCTCACCCGGCAGGCAGGGCGCTGCATGGACTGCGGCATCCCGTTCTGCCACGACGGCTGCCCGCTGGGCAACCTCATCCCGGAGTGGAACGACCTCGCCTGGCGGGACAACTGGCGCTCCGCGATCGAGCGCCTGCACGCCACCAACAACTTCCCCGAGTTCACCGGCCGGCTGTGCCCGGCGCCGTGCGAGTCGTCGTGCGTGCTGGGGATCAACTCCGACCCCGTGACGATCAAGCAGATCGAGGTCTCGATCGTGGACCGGGCGTGGGCCGAGGGCTGGGTCACCCCCCAGGCGCCGGACCGGCTGACCGGCAAGACCGTCGCGGTCGTCGGCTCCGGGCCGGCCGGTCTCGCGGCCGCGCAGCAGCTCACCCGGGCCGGGCACACGGTGGTGGTGCTCGAACGCGCCGACGCGATCGGCGGTCTGCTCCGCTACGGCATCCCCGAGTTCAAGATGGAGAAAAGCCACCTCGACCGCCGGCTGGCCCAGATGTCCGCGGAGGGCACCCGGTTCCGGCCGGGCGTCGACGTGGGCGGGTCGCTGCGCGGGCAGCAGCTCCGCAGCGGCTACGACGCGGTGGTGCTCGCCGTCGGGGCGACCGCGGCACGTGACCTGCCGGCTCCCGGCCGGGACCTCGCCGGCATCGTGCAGGCGATGGACTACCTGCCGCCGGCAAACCGTGCTGCGAGCGACCCGGCCCGGACCGTGCCGGTCACCGCCCACGGCAAGCACGTCGTGATCATCGGCGGCGGGGACACCGGGGCCGACTGCCTCGGAACCGCCCACCGCCAGGGCGCCGCCTCGGTGACCCAGCTGGAGATCCTGCCCGAGCCGCCGACGCTGCGACCGGACAGCACCCCGTGGCCGACCTGGCCGCTGATCATGCGCACCTCCAGCGCGCACGAGGAGGGCGGCGAGCGGGTCTACGCGGTCAGCACCACCCGCTTCGTGGGTGACGACGCGGGTGCGGTGCAGGCGCTCGAACTGGTCCAGGTCGAGCTGGTCGAGGGCAGGTTCACCCCCGTCGAGGGCACCGAACGGTCGATCCCGGCCCAGCTGGTGCTGCTCGCGATGGGCTTTACCGGTCCCGATCAGGGCGGGCTGCTCGACCAGCTCGGGGTCGACCTCGACCCGCGCGGCAACGTGGCCCGCGACCCCGCCTTCCACAGCTCGGTGCCCGGGGTCTTCGTGGCCGGCGACGCCGGACGCGGCCAGTCACTCATCGTGTGGGCCATCGCCGAGGGCCGGGCGTGTGCCGCGGCCGTCGACGAGTGGCTGGAGGGCGAGACGACGCTGCCCCGCCCCATAGCGCCGACCACCCGCTCGATGCTGGCCTGACCCTCCCGGACAGACAGACCCGCAGAAAGCTCCCTCTGCTCCCGAACGGCCGATCCTTCTAAGGTGACCCGGGTCACACCCTCGTCAGCCTCAAGGAGGCGCACCCGTGCGATCTCGGACCCTGCTCGCCGGCGTCGCGGTCACCGCCGTGACCGTGAGCACCCTGCTGGCCAACGGGCCGGTCACCGCCACCGCGGCGACCGCCCGTTCCACCCGATCCATCACCCAGTACGACGTGCTGCTCGAACCCGGCGCCACCAAGGCCGCAGCGGTCAAGGCCGTCCGCGCCGCCGGCGGGCGGGTCACCGGCGCCAACTCCGCGGTCGGCCTGCTGCGCGTGACCGCGCCGACCCACGGCTTCGTGCTCGCCGTGTCGCGGTCCGCCGCCGTCGTCGGCGCGGCCCGCGCCCGGGTCATCGGCCGGGCTCCCGGCGCCGCTCCGGTGCGCAACGCCGTCGAGCAGGAGGGCGCTCGCGCCGCGGCGACCCGAACCCCGGCGACCCGAACCCCGGCGACCCGAACCCCGGCGTCGCGTGCCACCAGCGCCCGCCGCTCGGCCACGGCGGACGAACCGGCCCCCACAACAGCAGGCATGGACCCGCTGGACGACAAGCTCTGGGGCCTGAAGATGGTCCGCAGCGACCTCGCCCGCACGGTGCAGGCCGGCGACAAGGGGGTCACGGTCGGCGTTCTCGACACGGGCATCGACGCCCGCAACCCGGACATCGCGCCCAACTTCGACGCCAAGCGCTCGCGCAACTTCGTCACCGACATCCCCGACATCGACGGCCCCTGTGAGTTCACCGGCTGCAAGGACCCGGTCGGCTGGGACGACGACGGTCACGGCACCCACGTCGCCGGCACGATCGCCGCGGCCGCTAACGGGTTTGGTGTCTCGGGGGTCGCGCCCAACGTCACGCTGGTGGAGATCCGCGGCGGCCAGGACTCGGGCTTCTTTTTCCTCGACCCGGTCGTCAACGCGCTGACCCACGGCGCCGACGTCGGCCTCGACGTCATCAACATGTCGTTCTTCGTCGACCCCTGGCTCTACAACTGCACCAACAACCCGGCCGACTCCCCGGAGCGGCAGGCCGAGCAGCGCACCATCATCGCCACCGTCAACCGGGCACTCAACTACGCCCACCGCAAGGGCGTCACGCTGGTGGCCGCGCTGGGCAACGACCACGACGATCTGGGCCACCCGCGGACGGACGTCACCAGCCCCGACTTCCCGGACGGCACGGCCTACCCGAGGCCGATCGACAACGCAACCTGCGTCGACCTGCCGGTCGAGGGCCCGCACGTCATCGGCGTCTCCGCGCTCGGGCCGTCGGCCGAGAAGGCGGACTACAGCAACTACGGCGTCGAGCAGATCTCCGTCTCGGCGCCCGGAGGCTGGTTCCGCGACGGCCTGGGCACCCCGACGTACCGGACCAACGGCAACCTGATCCTGTCGACCTACCCGGTGAACAGCCTGCAGGCGGCGGGGTCGGTCGACGCGGCCGGGAACATCACGCCTGCCGGCGCAGCCGCAGGGGACATCAAGTCCTGCCCCGCCGGCGTGAGCACGTTCACCGAGTGCGGCTACTACCACCACCTGCAAGGTACGTCGATGGCCTCACCGCACACCACGGGCGTGTCCGCGCTGATCGTGAGCCAGTTCGGCAAGCGGGACAGGGCGCGTGGCGGGCTGACCCTCGACCCGGCCAAGACCGAACGGGTGCTGCTGCGGTCCGCCGCCGAGCACGCCTGCCCGCCCGGCGGGGTCCGGTCCTACGTGCCGGAGGGCCGCTCGGCCGAGTTCACGGCGACCTGCGAGGGCACCGTCGACGTCAACGGCTTCTACGGCCGCGGCATCGTCGACGCCTACGCGGCGGTGACCTCGCGGCGCGACTGACGCTCGCCGCCCGGCCCCGACACCCGTCGGGGCCGGGCGTTCTGCGGCGAGACCACCGCGCGGTGTGGACCGCACAGATCTCAGGGGTCAGGCCCGGGCTGTACCCGGACCCGCCGCCCCCCTAGGCTCGGGGGGTGCGCCGCGCCAAGATTGTTTGCACCCTCGGTCCCGCTACCTCCACCCAGGAGGCGCTGCTCAGCCTCGTCGAGGCGGGGATGGACGTTGCCCGGCTGAATCTCAGCCACGGCACCTACGAAGATCACGAAGCGGTCTATCGCCGGGTCCGCCACGCCTCCGACACGACGGGCCACGGTGTCGGGGTGCTGGTCGACCTCCAGGGACCCAAGATCCGCACCGGGCTGTTCGCCGACGGCCCCGTCCTGCTGGAGACCGGCCGCGAGTTCACCATCACCACCGAGGACATCCTGGGCGACGAGAACATCGTCTCCACGACGTACAAGGGCTTGCCAGGCGACGTCTCGGTTGGTGACAGCCTTCTCATCGACGACGGCAAGGTGAGCCTGCAGTGCGTGCGGGTCGACGGGCCACGCGTGCTGACCCGCGTCGTCGAGGGTGGCATGGTGTCCAACCACAAGGGCATCAACCTGCCCGGTGTCGGGGTCAGCGTCCCGGCACTGTCGGAGAAGGACATCGCCGACCTGCGCTGGGCGCTGCACCTGCAGGCCGACCTGATCGCGCTGTCGTTCGTGCGCCGAGCCGACGACGTCGACCGGGTGCGCGAGATCATGCGCGAGGAGGGCGTCCAGATCCCGGTGCTCGCCAAGATCGAGAAGCCGCAGGCCGTCGACAACCTGGAGGAGATCGTCGCGGCGTTCGACGGCATCATGGTCGCCCGCGGTGACCTCGGGGTCGAGTTGCCGCTCGAGGACGTGCCGCTCGTGCAGACCCGCGCCATCACCCTCGCCCGCAGCGCAGCCAAGCCGGTCATCGTGGCGACCCAGATGCTCGAGTCGATGATCAGTGCGTCCCGGCCGACCCGCGCCGAGGTCTCCGACGTGGCCAACGCGGTCCTCGACGGCGCCGACGCCCTGATGCTCTCGGGCGAGACCAGTGTGGGCGCCTTCCCGATCGTGACCGTCTCGACGATGGCCCGCATCATCGCCAAGATCGACGAGCATGCCCTCGACTCGATCCCGCCGCTGGCCGGTGTCCCCCGGACCAAGGGCGGCGCCATCACCCGGGCCGCCGCCGAGATCGGCAACCTGCTGGGTGCGCGGTTCCTGGTGGCCTTCACCCAGAGCGGCGACTCGGCGCGGCGGATGGCCAGGCTGCGTTCCCCGATCCCGCTGCTCGCCTTCACCCCCGAGCAGTCGGTGCGCAGCCAGTTGGCGCTGACGTGGGGGGTGGAGACGTTCCTCACTCCCTACGTCGCGCACACTGACGACATGGTCCGCGAGGTCGACCACTCACTTTTGCAGTTCGGGCGGGCGCAGGTCGGCGACCTGGTCGTCATTGTCGCGGGCAGTCCGTCCGCGGCGGAGGGATCGACCAACACGATCCGGGTGCACCGCATCGGCGACACGGTCGGCGCTGCCGGGTCGGGCATGCCGAGAAGTTGGCCAGAGACCCCGACGGTTCCGGCGACCCCGACGGTTCCGGCGACCCCGACGGTGTCACCGAAGGTCTGAGCTCGCGCAGGAGACCGCCCGAAAGCCCACAGTGTTCGGGGCCCAGTGTTCGGGGCCTTGTGTTCGGGGCCCAGTGCCGGGAGCGGGATTCGAACCCGCACGCCCTTTCGGACAGCGCCTTTTGAGGGCGCCACGTCTACCGTTCCGTCATCCCGGCTGCCCTGCGACCCTACCGGGTCTCTACCCTTCCCCCATGGCGAGCACCGGCGCGTCCCCGAAGCGGATCGTCATCGCCGAGGACGAGTCGCTGATCCGGCTCGACCTGCGCGAGATGCTCGAGGAGGAGGGCTACGTCGTCGTCGCCGAGGCTCGCGACGGCGAGGAGGCCGTGGCGCTGGCCCAGGAGCACCGCCCGGACCTTCTCGTGCTTGACGTCAAGATGCCCCGCCTCGACGGGATCTCCGCCGCCGAGCGGGTGACCCGCGGCGGGTTCGCCCCCGTCCTCATGTTGACGGCCTTCTCCCAGCGCGACCTGGTCGAGCGCGCCCGCGACGCCGGGGTCGTGGCCTACGTCGTGAAGCCCTTCACCAAGGCCGACCTGCTGCCGGCCATCGAGATCGCGTTCAGCCGCCACGCCGAGACGCGAGCCCTCGAGCGGGAGGTGGCCGACCTGCGCGACCGCCTCGAGACCCGCAAGCTGGTCGACCGCGGCAAGGCCCTGCTGCAACGGCGCCACGGGCTGGACGAGGCGGCCGCCTTCCGCCTCATCCAGCGCACGTCCATGGATCGTCGTACGACGATGCGTGCTGTGGCCGAGCAGCTGATCGCCGAGGAGGGCGGGGTGCGGCCGGCGTCGTGACGACCCGCACGCGCAATGTCACTGATCACGCGGCAGGTCGCGACACACAGGTCACGAACTCGTGACGTTCATCACTCCGGTCACCTGCCTGGGCTACGATCCGGCCTTCGGAAGGTTCCGACCCGTCTGGTGGGAGCCTGCGCAGTTCATGGCGGACCGCGCAACGCAGAAGGAGACACATGACCAATTCCCGCCCCATCTGGAGAGCCGTCGCCGTGGCGGCCGTGGCGAGTATGGCGCTGTCGGCTTGCGGAGGCGGCAGCACCAGTGACACCAGCAGCGACACGGGCAGCAAGAGCAGCGGTTCGGGCGGCGCCAAGACGCTGACGATCGCCTCGGACCTGCCACTGCAGGGATCGTCCAAGGACGCGTCCGCTGCCATGAACAACGCCATCAAGCTGCTGCTCGAACAGCAGGGCAACAAGGCTGGCAAGTTCACGATCAAGTTCAAGCCCTACGACGACTCGACCGCCGCCAAGGGCGCGTGGGACGACGCGACGTGCGCCAAGAACGCGCAGGACCACGTCCAGAACACCGGCGAGGTGGCCGTGATGGGCACCTACAACTCGGGCTGCGCCAAGATCCAGGTCCCGGTCCTCAATCAGGACCCGAGCGGCCCGATGCTGATGGTGTCCCACGCCAACACCAACGTGGGTCTGACCAAGAAGTGGGAGAACGGCGAGCCGGAGAAATATTATCCGACCGGTGTCCGCAACTACGCCCGCGTGGTCACCACCGACGACTTCCAGGGCACCGCCGACTCGGCCTACCTGGCGGGTGACCTGGGCAAGAAGAACTGCTATGTCCTCAACGACAACCAGACCTACGGCAAGGGCGTTGCACAGGCGTTCGTCGCCAACGCCAAGAAGATCGGGCTCAACATCCTCGGCAACCAGCCCTGGGACGCCAAGCAGCCCAACTACAGCGCGCTCTTCCAGCGGATCAAGGCCAAGAACCCGGACTGCATCTTCCTCGCCGGCATATACGACAACAACGGCGGACAGTTGATCAAGGACAAGGTCAAGATCCTGGGTGACAACACGAAGGTCACGATGATGGGTCCCGATGGCTTCAGCGGCTACACCGGCCTGCAGAAGCAGCCCGAGAGCGAGGGGATGTACCTCTCCTTCGCCGGCCTGGACACCGAGTCGCTGCGCAAGAACGGCGGCGCGGCCGCCACCTTCCTGGACGCCTACAAGGCCAAGTACGGCGCGGACCCGTCCACCAGCTACGCACTCTACGCGGCTTCGGCCACCCAGGTGATCCTGGCCGCGATCGCCAAGTCTGACGGCACCCGCAAGGGCGTGACCAACGCGGTGTTCTCCGGCGAGGGGATCACGATTGCCGCCGATAAGTCGGTCATCGGCAAGGAGGTCAAGATCGACACCAAGTCGGGCGACACGAACAACAAGGACATCAGTGTCCT
>JBBRHF010000145.1:0-11294 GCA_038223055.1 Actinomycetes bacterium | reverse complement strand
GCCGCGCCACCAGCCGCCGCGCCACCAGCCGCCGCGCCGCCGCCGCCGCTTGCGACGGAGCCGTCGGCGCCCACGACGGCGGCGGGCGCCGCCTCGGCGGCGGTGCCGCACTGCCGGGCAGACTTCTTGTCGCAATCCGGTGGCTGCGGCGCGGTCGCGGCCAGGGTGTTCTCACCCGACGCGCTGAAGGTGGGGTTGTTGCAGCCGGCCACGTTGATGTTCTGCACGTCGACGCCGGGGATGCGCCGGACCTGGTCCAGACCTGCCTGGACCAGGTTGATCGGCAGCGGCGAGTAGCCCAACACGTCGGCCTGCTGCTGCCCGGCGCAGAGGAAATAGTAGGCGAAAGCGCCCAGAGTCTTTCCCTTGTCCACGGTGAAGGTCCCGCTGACAACGGTTGGGATGATCATGTAGGAGTACGACGAGAGCGGGTAGGCCCTCGGGTCCTGGTTGGCGTAGACGCCTTGGAGCTTTTGCGTGAGATAGGTGTTCGGGTTGGACTCGTCGGAGTCGATCGAGGCCCCCAGCAGGCCGACGGCGACGTTCTCCGCAGTCGGAAGCACGTAATAGCCGGCGTCGTTGAGCACCTTGACCACCGGGAACCCCGCGTTCTTCGCGTAGGAGTACTCGACGTAGGTGATCGACCCCTCGCTCTGCGGCTGGCGGACGAAGCCGGAGACGCCGTTCGAGCCGGCCTTCGAGACGAACGCCGAGCCAGGGGGCAGCGGGTAGTTCGACGTCTGGGTGCACGGGCTGCGTCCCACCCGCTGGCAGAAGCTGTTCCAGGTGTTGGCGTGGCGGGCCAGCATCCACGCCGTGAACTGGGCCGAGGTGCCCGAGCCGTCCGAGCGGACGACCGGCGTGATCTGGGTGCCGGGCATGGTCAGTCCGGGGTTGTCGGCCTGGATGGCGGGATCGTTCCAGGTGGTGATCTCGCCGGTGAACACCTTGGCCAGCACGTCCCCCGAGAGCCGCAGGCTGGTGACCTGGGCGCCGCCGATCTTGAGGTTGTACATGAACGACGTGCCACCGGCCACGATCGGCATGTAGGCGAACTTCCGCGCCGGGATGCTCTCCTGGGAGGCGCCGTCCCGCAGCCCGAACGGGATCTCCGACACCGCGAAATCCACGGTGCCGTTGGAGTATTGCGCCCGCCCGTCCGAGGACCCGGTGTCTGCGTAGTCGACGGTCATGCCGAACTTCTGCACATTTGCTATCCACTGCTGGATAGCGTTGGCGCTCCACGTGGACCCGGCACCGGACACCCGCTTGAACGTCTCCGCCTGCGCGCCGACTGTCGATCCCAGGGTGGTGAGCGCGACGAGCGCGATCACCACGAGCAGCGCGTGAAGCGAGCGCCTGCGCGTGCATCCTTCATGGCGGGAAGTCACGTGCGGTCAGCCTCACTGTGGTCGGCAACGGGCAGGTAGGAGTCGAAGCGCTCGAGGTCGCGGGCCGAGCGCCGCTCGCGTGCGCGTCGCTGCCGTCGCGTGAGCTCGCCGGGCGACCGGCCGCCGACCACCCGGGCCAACAGGAACAGCAGCAGCACGATGACCATGAGCACGGTCGCAGCGCCGAAACCGCGGGCGATGAAGCCCGGCTCGGGGGACTTCGTGAGGCTGAAGGTCAGCAGCGGGAGCGACACCATCGGCCCGCTGAACGGATTCATGTTGAACCCGGTCGTGTAGCCGGCGGTCAGCAGGACCGGGGACGTCTCGCCGATGCCTCGGGCCGTGCCCAGGATGATCGCGGTCATGATCCCCGACCTCGACGTCGGGAGCACCACGTGCCAGACGACCCGCCAGCGCGGCGCTCCGAGTGCCGAGGCCGCCTCCTTGAGGTTGCCCGGCACCAATCGCAGGACGACGTCGGCCGCCCGGATCATGATCGGCAGCATCATCAGGCTCAGGGCGATCGATGCCGCGAACCCGGACTTCTGCCCGCGACCCACCGCGGACTGCAAGGTGATGATCGCGGCGTAGACGAACAACCCCGCCACCACCGATGGCATCGCGGTCATCGCCTCGACGATCGTGCGGACGAAGCGCGCGAACGCGCCCCTCGTCTCGGAGAGGAAGACGGCGCAGACCACCCCTAGCGGGATGGTGAGGGCCAGCCCGATCGAGATCATGATCAGCGTTCCCACCGCGGCGTGCAGCACGCCGCCGACCTCGAGCCCGGCCAGCGGGCCGGCCTGCGACATGTCTTCCGTGTAGAAGTTCGCGTGACCGAGGACGCTGCGTCCCTGCCAGAGCGCGAAGCTCACAACCACGACCAGGGCCAGCAGCATCGTCATCGCCAGGCTGTGCGCTACGACCGACGCGATCCGGTCCTTAACCATGGTCACGCTGCTGTCCACCGAGACCAGCAGCGCGTAGAGGGCGATGAAGGCGAGGTAGGCGACCACGAGATAGCCGAGGACGCCCGACCACGGCTCCAGGAAGAAGTAGCCGACCGACGTCAGGCTCAGCGAAGCGGCCAGCGCCCCCACCAGCGGGAGCACGTCTCGCTGCTGGAAGCCGTGCGTTGTCCGCCGGACCTCCGGGAGCCGAGGATCCACCGGCGGCGCGGACAACGGCGCGGCGTCGGCCGGCATCGGGGTGCGCGGTTCGATGATCGTCTCGGTGGCGCCGCTGCTCGCGCGCCCAGCAGTCTGGAAGGAGGTCATCCGTCGCTCACCGCCCCGGACCGGCTGCGCGCGATGGCTGCCGATGCCGCGAAGTTGACGATCAGGGTCATCACGAACAGCGCCAGGCCCGCGGCCATCAACGCTGACGTCGCGAACGGCGTCGCCTCGCCGTACTTCAGCGCGATCAGGCTGGACACCGACGAGGTCCCTGCCTCGAGGATGTGTGGCTGCACCGCGAACACGACCGAGATCACCATGAACACCGCGATGGTCTCCCCCAGCGCCCGGCCCAGCCCGAGCATCGTGCCGCCGATGATCCCGCCGGCACCGAACGGGAGCACGACCGCGCGGATCATGCCCCACTTGGTTGAGCCGAGGGCATAGGCGCCTTCCCGCTCGCCGAGCGGGGCCTGCGAGAAGCCCTCCCGCATCACCGAGCAGGCGATCGGCGCAACCATCATGGCAACGACGATGCCGGCGATGAAGGACGACGAAGTAAAGATCGTGCCCGACACGAGCGGGTTGCGGGGGTCGATCGGCTTGCCGTTCTGCTCGACCCGGAACAGCGGGATCCAGCCGAAGTAGGTCGCCAGCCAGCGCGGCAGGCCGTCTCCGCTGGCCCCGACGACGAGCAGGTCTGGTTGCAGCAGAAAGAAGCCCCACAGGCCGTAGACGACGCTGGGGACGGCCGCCATCAGGTCGACCAGGTTGATCAGGGTGCGCCGCAGCGAGGACGGGGCGTACTCCGAGATGTAGAGGGCTGTGCCCAGCGCCAGCGGCAGCGCGACGACGATGGCGGTGAGCCCGATCAGGACGGTGCCGAGAAGCACGGCCGCGATGCCGAACTTGCCGCCGTCCGGGTTCCACTCGGCGGTGGTGAAGAAACTGAGGCCGGCGGAGCGCAGGGCGTCGAGCGCCCGGATCAGCAGGAAGAGCCCGACCATCACCATGATGCCCAGCACGATCACGCCGCCGGCCCGCAGGAGTCCCCGGAATGCCCGGTCGCCCAGGGTGGGGCGCGAGGCGAGGCGCCGGCGGTACTCCGCCGGCTCCACGTTCACCCGCTCGTCGAGCCCGGTCCCCGTCATGCCGTCACCCTCTTCCTCATGGTCGGGAAGAAGGTTCGGCACGATGCCCGATCCGTTGCCCCCGAGGCCGATCCGTTGGCCCTGGGAGGAACCTGGCGGGCCAGCACCACGAGCGGGCGACGGCCGGGTGAACGACCGACGGACAACGCCGCGGCGCGGCATGAAGCCCGGCGTCGCGGGTAACACGGTTTTCGGCAGGGCACAGGGGGCTGGCTGTGATTACCATGGAATCCACTCTGGAGGGAGTGGTGAGTCAGCCCCACCGGGACGCCGGTCGGGGCTGACTTGCGTCCGGGGTCTGTCAGCGCACCGATGTCACATCGTGCAGCGTGCATTCTTGGTCCGATCGGGGACCGGGGCACGGGGTGCCGGGGCAGCGGAGGGAACGCCAGCCGCGCTCCGGGAAAGAACCTTGCACGAACCGCGCCGGTGCAGGTGTCGGTCGGACCCACGAAGGACGAACCACAGGCGAACAGAAGTGCGCAAAGGGACAAGTCGCCCGCTCAAGGAATTCCGATCCGCCCTTGGCGACTGTCGCGATACCTTTGCGTGCCCGCTGCCGTCCTACTCCGTCAGGTGCGTGAAGGTTGCTGAGCCGTCGTGCCGCCCTGTTCACGATGCTCGTCGTGGCAACCGGTCTGCTCGCAGCCGCAGCCGCAAACCCCGGGGGCGCCGCCGCGACGGCCGGAGACAGCGAGAGCGGCAGCGTCCGGGTGACCGTGCCCACCCTGCGCTACGAGGCGCGCAACGACGTGTTCCGGGCCGGTCCCTACCGCAGCCGGCTCGACGTGCTCTTCAACGACGGCGGTCTGCCCGCACGGGACCGTCTGACGTTGCTCGACCGGCGAGGCCGGCCGGCCTCGACAGTGACTGTTCCGCGCGTCGGGCACCTTCGGGTGCGCTCGGGCTACGTCGTCCTCGACCCGCTGCGTGGCGCCAGGGGTCGCGTGTCGTTCACCTACCGGGCAGCGTCTCCGAACGGTCCGGTCGCCGCCGCCGGCGCCGTGGTCGACCTCTATGCCCGCGTCATCGTGACCCGGGACGACCGGGCGCGGACCAGGCCGGGCACCCCCGTGGTCATCGACATCGCGGCCAACGACCGGCTGGTCGTCCCCGGCGCCGTCCGGGCCTGCAGGCCGCGGCTGTTCTCCCGCCCGCCGCGACGGCCCGACCCGCTGCCGGTCGTGCTGCCCGAGCAGCAGCGCAAGTCCCTTGTCTGCGCGGCAGACGACGGCATCGTGACAACCAAGCAGGGCGACTGGCGCCTCGACTTGAGGGGCCGGGCCGTGTTCACGCCCGCGGCAGGGTTCACCGGAACGGCCAACGCCTACTACCGGCAGGCGAGCGACCACCCATTCGACCTCGGCGTCGCGAGGGTGTCGGTCTCGGTGGGCCGGGGCGGCGGCGCCGCGCTCGGCAGCCGGGTGGGCCAAGGGGGGGAGTCGGGTGGCGCCGGGGAGTCCCACACCAGGGGCGGTGGCGCCGGACCGCTGGCCGCCACCGGCGCGGCGGCGGTGCTGCTGGCCGCGTTGGCGGCCATCCTCGCGGTCGTCGGCCTGCTGATGGTCATCGCGGCCCGGCGACGGCGACAAGATCAGCTGATCGACCTCGAGGCGTAGGCGTTGGTCGCTGCCAGCACATCCTGCACGTAGGTGCTGGACAGGTTGTACGACAGCACGGCTCCGGTCCAGGCGGTCCCCGAGTCCAGCGGCACACCCGAGGCGCACAGGTAGCGCGCCGCCGACCAGGCCGCGTCGTCGAGGTCGTGCGGGTCGGCGTCCCCGTCGCCGTCCCCGTCGCCGCCCCACCGCCGCCACGTGCTCGGGACGAACTGCAGTGGCCCGACGGCCCTGTCGAAGCGGGTGTCGCCGTCGAGCCGCCCGTCATCGGTGTCGGCGACGAGCGCGACCGGCCCAGCGCCCGTCAGGGGCACGCCGAAGATCGGGCTGAGACCGGGCCGGCCGTCGGCGCCCAGCGTTCGCCCGCCGATCGTGCCGTGTCGCGACTCGACGTAGCCCAGCCCCGCGAGGGTCGCCCAGGACAGGCCGCAGCGCGGCTGGTCAGCCGCCATCCGCAGGTCGGCTGACGCGTAGGCCGACAGCGCGGTCGCGCCGATGCCGGTCCGTCGGGCGATCAGGTCCAGCCATGCCCTGTCGGGTCGGGGTGCCACGCTCGGCGCGGCAACCGGTCCGGGGGACGGTGCGGCCGACGACGGGGCCGGCGCGGCGGTCGTGACTTGGGCCAGCGCGACCACCGGGTCGACCGCGATCCGGCCGCCGGTCCCGGGTGCCGCCAGGAGCACGGCGGTGACGAGGCCCGCCGCCGAGGCCACGCAGAGCAGCGCTGCTGCGGCCCGGAACGCCCGGCGGCGCCCGGCGGCTGTCACTTGTCGAGGCAGGCGCGGGCGACGGCTATCGCCGGACTGCTCAGGGGTACGCCGTAGTGCGGGAACTCATCGGCCCGGCTCCAGGTCGTGTAGGCCGAGGCGGTCTCGTCGGCGACCAGGACCGGCGCCGCCACCCCCTTCAGTTTGGTCACGGTCCACACCCCGTCATCGGAGGCGCCCCCGTCGCCCGTGAACCGCACCGCGACGACGTACACCCCCTGGCGGGCGCGCACCGCGGCCCCAGCCGACGGCCTGAACGTCTTGCCCGGCTCGGTGCCGACGGCGATCTGGCTCAGCACGTCCCGAGGCACGGCCACACACGTGACTGCGCTCGACGACGCGGTGCTGCTCGACGACGCGGTGCTGCTCGACGACGCGGCGCCGCCCGCGGACGCGGCGCCGCCCGGCGAACAACCCGCAAGGGCGGTGGCCAGCAGGGCCAGACAGCTGAGTCCGCTCAGGCCGCTGATCCCGACGCGGTTTACCGCGGGGCCGGGCCCATGGTGGCCGACGAGGAAGCGGGAGTGCCCCACCGTGCCTCCTTCCGGGTCGGCTCGCGCGAGGGCGGCGGGCTCGCTGCACAGAACGGTGGACACGGCAGAGGACCGGCCGGGGGCCAGCAGGTTTACCCCCGATGACCGGTCCGTGAGGAAAGGCAGCAAGCTAAACATGCCCGGCCAAAAGCCCCTTTTCGGATCTCGCACCCATTCTACTACCCACACGTCGTCGGTCCACAGGGTCTGCGCCTGCACATGTTGGCTAGGGCCGGAGCGACCGCTGCCGACGTACGCGAGCAGGAGACGCTGACCCGCCAGCAGCAACTCGCGATCATCGAAGATGCTGTGCTCGCGAGCGTCGTTGATGCGGCGGCGAGAAGGAGGCATGTCCAGAGCGCCGCAGAAGCGCGTCGGCTACATCGGCTAGCTGATCGCGGCCCGGTTCGTGGGACACCTGCGCGTGCCGGTTGCGCGCACGCGCCCCCCGGCCTGGCCGAAGATGAGCGAGCGCATAAACCTTGGGGACGTTGACGCGCGCCGATAATCTACCTTATGTAAAGTAATGACCGCTTTGATGCGCCTCACACCTTTCCCGGTCACGTCACGAAGTCAGCCGCTTCGACGGGGCCGCAGCGGACGGCGCTCCTTGTTGCAGTTCGACTCCCCGCCGACCTGGCCAAGGACGGGAAGGTCACCGCCTTCCCGACCGGACCGTGGGGACCGACCGGCTTCGTCGTCAACTGCCCCATCATCGCCCAGCGCTGACGTCACCTTCGTACGGCGAGGCGGCGGACGAGCTGGGCCAGCTCCACCCGGCTGGTCGTACCGCTCTTGCGCAACAGGTTGGACACGTGCACGCTCACCGTCTTCTCGCTGATCACCAGGTCGCGCGCGATCTCGCGGTAGGTCCGGCCGGCCACCACCAGAGCGAGCACCTCACGCTCACGCGGGGTGAGTCCGGGCAGGTCAGGCGCCGTCGTCACCATCCACGGCCCGGGAACCGGGGCGAGCGACACCCGAGCACTGCGCGCCAGAGCCTTAACCTCGGCGAGCAGTGGCGCGGCTTCCAGTGCCCCGGCCAGCTCGTGTGCCCGCCGCAACGCCGCCGCCGCGGGCGCTGCGGCGGGCGCACCCGCCTCGTCCCGGCCCGACCGGCCCGCCAGCAGGGCCTCCGCAGTGCGCCACTGGGCGTAGGCCTCGTCCCAGGGAAGTTGTGCGACGAGGCAGGCCTTTGCGGCACGACCCCAGTCGCCCGCTGCTGCGGGGGCGGCTTCGGCGCGCTGCGCCTCGGCGTCGTACAGATCCTGCATCGCCGCAACCTGCGCTGCGTAGGCTGCCCCCGCTCCGGGCTGGACCAGCACGTCGGGACAGCTGCGTCGGAGGTCTCGGAGCCGAGCCATCGCGGTTGAAGGGTCGGCTGCTCGGTCCCGCGCTGCCTGGACGTCGTTGGCCAGTGCCCTCGCCGCCAGCGGCAGCAGCCGCACGCACATCGTCGGGGGCAACGCGCCGTCGGCGGCAGACACTGCCGCGGTGAGCGCGACCTCCGTGTCGCCGCGCGACGTCGCAAGCTCAGCTCGGACCGCGGCGAACGGGTGCGAGAGGTAGGTGGACCGCTCGGCGAAGAGCTCCTCGGCCCGGGCCAGGTGGGCAGCGGCCTCCGCGGACCGACCCTGCCACGACGCGAGCAGCGCGGCAGTCAGCCGCGCGTGGACGTCGCCCTGCGGCCCGGGTGAGGACCCCAGTGCGACCCGAAGCCGCTCTACACAACCACGCCAGTCGCCCAGCAGGAGCAGGCCCAGCGCCTCATCAGCGGACAGCATGGCGACGTAGGGGTGCGGCGCACCGCAAGAGGTCATCGTCGCCCTGCTCCGAGCGCAGCGCTCGAGCCACTCGCGGCTGGCCGCACCGTCCACGGTGTTGGCCGCCCACAGTGCCGCATGGACGAAAGCCCAGAAGTCCTGCGCTCGGGCCGCCGCATCCTGCGCCTCCTGTCCGTCCCGCTGCGCTTGCTCGCTCCCTGCATCATCGGCGAGGACACGTGCCATCAGCGTCGCCGTCAACGCATAGGACAGCGCCTTGGGCGACCCGCACGCCCGGGCCAGGGCGACCGCCGCCGCTGCCCGGGTCGGCCCGGACGGCTCTGCGTTCCACAGCTCGGCGTGCGCGAGTTCTGCCACTGCCAGCGCATGCTCGACGCTGTTCGGGTAGGGGGTGGAGAGCCGCACCGCCTCTCGTACGTCGGTGAGGGACGCGAACTCGCGCCCCGTCGAGTGCCGCAACAACATCCGGCGCACCAGCAGCTCGGCGGTCTGCAGCGGCTGATGCTGCGGGTCGAGCAGGGCCAGCAGGTCCTCGACGGCGACAAGCTCCTGCTCGTTGTTTCCCGCCTGCTCGGCCGCACCGCGGATGCGGCGCAGGAGGTCGAGTCGGGACACACCCGCCTCGGGCACGTCGGGCCACAGGGTCAGCGCGCGGCGCAGTAGCCGCAACGCCTCCGTCGAGCCCCCGGCCCGCCCCGCCGCCTCGCCGGCGAACACCGCCCACCGGAAGGCCTGCTTCTGGTCGCGGGCCTCATGATAGTGGTCGGCGAGGCTCACCGTGCGATCAAGATCGGGCCCCGGCTCGGTGCCCGGCGCAGGCTCCAGCGATGCCGCGAACGCGGCGTGCAACCTGCGCCGCTCCTCGGTGAACAGGCCAGCTTCGAGGATCTCTGCCAACAGCGGGTGCACGAACCAGAGGCGCCCCTCCGTCCGGGCCTCGAGCACCCCACCATCGACGGCCTGCCGGAGGAGAGGAACGACATCGGTGCTCAGGCCGGTCGAGGCTGCCACTCCGGCCAGCTGTTCGACTCGCTGTGGCCGGCCCGCCACGGCGACCAGATTGACCACGTCCCGGGCGGCGGCCGCCAAGCCATGCCATTCGCGAGCGACCGCCTCCTGCAGGTCGAGGGGCAGGTCCGCCGGCAGGCGGGAAGCGCCCGGCTCCACGCCCCGGGCGAGCAGGGCGGTCAAGTAGGCGTTGCCCTGCGAGGCGCCGAACACCTCGTCGACCAACGCCTCGCGTGGTGGGCCGCCCAGCAACCAGGCCATCTGCTGCGTCGTGGACACGCGGTCCAACAGACCCAACTTCAGCTCCGCAACCCCCGGGAGACGGCGTACGTCGGCGAGCCAGCGTCGCAACCGGTGTCCCTCACCCACCTCACTACTGCGCACCGTGCCCAGCATGGCCAGGCGCCGATCGGCCGGGCCGGCCACGGCGTACATCAACACGTCCAGCGAGCTCTGGTCCGCCCACTGCAGATCATCCACGACCAGCACCACGGGACGTTCCCGGCACGCGTCGTCGAGCCACGCGTCGAACCTGACCGGCTCATCCCCGCCAGGCACTACCGAGGTCGGGCGCAACACGGGCACCGTTCGACCAGCACCGGCAGCCCGGTCGCGCAGCGCTGACACCAACGGCAGGAACGGCACCGTCAGCGCGGTCATCGGGAGACAGGTTCCCCACAACACGTCGGCCGCATCCGCCACCTGCGCGCACGCGGCGCGCGCGAGCGCTGTCTTGCCAACCCCTGCCGCGGCCGAGACGATCAGCGCGCCGGATCGGCCCGCGATGGCAGCCCGCAGGACGCAGTCGAGCGCGCGCAGCTCCGCGGCACGCCCTGCGAGTGGTCGGCCACCCGCCGTCTCGCGATTTCCCCCGCCCACGCCACCTCCGACGCTCACGCTCACGAGTGTGCCACCGCGCCTGGGCCGGGGCCGGCCCCGTCCGATTAACGAGTCAGGACCGGAGGGGATCCCTGGCCGGATCTGAGGGGATCCCCGGCCGGATCTGAGGGGTCGGCCCCGATGCCGGTGAGTGTTCATGCGGCGCAAGTTAGAGGGCATCGGAGCACCCCAACAGGAGGCAGACCATGGCACGCAACATCAACGGCGCGACCCGATGGATGACGGTGGCCGCGGGAGTGAGCGCTTTGCTGATCGGCGCCGCGGCACCGCCCGCTGCGGCTCGCCCCATGGCTCGCCCCTGGCCGGGTGAGCCGGTGTCGAGACCCCACTCGGCCCGCGCGACCTGCCCCGGGACCCGAGCCACCATGTGCGACACCCCGACCTGCCCGCTGCGACGGGTCGGCACGCGGTTCGTGCGCGGCGATGACGGCACCGGCGCGGGCAGGGTAGCGCCGCCCTGGATCCCGGCACTCTGATCGGGGCGATCGCCCGAACGGGGACCCCGCCGGGTGATCGCGCTCCACCCAAACGGGCTTGCCGTGCTCGTCCTTGGGCACGAGGAGGAACTTGTCCTTCCCCGGCCACGTCAGCTCAAGTCGGGCGTCAGCCATCGGAGCGCTCCGTGAAGAGCGAGCCTGGGTGAGCTGATCTTGGTCAGGCTTCGGGCGGGGTGGCTCAGGATCTCGTCGAGCTGGGCGAGCAGGGTCAGGTCCGCCGCCGCCGGGGCGCCGGCGCCGCGATCACCGGCCTTACCGTTGTGGGCCGCTCCGCTGGGTCGGGGCCGCCAGCCGTGCTGGTGGTGGGCCGGGTCGGGGCTGCTGGGGAGCGCGGTCTGCTCCTGAGCCGCCCGTTGCTGGCTGGGCGGCACGCTGGTTGTCCCGCCGGCGCTCCTCGGTCTGCATGCGGGTGCGTGCAGCGTCAATCTCGGTGGGAGCGCCCGGAGTTGCGGGTCGCGGGGTGCCGCGC
>JBBRHF010000144.1:0-11347 GCA_038223055.1 Actinomycetes bacterium | reverse complement strand
GTTCTCGGCGATGCCAACGTGCTCTACTCGCGCGTGCTACGCGACTACCTGCTGTATGCGATGACCAAGCGCATCATCCGGGTGCAATGGAGTGCTGCGATCCTCGACGAGGTCGTGGAACACCTGATCGAGAACGTCGGCCTCCCGACTTCGCCACGACCCCACCAGTGTTCACCCGTGAGGACGGGTCGAGCGGGTTCCCGGCCGAATCACTCGGTCGGTTCTCCTCCGAGCAGATCCTCGCGGCCGAGGACCGGCTCTTGAAGCGCGCCGAGGGCCGCAACGCACCCACGGTTGACTTCGAACTGCTGGCCTGCCGCCGGATCGGGGTGGGGCGGACCGACCTGCTGGCCCGGCGTCCTCAACGGCGCGTTCGTCGTCGTCATGGGCCTGATGACCGGGCCGATCGGGCTGGTCACCGCGTGCGCCAACTCCGGTCATCTAGTGCACAGTGTCAGGATGACCGCTCGACTGGACGCCTACGCCGCCGCCCTGGACCGCGCCTCCGCCCATGCCCGCGACTGGCTCGCGTCGATGCCCGACCGCGCGGTGCCGCCGAGCGCTACCGCCGACGAGCTGGCGAAACGCCTGGCCGAGCCGCTGCCCGAGGGGCCGAGCGATCCCGCCGCGGTGGTGGACCTGCTCGCCGAGGTGGTCGAGCCGGGGCTGATGGCGATGCCCTCGGGGCGGTTCTTCGGCTGGGTCATCGGGGGCACGCTGCCGGCCGCGCTGGCCGCGGACTGGCTCACCAGCGCCTGGGACCAGAACAGCGGCATGCGCTTCGCCACGCCGGGGACGGTGGCCATCGAGGAGTGCGCAGCCACCTGGCTGCTCGACCTGCTCGGCCTGCCGGCCGGCGCGGACGTCGGGTTCGTCACCGGCGCCACCATGGCCAACTTCACCGGGCTGGCGGCGGCTCGCCAGCAGGTGCTCACCGACGCGGGCTGGGACCTCGACCGGCTCGGGCTGACCGGCGCGCCGCGGGTCCGGGTGCTGGTCGGGGAGGAGCGCCACGGCACGGTCGACCTCGCCCTGCGCTACCTCGGTCTCGGCGCGCCCGCCGCCGTACGTTCAGACGCTCAGGGCCGGATCGACCTCGACGCGCTCTCCGACGCCCTCGCGGCGGGCGAGGGTCCGGCGATCGTCGTGCTGCAGGCGGGCAACCTGCACTCGGGTGCGTTCGACCCGGTGGGCGCCGCGACGGCGCTGGCGCACGAGCACGGGGCGTGGGTCCACGTCGACGGCGCGTTCGGGCTGTGGGCGGCGGCATCGCTGCGCCTGCGCCACCTCCTCGCCGGCCATGACGCGGCGGACTCCTGGGCCACCGATGCGCACAAGACGCTCAACGTTCCCTACGACTGCGGTGTCTCCATCGTCGCCCGCCCCGGAGCCGTCCGCGACGCGATGGGGATGCAAGCCAGCTACCTGGTCCACGATGAAGGTCCCGGCGACCCGCTGGAGAAGGTTCCCGAGCTGTCCCGGCGGGCGCGGGGGGTCCCGGTGTGGGCGGCGCTGCGCTCGCTCGGCCGGTCCGGCGCCGCCGGCCTCGTCGACGGCCTCGCCGCCCGGGCCGCGGCCCTCGCCGAGGGCATCGCCACAGCCGAGGGCGCCGAGATCCTCAACGACGTGGTGTTCACCCAGGTCTGCGCCGCCTTCGGCTCCGACGAGAGGACGCGGGCCGTCACCGAGCGCCTGCTCGCCGACGGAGTCGCCTGGATGTCGGGCTCGCGCTGGCGCGACCGTGACGTGCTCCGCGTCTCGGTCAGCAACTGGTCCACCGATGACGACGACGTGACGGCCTCCATCGACGCCGTACGCCGAGCGGCATCGTCGCCGTAGGCTTGTTGCCATGACAGTGGTTGTGCTCGGCGAGCAGCCGGACATCACAGCGATCATCGCGCGGCGACGGGAGCTCGGTCTCGTCGGCCATGACGAGGTCTGGAACGGCGTCTACCACCTGGTTTCCAACGCGCATTCCCGGCACGGCCGGCTGGAAGCGCGGCTGGTCGCCGGGACTATGGGAGGAACAGTTCGAAGGCGTCGCTGATGGCGCGAGCGAGCTCAGCTTCCTGGTCGTCGAAGAGCAGGCCGATCGTGTCTCCGACCGCGTCCTTGCGCACGGTCGTGATGTTGTCGCAGCTGATGACGCTGTCGTGGTCAAGACCGTTGCGTGTCCCGACCCGGACCTCGCTGGTGATGCCCCGGATAGTGCTCGTGATCGGAGCGACCGTGACCCAGGTCAGCAGGTGAAGCTTGGACCGGCGGGTCAGGATCAGCGCGGGGCGGCGCTTGTCCAGCGCAACCGTTGCGATGGAGCGCATCAGTCCAGTGGGGGGTGGGGCACGTCGAGGATGCCGTCCAGGTCGGCGTAAACGGCTTCGCCCCGGCGGACAAGCTCCACGAGTTCAGATTCCTCGACGCGGTATCGCTGGTCCCGCTGGAGACGGGCGATGCCACGGCGGACGGCGTCGGATCGGTTGGCGGCCCGTCCCTCGGCGACCTCAGCGTCGAGGGCGGCCAGCTCCTGGTCTTCGAGTCGGACCGCGATCTGTGTCGTCATGGTGCCAAGCCTACTCCGCGCGTCAACCAATCGGTATGCGGCTTCGTGTGAAGAGCGGGCATTCGAAGGCTCTGCTTTCTGCCCTCAGCGCCCCGCGACCTGCAACCACGTTGTCCAGGCACTCTCCACCATCTGCTGGTAGTCGTACTGCGCCGTCCAGCCCAACTCCTTGCGCGCCAGGTCGGCGGCGGCCACGATCCGCGCCGGGTCGCCGCCGCGACGCCCGAGCATCTCCGGCTCGAAGTCGATGCCGCTGACCTGCTTGACCAGGTCGAGCACCTCCAGCACGGTGGCGCCCTCCCCGCGCCCGAGGTTGTAGGCCGGAGCGAGATCCTTGCCCTCGGCGAGACGCTGGGCCGCGGCGACGTGGGCCTCGGCGAGGTCCACGACGTGGATGTAGTCGCGCTCGCAGGTCCCGTCGCGCGTGGGATAGTCCGAGCCGTTGACCACCGGCGTACGCCCCTCGGTCATGGCCTTCATCACCGCCGGAAGCAGGCCGTAGGGGTTGATGTCGAACACGTCCTCGCCCCCGGTGCCCACCACGTTGAAGTAGCGCAGCGATGTGTGCCGCAGCCCGTCGGTCGCGCGGGCGACGTCGCGGATCAGCCACTCGCTGACCAGCTTGGACTCCCCGTAGGGGCTCTCCGGGTGGGTGGCCGTGCCCTCGGTGACCAGGTCGACGTCGGGGGTGCCATAGACGCTGGCGCTGGAGGAGAACACGACCCGGTCCACGCCGTGCTCGGCCATCGCCTGCAGGACGCTGCGGGTGCCGTCGACGTTGACCTGGTAGTAGTGCAGCGGCTCGTCCACCGAGACCCCGGCGTACTTCAAGGCGGCAAGATGGATGACTCCCTGTACGTCGTGCTGGTCCAACGTCGTGCGCACCGCCGCGGTGTCCAGGATCGATGCCTGCACGAACGGCACGTCCGCGGGCAGGAACTCCCGCCGCCCGGTGGACAGGTCGTCGAGCACCACCACGTCCATGCCGGCCCTGCCCAGCGCACGCACCACGTGCGCCCCGATGTACCCCGCCCCGCCGGTCAGTAGCCACGTCATGGTCAGCAGCCTATGTCGTGGCCCAGCCCGCCTCAGGTGTGGCCAGCCGGAGGCATGCAGGCCCACCACGAGAGCCGTTCGTCCGGGTAGCACCTCGTTGCTACCCGAGGTACATTGCGGAGGTGAAGTTGAGCGTGAGCCTGTCCGCCGACGACGTGGCGCTGCTCGATGACTACGCCAGGACGTCAGGGTTGAGGTCACGGTCGGCGGCGCTGCAGCAAGCCATCCGGCTGCTTCGGCACACCGATCTCGAGCAGGACTACGCCGCGGCCTGGGAGGACTGGGACGCCTCCGGCGAGCGAGCGACCTGGGAGAGCGTCGCCGGCGACGGCCTTGGCTGATGCGGCGCGGCGAAGTCCGACTGGTCGACCTTGACCCTGCTCGCGGCAGCGAAGCCGACAAGCGGCGTCCGGCCGTCATCGTCAGCAACGATCGGGCCAACTCGGCCGCAGTCCGGCTCGGCAGAGGCGTCGTGACGGTCGTGCCGGTCACGAGCAACGTCGCGCGCGTCCGCCCGTTCCAGACTCTCCTGCCGGCGGCGACGACGGGGCTCCGGGTGGACTCCAAGGCGCAGGCCGAGCAGGTCCGGTCCGTGTCCGTCGATCGGCTCGGGCCCGTCCTCGGACGACTGTCCGGCTCGAGCCTGGCCGCCCTTGGCGAGGCCCTCCGCCTGCACCTGGACCTGTAGGTTCAACCAGCGGGAAAGCATCCCAGCTGCGTCTGATTCTGTTGGGCTGGCACCACCTGGTCACCGCGACTTCCCCGGCAAGCCGCTGGCTGCGAGCCGGCAGATGGAGCCTATGTCGCCGGGCGAACCACCAGAGCGTCGACGCCAGGAAGGTCGTCGTACCGCGCGCTGCAGTCCGTAGTGAGGACGATTCGTTGGGTGGCTAGCGCGTGTCGCCGCGATCAGCAGGTCGTGCCCACCGCGCTTCTCTCCCTTTCGGTGCACGTGCGCCAGCAGTCGCCCGTGCACTTCTGCCGTGGCGACGTCATAGGGCTCGTCCCGGCAGGGTCTCGAGAACCCGGACGAGGAAGTTGGTACGCGCGGCACGATGTAGCCCGCCGCGGGTCCTGTCGACCGCAACCCCATTGCTCTCGGCGGCCGGCGTTGGGATGCTTCGGGCATGGCTTCCCTGCCCGCGACGCCGGACGAGTCGTTCATCCTCGACGAGGACGACACCATCGCCACCGTCCTGCGAACACACAGCGAGGCTTGCGATGCAGCACGCGACGCGACGTCGTCCCTGGGGCTGGACGACCTGGTCAACGGCAACCGGCGCGGCCCGCTCCCACTGCGTTGGGTCTACCTGCACGTGCTGCGCGAGCTCGCTCAGCACTGCGGGCACGCAGACATCCTGCGCGAGCAGATCATCAACGAGTAGCCCGGCGTCCGCGGGAAAGCCGACGAACCCGTTTCCCCGTGACACATTGTGGACCCCGCCGTCCGTGACGGCCATAACGTCCGAACAAGCGGAGGCTATGTCGCACGCTTGTTCGGACGCTAGCGCTCTGGGGCACACGCTGACTTCAGGCGATGACTTCAGACGAGAGAGCGATGCGGTTGCAGCCCAGAGGGTGCTGATCGGCAGGGCCCAGACGCGTTCGTCGAGTTCGAAGGGTTGAGGTCCGGTGTGGAAGGCGATGCCTCGCGTGAAGTCGGCGCCGAGTTGGTCGCGTAGCCAGATCAGGTGGCGAGCGTCCCGGGTGGTGGGGGCCGAGGCTGCCTTGATCTCGACGCCGCCGGTGCGTCCGACGCCGAGGTCGAGGACAAGGTCGACCTCCTGGCGTCCGCCTTCGGTGCGCAGGTGATGCAGGCGAGCTCGCGGTTGCAGCAGCGCGACCTCGGGACGGAGCTGTGCGGCGACGAACGTGTCGAGATGGCGACCGAGCAGGTCCCGGTGTCGCGCGTGCGCAGCGCCATTGCCCGTCCGAATCGCCCGGTTGGGTTGGCGGCGTAGTACGCCCGAGGACGCGGAGGACGTCCTTCGCTGGATGCTCGCCCGCCCACCCGAGGAGTCACCCGAGCCCGTGCCCGTGCCATGGTGCGTCGTAGCACTCGCACGGTCGGGGCCCGTCAGTTTCGCCTGAACGCCAGGACTCCGGCACGCGCTTACGGCGACAGGGACGGACGCCGGCGACCGCCCGCGCTGCGGCATGTCAGCGCGGTGGTCAGGCGACGTCGTAGAGCCGGCGAACCTTGGGCGTCCCGGAGGCCCGCTCTGTGGCCAGGTCATGAGCAGCCTGCATCGCCAGCCAGGCGCGCGCAGTGGACACTCCGGCCTCCTCCAACCGCACCGCCAGGTTCGGGCTGATCCGCGCATGGCCGTGCAGGACACGGCTCAACGCCACGCGCGAGATCCCCAGCCGCGATGCGGCCTCACCAACTCCCAGACCGAGATCGGCCAGCACATCCTCACGGAGGATCTCGCCTGGATGCACCGGGGTCTTCATCGCCATAGTCTTCACCTCCTGCTCAGTGGTAATCCTGGTAGTCGACGAACTCGACATCGTTCTCGACGAATCTGAAGGTCACGCGCCAGTTCCCGTTCACCCAGATCGACCAGTGACCAGCCAGGTCACCCTTGAGCCGGCGGGTCCGGAACGACGGAATCGTCAGGTCATCAGGGTTCTGCGCCACGTCCAACGCCGACAGGACGCGCAGCCGCTTCGGGACGTGTGCCGCTTGCACACCTCTCTTCGAACCGTCGTGATAGAGCCGCTCCAGACCCTTGTGACGGAAGCTGACGATCACAGAAAGTAAACTGTATCGCGTATCGCTACGCGATACAACTGACCCTGCGCCCGCTCATCGGCAGATCCGGATGCCCGTCGTGCGCTGGCCGCGGCACGTCTCTGGCACCCTCCGGCTCTTCCTGGATCCGTGGTCCCCATGCCGTGTGCCTGCTGAAGTGTTTCCCCACCGCTGCTGCCCTTGTTCCGATCCGACGCGCAGGCGCGGCTGCTCACCGAGTTGTTCCTCCGATCGACGGGCAGCCAGCCGCAGCCGCAGCGCGAGGTGGCTCGGCGGGCCAAAGTGCCCGAGTCCAACGCGACCAGGGAGCTCAAGCGCCTGCTGGACGCCGGGCTCGTGACGGCAGTTCGGGTCGGGCGCCAGCGCTTGTCTCCGCCAACACGGACAGCATCTACCACCGGCCGCTGCGGGAGTTGCTCGAGCTGGCCTTCGGCGCCCAGCCTGTCTTGGCTCGCGCCCTGGAGTCGGTCGCCGGCATCGAGGCGGCAGCCCTCTACGGCTCGTACGCCGCGAGGCTGGCCGGCGAGCCCGGCCCCGCCCCGGCCGACGTCGACCTGCTCATCGTAGGAACGGTCGACATGTCCGCGGTCTACGACGCGTGCCGCACGGCCGAGCAGCAGCTACGTCGCGAGGTCAACCTCACGGTCCTGAGCCCCAACGAGTGGCGCCGCGGCGACTCCGGATTCCTCCGTCAGCTTCGCGGCCGTCCGCTGCGACCGGTCATCGGCACGCTCCCTTGACCCGAGCGCACCACCAGCCTCCAGACCCCCGTGGACGACCCGCCGGACGGCACCGTCGAGCGAGCGGCACTGCTACCTGCAGCTCTCGGCCTGATCGCACAGGACCGATACCGGCTCAAGAGCGGCCCTGGTCACCACGAGGGCTGCTGTCTTGTATCTCGCTGCACGACTTGTTGGCAATCCCAACCTCGAAGCGGCGGCGCGCTCTGTCGACGGGTTACGCAGGACGCGCAACGGCGAGTTTGTACCGTGCCCGCGAAGTCGGCGCACAGTCGGCCGCCGCCGCTAGAGCGACAGCCACCACGATCCTCGAGGCGGTCGGTCGGCTGCTCTCGGATTCCTCACGGCCGTCCGCGGGTGGCGGCCCCTGAGCGCACGCTGGGCCGCCCAGCGCTCGCCAACATTGCCACCCGACCGGGGTGTTGGCGTGACGGCTCTCGCCGAGCGACTCCCGAACGCCGGTTTCCCACGACGAGCCACAGCCGCCGCGCTCCGGCTCGAGTCCCGGGACCCGTTGGGGGCGCAGACGCCAGACGACGTCACGCAGGCGTTCGTCGGCGCACCAGCGGCGGGACGGGAAAGTCGATGAGCCTGTTGGACTGCTGGTTGAGCGTGCTCCTCCCCAAGCCGGACGCCTTCGGCGGATCGTCAGCGGTCCTGAAGGACGCGAACCTCCTCCCGGAGGAGGGCTATCTCCTCTGCGAGGCGCCGCGTGCGCACCTCGAGCCGGCTTACTTCGTAGCTGAGCTGCACGCTGACCAGCAGCAGCAAGATCGCCGTCAGGAAGAACAACAAGTTTGCAGGCACCTGCACGCCGACAGCCTCGGCGAGCCATCGGACCAGCCGCGGGAAAACCGCCATGACGAGCACCGACGCGGAGACGATCAGCCAGAGCGCCGCGAACTTCTCCCGGAGAATGCCACGTCGAAGCAACTCCACGACGAAGATCGTCGTGACGAGAGCGGCTCCGAGCCCGAGCGCGGACGGATGGTCGGTCGTCATTCGGGCTCCCCTGTTGCACTCCTGCGTCGGGTGAGCGCGACCCCGAGCGCGAGGACGGATCTGCCGAGGTAGAGGGTGGCCTTGATCGGCGCATGACTCGGACGGCCACCCTGGCGGAGCCGCATCTCCACGGGAACCTCCCGGATCGTGAGCCCCGCACGGGCAGCGATGACCAGAGAGTCGATCGTGTCGCCGAGGTACTCAGCGGGGTAGTGGCGGGCGAACAGCTTGATTGCTTTGCGATCGGCCGCGCGGAAACCGGACGTGGTGTCGGACAGCGGTGTCCCCGCCACCCGACTGAGCGCAACCGACAACAGCTTCATCGCCCATCTCCTGGGTCCGCGCACCTGGTGGGCCCTCTGGCCGGCGAACCGTGAGCCGACGACCACGCTGGCAACATCCAACTCGTCCAACAACAGCTTGACGCTTGCCGGGTCGTGCTGGCCGTCGGCGTCAACCTGGACGACCGCGTCGTAGTGACAGCGGTCCGCGTGCAGGAACGCGGTGCGCATGGCACCCCCAACGCCCACGTTGAAGGGCAGGACGACGACCTTGGCGCCGGCCGAGCGGGCCACCTGCGCCGTCGCGTCAATCGAGCCGTCGTCGATCACCAGCACATCCGCGCCGGGGACGAACTCGTGCAGCTCACGCACCACCTCGCCGACGGTTGCCTCCTCGTTCCAAGCCGGTACGGCGATGAGGAGGCGCCTACCCGCGGGCCGGGTCATCGTGCCTCAGCGGACTCGAGGTAGGACAAGCGTTGCGCCTTCTGGCCAAGCCGGTGTGCAGCCGCACGGGTGGCCAGCCGGACCGGCGCCTCCCAGAAGGGAGCGACCCTGCGAAGGGGCGACGGCAGGTAGCGGCGCTTCACCTGCTCGGACTCGGTGAGGGAGGCCGCCCGGTCAGACACGGTCAGGGAGGCGTGGTGCCACCGGAATGAGCTGACCTGGCGCCCCACGTCGACGAAGTGTCCACGGGCTCGCAGCCGCAGCAGAAGATCGAGATCCATGGCGAATCGGAGCGACTCGTCCAGGCCACCGACGGCCCGGAAGTCGGCCAGCCGGAACAGCATGCCCGGCTGAGGGATGAGGTCAGGGCCCCACGAGAGAAGCCTGACGGCTCCTCGTCCGGCTCGGCTGACCCACAGCTCACGCCCCGCAGCATCGATGTAGGCGCAGTGGCCATAGGCAAGAGAAGCCTCCGGGTCGTCATCGAGCGCCGCAACGGTGGCAGCCAGCGAGCCGGGCGCCAGCAGGTCGTCGTCGCCGATCCAGTTGGCGTAAACCTGCTGGTCCTCGGCTGAGGCCAACCCGGCATTGACCGCGGCGGACATGCTGCCCGGGTCGTCGAGAAGCCGAGCGCCAAAACTGGCCGCGAGCGCCCGTGCCTGCGTCGCGGCGCTCGGCACCACAACGACGAGGTCCACTGGCACACCCTGGCTGCGCACCGACTTCAATGTCTGCTCCAGGTAGTCGACCCGTTTCCCGAGGGTGGGGATGACGAGCCGGATCCTTGGCACCTGCCCATGCTCTCACTGCGGGGAGCAAGTGGGCTCATTCAGGCCGATACGCCGCCCTTGCTAGATTCCGCCGGTGGCGACCATCCTGAGCATGTTGACGCTCGTGCCAGGTGGCATGGGCGGCAGCGAGACCTATGCCCGCGAACTCGTCCGCGAGCTGGGCACGCGCCACCTTCCGGTGTCGGCTCTCGTCGCGCCGGTCGCCCAGGGCTTCACGGCTGGCCACCTTCGCGAGGTCGTCGCCCACGAATACCCCGCCGGCGCGGCCTCCGCGGCGCGCATCCGAGCCCTCCTGATGGGGATCGCTCGCCGGCGAGCGCTGGCCCGCCACCTCGCTGGGGCCGCCGTCGTCCACTTCCCTTTCACGGTCCGCGTGCCCCCACCGGGTCGGACCCAACGCACGGTCGTCACGCTGCTCGACGTACAACACCTCGACCTGCCGCAGCTTTTCTCCCGGCTCGAACGGCTCTACCGCCGCTGGGCCTACGACAAGGCGGCGCGCGAAGCGGACGCGGTGATCACGATCAGCCACTACGCCAAGGCACGGATCATCGAGCACCTCGGCATCGACCCTGCGAAGGTCCACGTCGCGCCGCTCGGCGTGCGCCGTGACGAGTTCGCCCAAGGCCCTGGTCCACGCGAGGACGTCGTGCTCTATCCCGCCAAGGGCTGGCCGCACAAGAACCACGCCATGCTCTTCGAGGCATGGCGGCTCTTCCGGGCCCGGCACCCGAGCTTTTCCCTCGTCCTCACTGGCGCTCGGGATGGCGAGCTGCCACCGCTGCCGACAGGAGTGCAAGCGAGAGGCCTCGTGTCCCGTGCGGAGCTGATCGCTCTGTACCGGACCTCAGCGGCGCTGGTCTTCCCCAGCCGCTATGAGGGCTTCGGCCTGCCCGTCGTCGAGGCCATGTCAGCGGGCTGCCCTGTCGCCGCTTCCTCCGTAGGCGCCCTGCGGGAGGTCGTCGGGGACGCAGGGGTTCTCTTCGACGCCGACGACCCGAGCGACATCGCCCGCGGTATCGAAGCCGCGCTGGAGCGGGCACCCGAGCTGACCGCTCGTGGACTGGAAAGGGCCGCGAACTTCAGCTGGAGCGCCTGCGCCGACGTGCACGAACGCGTCTACCGCGACCTCGGTGGCCTCCGTGGCCTCGGGGGCAAGGCGGCGTGATCGGATCGACGCCCCGGACTACGCTGTGGACGACTCACCGCTCGGAGCGGTCGAGGGCAGCAACTCGCTCCCGGCAGAGGACCTCGTGATGCCAGATCGCGATGCAGAGCATCGAGGTCGCACGCGAGATCGTGCTCTGCTGCGCACGCTGGGGGCGGGAGCCGGCCTTCAGATCGCCACGGTGGGCGGGGCGGTCCTGTCCCTGCCGTTCGTCACGCGATCGTTGAGCAGCAGCGAATACGGCGTCCTGGCGACCGTCACCGGGTTCGTCGCGCTCCTTGGTTTTGCCGACCTCGGCGTGGGCGCTGCCCTGACCAGCCGCCTCGCCGAGGCCATGGGGCGAGATGACCCGGCCGGCCCCGAGGCAGTGGTCTCGACGGCCTTCGCCGCAGCGGCCCTCGCCGCTGGCACCGTGTTGGCCGTCGGCGGGGTCGCCACCGTCGTCACCCCCTGGCAAACACTTCTCGGCGCACCATCGATCTCGACCGCGACGCTTCGGCTGTGCATCTTGTGCCTCGTCCTGTCCACCGCTGTATCCATCGTCGGT
>JBBRHF010000143.1:0-11387 GCA_038223055.1 Actinomycetes bacterium | reverse complement strand
TGATGGCCCCGGCGGTGCAGCACCGATCCAACGCGGCCGGGACCACAGCCGGCGTCGAGGATGCGGGAGCCGGGCGGCGTCATCGCGTCCATCAGCCGGGCCTCACCGCCAAGGTCGACGCCCTCCGCGGCCATCCTGCGGAACCGCTCGATGTACCACTGCGAGTGGCCGTCGCCGGTGTCGGTGACCCAGCGGGTAGGAACGCTCATGGCGACCACGCTAGTCGCCGGGGCGCAGGCCCAGACCGCTAGACGACGGCGAGACGACGCGACGCGGCGCCGTGAGCTCGCTGGGTGTGTCCCCGGTGTTCACGGTCACGCTCGGCTCAATGAGGTCGACCTCCGCGCCCTCCACCGAGACGGGCTGGTGGGGGACGCCGCGCGGCACGACGTACAGCTGGCCGGGACCGAGGACGACGTCCCCGGAGCCCAGCCGGATGACCAGCGAGCCGCGAAGGACGAGAAAGAGCTCGTCGGTGTCGGGGTGGCTGTGCCCAGTGAACTCACCCTGGGCCTTCACCACCCGGACGTCGTAGTCGTTGAGCACGGCAACGGTGCGGGGGACGAAGGGCTCGTCAAAGGTCGACAGCACCTGATCCAGATCGACAGCGCGCGCCATGACCGACAGCCTGCCGCAGTGCGACGCAACCCGGAAGGGGGCGAAGCCTCCCGGCGCCTGGTCTCAACCAGTCGTGAAGAATAAGTCCGTTATGTACCATTTCGTGACACACTGGCCGAATCCCGTCGGACACCCGAGGGGATCCCTCACGGGGACCGTGCCAGCGCGGGTCGGCAACCCCGGCCCAGGAGGCCACATGAAGGCAGCCGTCGTCCACGATTTCACCAAGCCGCTCAGTTACGAGGATGTGCCCAAGCCCGTGCCGGGCCCGGGCGAGGTCCTCGTCAAGGTGGAGACCTCGGGCGTGTGCCACACAGACATTCACGCCGCCCACGGCGACTGGCCGGTCAAGCCGGTTCCGCCGTTCATCCCCGGTCACGAGGGTGTGGGGATCGTCGAGCAGGTCGGGGAGGGCGTGACCGAGCCGAAAGTAGGCGACCGGGTGGCCATGCCGTGGCTCGGTGAGGCGTGCGGGGTCTGCCACTTCTGCGTCGACGGCTGGGAGACGCTGTGTGAGAAGCAGGTCAACACAGGCTACGGGCGCGACGGCTCGTACGCCGAGTATGCGACGGCCAACGCCGCGTACGTCGCACTGGTCCCCGACGAGATCGACCCGCTCGACGCTGCGGTGCTGACGTGCGCGGGAGTGACGACGTACAAGGCGGTGAAGCTTGCGGGCGCGCGCCCGGGCCACCTGGTGGCGGTGTTCGGCATCGGGGGACTCGGCCACCTGGCGCTGCAATACGCCAAGCTCAGTGGCGCCACCGTGGTCGCGGTGGACATCAACGACGCGAAGCTCGCCATCGCGACCGAGCTCGGCGCCGACCACGTCGTGAACGCGCTGACCCAGGACCCGGTGGCAGTCATCCAGGAACTGGGGGGCGCGCACGCGGCCATCTCGGTGGCAGTCGCGCCGAAGGCCTTCGAGCAGGCATTTGAGGCGCTGCGCCGCGGTGGCACGTTGGTCTTCGTCGCCATGCCGGCCGACAACCATGTCCAGCTGCCCATCTTCGAGACCGTCCTGAAGGGCATCACGATCCGGGGATCGATCGTGGGGACACGCAAGGACCTCGCCGAGGTCTATGCGATCCACGCCCAGGGCCGGACCCGAGTGATCCGCGAGACCCGCAAACTCGAAAGCGTCAACGAGTGCTTCGAAGACGTCGAGAAGGGAAACGTGGAGGCCCGCATCGTCTTCGACCTGAGGTGAGGCCGTAGCGAGCCAGCAGCGTCATCACCCTGGCGGGTCAGGGTCGCCCAGGAACGCCGACAACCGGTCGAGCGAGCCGTCCCAGTCGACAGCGAGCGCGGCCAGGTAGGACTGCGCCACCTTGATCGGCTGCGACCGATGCCGGTAGAGCACCCGCCTCCCTGCGCCGGCGTCGGCGGTCACCAGGCCGGCGTCGGCGAGCAGCGCGAGGTGCTTGGCGAATGCCCTGGCGGGTGATCGACAACCGCTTGGAAAGATCGGTCGCCGTGCTCGGTCCGTGCTCGGCCAGCGATGCCAGGATCGCCCGGCGGTTAGGGTCGGCCAGCGCCGCGAAGACGCTGGCCGACACCTCCTCGGGATCAGCCGGCATCGAGGTAGGCCACGAGGTCGCCGAGTTCGGAGCGCCAGCCCTCGATGTTGCCCTCGTAGCTCGACTTCAGCCACTCGTCCGGCACCTGGGCGAAGCCGCTCTCGGTGACGGCGAGCCGGGTGCCGGTAGCCGTCGGCTCGAGCAGGAACTCGACCCGCCGTGGGTCGCCCTCGGGGGCGCCGTTGATCCCCCAGCAGAAGGCGAACACCGACATCGGGTCAACCACCTTGATGGCGAGCGTCTGCTTCCCGTCGTCGTACTGCTCCCAACGCATGTGTACGTCGTGGCCGGGCGTCATCTCGCCGCCGGCGTGGCTGCCGAACCAGCCGGTGATGCCGTCGAGGGTGGTCAGGGCGCCCCAGACCCTCTCCTGCGAGTGCGCGAGGTCCAGGGGGCGCGGCATGGCCGCGAGCACCTCGGCACCACCCGGCACCCGCGCCGAACACCCAGGCGACGTGGCCACCGGCATCCTCGAAAGCCACCTCGGGACTGTCGAACTCCTTCACCAAACCCACGTCGTGCAACATCGCCGCGACATACAACAGCTCGGCGTCGCAGGACACGTCGTGGGACGCCGCATAGGACGCCGCCCACACGAACGAGCCAGAGCAATGGTTCTTCAGCGCAGGCGAGTAGTAGGTCGTCGCCACCTCGTGCGCAGCCACGGCCGCGGCAGTCTGCGGCCACGACTTGTTCTGAAGTCTCATGGCCGGAGTCTGTCGGACAATCCCGACGCGGGGCTGCGGCTCAGCCGTGCGGAACCCGATCGCGCGCCTCGCGCAGGAAGGCAAGCGCCTGCTCGACGTCCGCGACGTCGTCGATCTCCCGGTACGCGCCGAAAGGCGCGTTCCAGAATTCGTCCAGCGCAAGGGGGGACCACGGCCCGACGTACACGTAGGGCCGCGGGATCGCGTCGTCCCCCGGCGAGAATCCGTAGTTCACCTCGTCCGCCGACCAGCCGAGGTCGAAGTGCTCCGGGAACAACTGCGGCGCCGCCTCCACTCCGCCGATCTCCGCGGACAGCCGGCGCAACGCCCGGTCGCCCAGCGCGAACCACTGCGCCAGCAGCGACGCCGCGGACTCGTCCAGCACCAACGGCTCGTCGAGCTCGAAGGGTGTCGCCGGCGCCTGCTTGGTCCAGGGGAAGCCCGGCTCCGTGCCCGCGAACCTCGCCGCCGCGCCAACGGTGGACAGCCTTTCGCGCCGTACGTCGTCGTGCTCCGTGACGACCAGGTCCACGCCGTCCACCGACAGGACCGACCCGTCCGGCAGCACCGGCGTCGCGAACCCGCCCGCCGCCGCACGCAGCGCGATCTGGCCCGTCGCCCGCTTCAGAGCGGCTGCCAGAACGTGCTCCGCGACGCGGTGCAGCGAGCGGCGGGTGGCGACAAGGTCGGCGATCGGCGGCAACACGCTCATGGCCTTTCCGTCACGGCGCGACGCGAATCGTTACGTCGCGCTGGGGCGCTCGGCGCCTGGAAGGTGCGGAACGCCGCCATCAGGTCCTCGCGGACCTGGCCGCTGAGAGAGTCGACCGGCACGTGGCCGAGGACCCCGATCGTCTGGCGCATCTGCTCGAGATAGTGGTGGCACCCTGGGCAGAGCGCGAGGTGCGCAACGATCTCCTCGCGCAGCGCTTCGTCGACGTGGCCCTCGAGATAGTCGGTGACGACCTCGACCATCTCCGCACACGTGATCGTCATCCCCGGAGCCGGTGGCCCGGTCTGCCCCCGCGCTGATGGCGAGCGCCGCCGTGGCGCTGGGTGCGTCCTGGTGTGCAGTCACGTCCGGGCTGGTCGGCTCGGTAGACATCCGCGGCCCTCCTCCGATCGGGGACGGCTGCGACACTAGCGGCGTCTGCTGCGACGCCGACAAGATCACGGGAACGCCCTCACCCGCGGGTCCCGGCGGGGAGTTCCGCCTGCGAGATCGCCCACGCGGCGTTGACCAAACCGATGTGGCTGAACGCCTGCGGGAAGTTGCCCAGCAGCTCGCCGGTCTCGGGGTCCACCTCCTCGGCCAGCAGCCCGACGTCGTTGACGAACGCGAGCGCCCGCTCGAAGACCCCGCGGGCCCGCTCCACCTGGCCCGAGAGCGCGAGTGCCTGGGCCAGCCAGAAGGTGCACAGCAGGAAGGTCCCCTCCTCGCCGGCCAGGCCGTCGACGCCGCCCTCGGTGCGGTAGCGGTAGACCAGGCCCCGCTCGTCGGTCAGCCGCTCGTCGATCGCGTCGATGGTCGCGAGCATCCGCGGGTCGTCGGCGGGCAGGAAGCCGACGATGGCCATCATCAGGTTCGACGCGTCCAGCGCGCTGCTGCCGACGTACTGCGTGAAGCTGTTCGCCTCCTCGCTCCAGCCGTCGCGCACGACGGTCTCCCAGATCTCGTCGCGGGTGGTCTTCCACGCATCGACCTTGTCGCCCGCGTCGATGCGGTCGGCCAGGGCGAGCGCGCGGTCCAGCGCCACCCAGCACATGACCTTGGAGTAGAGGAAGTGCTGCGGGTCCCCACGCACCTCCCAGATGCCCTGGTCCTTCTCCACCCAGCGAGTGGCCGCCGCGTCGGCGCACGCGACCAGGAACCGTTTGGTGTCGTCGTCGATGTTGGTCAGCTGGTCGGCCAGCAGGTGCGCGGCGCCGAGCAGCTCGCCGTAGACGTCGATCTGCTGCTGGTCCCACGCGTCGTTGCCGACCCGGACCGGCCGGCTGTTCCTCCAGCCCGGCAGGTGACCGAGCTCGCGCTCGGACAGGTCGTGCTCCCCGCCGACGCCGAACATGATCTGCAGCCCGCGGCCCGGGCCGACCGACGACGCGGCCGCCGTCGTCATGAACGCGAAGAAGTCGTCCGCCTCGTCGGGGCACGCGGCGACCCAGAGGGCCTCCATGGTGAAGCTGGAGTCGCGCACCCACGAGTAGCGGTAGTCCCAGTTGCGCTCCCCGCCGACACCCTCGGGCAGCGAGGTCGTGGTGGCGGCGACGATCGCGCCGCTCGGCTGGAACGACATGCCCTGCAACACGATGCCAGAGTGGTGCACCAGGTCCGCCCACGGCCCGTCGTAGGCCTGATGCAGGGCCGACCACGACCGCCAGGCGTCGACCGTGCGGTCCAGCGCGTCGGCCAACTCGTGCTGCGACCACACCCGCGCCGGCGTCTGCTCGAGCGTGCTCCGGTGCAGCCCGAGGTGCACGACCTCACCGGCACGAAACGTTCGTCGACCGTGTGCGCGCGGGCCGTCCACGGTCAGCCCGTCCGCGGTGAGCACGAGCCACTCGGCCCCACCTCGCGCCGTCACTCCCCCGTCGACAACGGCCAGCAGGGGCACGACCAGGCCGTACTCCGGGCGCGGCTGATAGTCGACCTCCACCTCCACCACACCCGCGGTGCACGAGAGTCTGCGCACGAGCAAATGCGGCACGTCGACGCCGAGGCGGTGGCCGCCGTTGTCGGGCCCCATCGCCATCGCGTCGGTCAGCACGAGAGTGCCGCCGTCGGTCCTGAAGGTCGTCTCGAGCACGAGGGTGCGGTCCAGGTAGCGGCGCCCGCTCGTGAACACCCCCGTCGGGGCGACCTGCCAGTGGCCGGCCTCATCGCCGAGCAGCCGGCCCAGCACCGAAGGGCTGTCGAACCGCGGAAAGGCGAGCCAGTCGACCGAACCGCCGGTCGTGACGAGCGCGCTTGAATGGCGGTCGGAGAGCAACGCGTGGTCGGCGATCGGCGTGCTGGACATCGGACGCTCCCGTCCTCGGTTGATGGGGTGAAGTCGTGCGGCTCAGGCAGACGTTACGCGCTGCTGCGCAGCCCTGAGAACCTGCCGGGGTGGCACCTCCATCTTGTTCCGCCACCACGGGTTTGCCGCCGGATACCCCGAGACCGACCTGGGTCATACCGCACAGACCTGGGCCATGATCATGGACCGGCTCGCCAAGTACGCCGACAGCGGCAGCCCGCAGCCGCTGTTCCCCGAGACCAGCTAGGCAGCACGCCGACCGCACGGGGAAGGAGAGCAGGTGTCTATCGACGTGCGACCGGTCGTCCTGATCCGTCGCCCCCGGCCCGAGGTGGCGGCGTTCATGTTCGACCCGGCCAACGACCTGCGCTGGACCGGCGGCATCACCTCCAGCCGCCCCGACCAGCCCGGCCGCCTGCGCGAGGGAGCCACCGTCGTGCGCACCGCGAGGTTCCTCGGCCGCACCTTCGACTATGGCTACGTCGTGCTGCGGGAAGAGCCGGACCGGCTCATTGAGCTGCGGGTCGACCGGCCGTTCCCCATGCAGGTGACCTACGAGCTCGCCGACGCCGACGGCGGCATGTCCGTCGCGATCCAAGCCGCCGGCAGCCCGGGCCGGTTCTTCGGCTGGGCGACCCCGCTGATGACCCGCCAGGTGCGGCGCAGCATCACCGCCGACCTCGAACGGCTACGGGCCTGCCTCGAGAGCTGACCGGTCGCCGTGGAAATGCCGTCCTGGGGAGCCGTTGACGATGTCGACGCCACGATCGAGACTGGCCTCCCCGAGCGAGGAGAGCGACATGGCCTACGACGAGATGCTGGCCGACCGCATCCGCGACGTGCTCGCCGACACTGCCGACGTGACCGAGCAGAAGATGTTCGGCGGGCTGGCGTTCATGGTCCGTCGGCACATGGTCTGCGGGGTCATGCACGACGACCTGATGCTGCGCCTCGGGCCCAATGCGGCCTCCGCCGCGTTGCGCCACGCGCACGTCCGGCCGATGGACTTCACCGGCCGACCCATGTCGAGCATGGTCTACGTCGAGCCGGCCGGCGCTCGCGGCGAGGCGCTCGACGACTGGGTGCACACCGCCGTCGCTCACGCCGACCGGCTGCCGCCGAAGGCGACGAAGACACGCCGGCCCGCCCGCTCCACCGCGACGCGCTGAGCGCGAGCCGGCCCTGGCCCGGGCCGGCCTGCCTGAGGAGAGCCGGCCCCGGTGTTCGTCGGCGGGGCGACGTACCGCTGGCCGGGCTGCTGCCGATCCTGCCAGCACTGGCGTCGACGGGGCTGTCCGAGGTCGCGGCGGCGGTGTACAGGCGGCTGCGCAACGGGTTCGTCAGAGTTGACCACGGTCCTGCTGGCCACGGTCCTCCTCGCCACGGTCCTGCTGGCGGCCACCTTCCGGGCCCCGGCGTTCATCGGGGCGTGACCTACACCGCCGACCCGGGGGCGCTGTCCGCGGCGTTCGGGCTCGCCGGTGACGAAGTCGCCGCCCCGGGGTTTCTCAGCGAGGTCTCCTTCCACAGCGCCGTCGCTGCCGCGGAACGAGCAGCGCGACACGTACAGCGCCCGGCGGGTCGCCCCGCTCCGGCATGACCCATTCACAGTAGCGACCGAGGTCGTCGATGCCAGTGACCGCCGCAGTGCGCAACGGGTCAGGTGATCGAGGGGCGCCACCGGCCGCCTCGACAATCAGATCCCTTCGGCAGCAATCCGGACATGTCGGCCGCTCCGAAACACCTTCACGGCCGCGACAACGCGTGCCGAAATCGGTCCGGCCGGCACAGTTCACGCGCCGGACCATGGAGGGAAACCCATGCACAGCACGAAAAGAGCAGCCCTGGTCGCCCCCGCACTCGGTCTGGTGTCGCTGCTGGCGATCGCCGCACCGGCCAGCGCAGCAGACGGATCGGCCCAGGCGCGCCTCAAGCCGGTGAACGACGCGTCGGCGAGCGGCACCGCGATGGTGAAGGTCACCGGCACGACGCTGACCGTGAACCTGGCGGCCCGCGGCCTGGTCAAGGGCCAGCCGCACGCAGCGCACATCCACTTCGGCGCCGACGCGCGCCACGAGTGCCCCACCACGAGCGACGACGCCGACGGCAACGGCCACATCAACACCACCGAGGGTGCCCCTGCCTACGGACCCGTCGTGGTGGCCCTGACCAAGACCGGGGACACCTCGCCCGCATCCACCCTCGCCGTGGACCGCTACGACACCGCCGCCGGTGGCAAGATCAGCTACGAGCGCGGCTCCATCAAGGTCAGCACCGGTGTGGCCAAGGCCATCAAGGCCGGGCAAGCCGTCGTCGTCGTGCATGGCGTCGACTACAACAACAACGGCAAGTACGACGGCGCGGCGAAGTCCGACCTCGACCCGAAGCTGCCCACCGAGGCCACCGACCCCGCGATCTGCGGCGCACTGAAGGCTTCTCAGATGAGTTCGCTGCCCAGCGGCGGCGTCGAGACCGGCGACGGGACCACGACCGGTGTCGAGCACAAGGGCCTGATCGGCGCCGGCGGGGTCGCCCTCCTCGGCGGCCTCGTGGTCGCTGCCCGCCGCCGCGAGACCGCGACCGGCACCCGCTGATGCCCGGCGCTGGGCCAGGCGACACCAGCACGCCGCGCGCCCAGCGTCGCAGCGCCGGGCCACGTCGACGCTCCGTCCTCAAGGCCGCCGTCGCGCTGCTCCTCCTCACCGGAGGGGGCGCGGCGGTGGCGGCCGGCGTCCTGCACCAGGACGCCGACCCGCCCGCCCCGTCCCGGGCAACCGCCGGCAAGCTCGGCCCGGCAACTGATCCGTCGGCCAATCCGTCGGCTGATCCGTCGGCCCCGTCCGCCCTGCCAGGTCCGGCCTCGAGTTCGGCTGGCAGCACCGGCACAACCGCCCGAGCCGGCACAGCCCCTCGAGCCGGCACAGCCCCTCGAGCCGGCACAGCCCCCCGAGTCGGCACAGCCCCCCGAGCCGGCGCCTCACCGGGTCGGCTACCGGCTCGGGTCCGGATCCCCGCGATCGGGGTGACCTCGCCGCTCACCACCGTCGGGCTGGATAGCCGCGGGACGTTGGAGGTCCCGAAGCCTGGCCCCGACTACGACAAGGCGGCCTGGTTCACCGGCTCACCCGCTCCCGGCGAGGTCGGCCCGGCCGTCATCGAGGGACACGTGGACGGCAAGGCCAGCGGCCCCTCGGTGTTCTACCGGCTCGGCTCGCTCAAGCCGGGGAACAAGGTCGAGGTCACCAGAAGGGACGGGACCGTGGCACGGTTCGCGGTCTACGCTGTCCGCACCGTCCCAAAGAATTCCTTTCCCACGCTGGCGGTCTACGGCAACACCAGCTCACCCGAGCTGCGCCTCATCACCTGCGGCGGCAGCTTCGACCCGCGCCGTGCCGCCGGTGGTTATCGGAGCAACGTCGTCGTGTTCGCCCGCCAAGCCTGACGGCCGTTGAACGCGCGCACCCTGGCGATCACCGCTCCGTGCAGGCGTTCACACGCGTCGTTGGCCGGCGAGTCACTTGAGGACCGCGTACCTTGCGCAGGCGAGCTCCCCGTTCGCGGCGAGCTCGTCCAGCCGCAACTCGAGGCGGCGCGGCAACAGCGGGGCGCCGGCACCGAGCATGACCGGCGCGTACTGCACCCACACCTCGTCAAGCAGCCCACGGTCGGCGAACTGCCCAGCCAGCTCCCCGCCGCCTACCAGCCACCGGGTCAAGCCGGCCGCGGCGGCGACCATCTGGTCATGCACGGTCGCTACATCCTCGGCTGTAAAGCGCACGTCGTGGCGCCCATCGCCATCGCCCCCACGCCCTCGATGAAGCCGTCGTAACCCATCGGGCCGGACCGGTCGACGTCTCCCTCCGCCGTCACCCGCTGACTCCCCGTCGGCCTCACCATCGGCGTCAGCACGCTGCTGGCACTGGAACGCGGCATGAGTCTGGCCCAGATCGGGGTCATCCTGTCCATGCAGGGCTTCGTCGTACTCGGCCTGGAGCTTCCGACCGGCGGTGTCGCCGACGCGATCGGCCGCCGGCCGGTCCTGCTCGCCGCCTCGGTCGTCGCGCTCGGGTCGGGCCTGATCTACGTCACGGCCCACACGTTCGGTGCCTTCGTCGTGGCCCTGCTCCTGCAGGGCCTGTTCCGCGCGCTGGACTCCGGACCCCTCGAGGCCTGGTACGTCGACACCGCCCACGCCGACGACCCCGAGGTGACGGTCGAGACCACGCTGACCCACGCCGGAACGGCACTCGGGATCTCCATCGCCGTCGGCGCGCTGGTCTCCGGCGGCCTGGTCTCCTGGAACCCGGTCCCGTCGATGACCGCGCTCGAGCTTCCTTACTGGGTGGCCCTGGGCTTCTACGCCGTCAACATCGTCGTCATCGCCGTACGCATGAAGGAAACCCGCAGCCACCTCGACTCCGCCGGTCTGGGCCGGGCGCTGCGCTCGGCCCGCGAGGCCCCCCGGACGGTCGTCGACGGGCTGCGCCTGATGTCCTCGTCGCGGGTGCTGCGCAGCCTGCTGCTCGTCGAGGTGTTCTGGTCGGTCGGCATGATCGCGTTCGAGGTCCTGTTCCCGATCCGGCTCTCCGAGCTGGCCGGCGGAAAGACCCGGGCCGGCGCCCTCATGGATGAACTCGATGGTGGCCGGCGGCTCCTTCACGCTCGGCCTGCTCGTCCTGGGCCCGTACGCCGAGCACGCGAGCACCGCGCTGGCCATCGTCGTGGCCGGCGTCTTCAGCATCATCGGCGCCGCCCTCTACCTTCCCGCGATCCGCCAGGAGCGCGCGGACCAGGTGATGGCGACGACGTCGAAGAAGCGTGCACCAACCGCGGTCATCTAGATGATCGATTTCAAGGGGTTGGTCGGCGTGTCGCGCCCCAGTAACCTTCGGCGCTACAAGGGCCAACTCGACCTGGAACGACACGGCGGCCGAACCACCGCCGGAGTCATGGTCCGCGTCCTGCAACGCATCCTCGCCCTGACCGCCGCGATCTGGCACAACGACCACACCGGCCAACCCATCCCACGCTCACTGCTCGCCTACGACCACTGACCCCTTGGAATCGATCATCTAGTGCACAGTGTCGGGATGACCGCTCGACGTGACGCGGCCACGCACCAAAGGCGACCGGCTACCTACCCCCGCCGCACTGGCCGCCCAGACAACCGGCCCCCTCGGACGCGCTGCTGCTGCCGCCACTGGCATTGTCTTGGTTCTTGTACATGGAGACTCCTCGCGGACCGATGCTTCCAAATCCAACTCGCGATGCCGGGAACGTCCGAGCCGCTCGTGCGCGGCCGTATGGGTCACCTGCTACAGTTGTTTCAGATAATGCAGATGGAGCCCTTGGAGGTGGGTCATGACCGAACTGCTCACTCGTGATGCCGATGCGCTGCACCGTGCCCTCGTCAAGAGCGGCGACGAGGTCGAGGTCAGCGTGTCCCGCGAGACCGCTGAGTGGTT
>JBBRHF010000142.1:0-11469 GCA_038223055.1 Actinomycetes bacterium | reverse complement strand
GAGCGCGGAACCTGCGGATCGGACACGGCAAGATCCAAACACGGTCACGCACCCAACGATCACCACGACACGCCAAGCGCCCCACCCGCATCAACTCAGGACACCGGGCACACCCAAAACTCGGGACCTATCCAGTCACGTCGTCTGTAGAGTTTCGATGCTTCAGCAGTGGTCGTCTTCCCAGTCCCTACCTGACGCCTCCTGGACGCCTTTTCCTCATCGCTCACCACGACGGTCTTCAGCCAACGCAGCATGAGGCGGTTTGGAGCCTCCCCCCGCAGGGCGGCTCCGAAGGGCCAAACCTTCATCTCTCGTACAGCACCGCATCGAGAAGCTTCTACCTACACATCAGCTCCCATCTGCGTTCGTGACACACGGTGCGGCTCCCCTGGAGTAACCTCAGGTGGCGTGCGGGATGACGTTGTTGGCGTAGCGGGATTGGTGGACGCGCTTGCGCTCCTGGGTGAGGTGTTAGTGCCAGTAGTCGTCCCAGTCTCCGTTGCTGTGTATGGCTCATAGCTTGAGGACGGCTTCGGCGCCGACCAGGCCCCAGCGGGCGCCGGTGATATCGGTTGCCACGAACGCCACGAACGGCTTTCGCTCAATTTAGGACACGACCCATGGGTCACATCAGTCTCATCGGTCACAGGAGTGAAACCGGAGGTCCTGACTGGCGGCTGAGCATGCGGCACTCGACGGGTGCAACGGTGCCGGTCCAGGCCTGCCAGGGGACACAAGAGCGGCGCGAGGTCAGTCGACCGAGGCCATGACCTCGTCGGAGACGTCGAAGTTGGCCCACACATTCTGCACGTCGTCGGAGTCCTCGAGCGCGTCGATCAGGCGGAACACCTTGCGGGCGCCGTCCTCGTCCAGCGGGACGCTCACCGACGGCAGGAACGACGCGTCGGCCGAGTCGTAGTCCAGCCCGGCGTCCTGAAGCGCCGTACGCACCGCCACCAGATCGGTGGCCTCGGACACGACTTCGTAGGAATCCTCGAGGTCGTTGACCTCCTCGGCGCCGGCATCGAGGACCGCGGCCAGCACGTCGTCCTCGCCCATGCCCTGCGTCTTCGGCACGATGACCACACCCTTGCGGTTGAACAGGTAGGACACGGAGCCGGGGTCGGCCATGGCGCCGCCGTTGCGGGTCATCGCGGTCCGGACCTCGGCCGCCGCGCGGTTGCGGTTGTCGGTGAGGCACTCGACCAGGAACGCGACACCGCCGGGCCCATAGCCTTCGTAGACGATGGTCTGGTAGTCGGCGCCGCCCGCCTCGACCCCGGATCCCCGCTTGAGAGCGCGGTCGATGTTGTCGTTGGGGACCGAGGACTTCTTGGCCTTCTGCACCGCGTCGTACAGCGTCGGGTTGCCGGCCATGTCCCCGCCCCCGGTGCGCGCCGCCACCTCGATGTTCTTGATCAGCTTGGCGAACATCTTGCCCCGCCGGGCATCGACGACCGCCTTCTTGTGCTTGGTGGTCGCCCACTTGGAGTGGCCGCTCATGAACGCTCCCTCACCATCGTCAGAAACAGCTCGTGCACCCGCGGGTCGCCGGTGAGCTCGGGGTGGAACGAGGTGGCCAGCAACTGGCCCCCAGAGCCCCCGCGGACGGCCACGACCCTACCGTCGGCCGGCCCGCCGACCACGCGGGCGAGCACCTCTACGCCGGGGCCGGTGGACTCGACCCACGGCGCGCGGATGAAGACGGCATGCACCGCGGGGCCCTCGACGCCGCGGAAGTCCACGTCGGCCTCGAACGAGTCGACCTGACGACCAAAGGCATTTCGCCGTACGACGACGTCCAACCCGCCGACTGTCGCCTGGCCCGCGATGCCGTCCGCCAGCCGATCGGCCAGCAGGATCATCCCGGCGCAGGAGCCGTAGGCCGGCAGGCCCCCGGCGATCCGCTGGCTCAACGGCTCGAGCAGGTCGAACGCAGCGGCCAGCTTGACCATCGTGGTGGACTCGCCGCCGGGCAGCACGAGCCCGTCCAGCTCGTCCAGCTCGGCGGGGCGGCGCACCAGGACGGCCGTGGCGCCCAGCGATTCCAGCACCTGGACGTGCTCGCGTACGTCGCCTTGCAGGGCGAAGACGCCGATGACGGGGGACATGGGGGACACCGCTCACTCAGCCGCCGGTCCGCTCGCGCGGTCGCGGACGGGAAGATCGCCACGAGCCGGCCGCCCCCAGCCGGCCGCCCCCACCGCCGACAGCACCGTCACGAGGGGCCACAGTGCTTGGGCGCCCGCCGCGAGCCGCTCGGTCAGACCGACCCGGTCGCCGGAGGTCAGTGACACGGTGAACCAGCCGACGAGGCCCGCGAGCACGCTCGATGCCGCAACCGCGACCACCGGCCGCAGCCCCCACGGCACGTCGCCGTCTGCGCTCGCTTCTGCGCCAACGTCTGCCGCAACGCCAACGTCTGCCGTAACGCCAACGTCTTCCGTAACGCCAACGTGTTCCGTAACGCCAACGTCTGCCGTAACGTCCGAACAAGCGGAGGCTATGCCGCACGCTTGTTCGGACGTTGCGGTCGTCGGGCGGGCCGTGGCTGCGACCGCCGGCCACCCGGCCAGTGCACCGAACGAGATGCCCGCGACCAGGGTGTGCGCCGCCGAGGAACCGCTCCCCGACGGCAACGGAAAGACCGCCACCAACAACGTCGCGACCCCGCCCGCAGCGAGCACGAGCCGGCCGGGGCGAGCGGCCGGGCGCAGGGCCAGCGCGGTCACGACATGGCAGGCGCCGACCCCCACCAGCGCGGTCGTCATCAGCCACCGGTCGGCCGCGCCGTGGGCGGCCAGCGCGCTGATCGTGTCGGTCACGGAGTCGTAAGAGTCGCGCTGGCGCGAGGCCGCGACCGTCCAGCCGCCGATGAGCAACACGGGCGCGGCAGCCGAGGACAGCACGCCCCACCACGGGACCGAGCGAGCCGCGGGGGGCACCCCGCCGGAATGCCCCGCCCGGCCACGATGTGGGCGGATCACCAACCGCGCTCGGCGAACTTCTGGTCCTGCGGCAGGGTGTCGATGTTGATGCCGACCATCGCCTCGCCCAGCCCCCGCGACACCTTGGCGATGACGTCGGGGTCGTCGTGGAACGTGGTGGCTGACACGATCGCCGCGGCCCGCTTGGCCGGGTCGCCGGACTTGAAGATGCCCGACCCGACGAACACGCCCTCGGCGCCGAGCTGCATCATCATCGCCGCATCAGCGGGGGTCGCGATGCCCCCGGCGGTGAACAGCACCACCGGCAGCTTGCCGGTCTCGGCGATCTCGCGGACCAGGTCGACCGGCGCCCGCAGGTCCTTGGCTGCCGCAAACAGCTCCGCCTCGCCGAGGGTGGTCAGGCGGCGCGCCTCGGCGCGAATCGAGCGCATGTGCCGGGTGGCCTCCACGACGTTGCCGGTGCCGGCCTCCCCCTTGGACCGGATCATCGCCGCGCCCTCGCCGATGCGGCGCAGAGCCTCGCCGAGGTTGGTGGCGCCGCACACGAACGGCACGGTGAACGCCCACTTGTCGATGTGGTGGGCCTCGTCGGCCGGGGTCAGCACCTCGGACTCGTCGACGTAGTCGACGCCGAGGGACTGCAGCACCTGCGCCTCGACGAAGTGGCCGATGCGCGCCTTGGCCATCACCGGGATCGAGACGGCCGCAATGATCGCGTCGATCATGTCCGGGTCGCTCATCCGCGCGACGCCGCCGTCCCTGCGGATGTCGGCCGGCACCCGCTCGAGAGCCATGACGGCCACCGCCCCGGCGTCCTGCGCGATCTTGGCCTGCTCGGCGTCGATCACGTCCATGATCACACCGCCCTTGAGCATCTCGGCCATGCCGCGCTTGACCCGCGCGGTGCCGGTCAGGCCGGTGGGCTCGGCGACAGGGGTGGATGGGCTGGACACGATGACCTCACAAGGACGCGCTGGGTTGGCCCCCCATCCTACGGTCCGGGCTCAGCCGACGCGGACTGGACGGCCCCGCCCGATCAGGGCCACCCAGATCTGCCCCCGGGCGAAGGCGGCCGGAACGCCCCCGATCGTGTACGACGTGGGGCGCGCCGCGTCGGGCCGCGACCACCGCGCCGCGAACGCCCGGCCATCCCGCAAGATCACCGCCTTGCCGCTCCCGACCGTGCGCGAGTTGGGCGTCACGACGCCGTTGACGTCCTTGTAGGCCGAGGCGGTCACCGCGACGTACTGCACGACGAAGGTCCGCGGCCCCAGCTGGCCGCCCTCGGCGGCGCGGTCCGCCCGGCCGTCCATCGAGAGCAGCCAGCGCCGTCGCGTCGGCGACCACACCGCGCTCACCCGGGCGCCGGGATAGCGCACCGTCACGCGGGTCGCCGGCCGTCCGCCCGCCGGCACCGGCCCGAACGTGTAGCCCACCGACCTGGGGGCGTCGACCCGGCCGGCCCGGCGCAGCAGCGTCGAGGTCGTGCCGATCACGTCGTAGGGCTGCGCGCGGTGAGGGGCACGGACATAGCCGCGCCGGCTGTCGTCGAAGGACACCAGCCGCAGCCGGGCGCGGTCCAGCTTGCGCCGCAGCTTGCGCTGCGAGCCGGAGTAGACGAGGGCCACTGTGCCGTACTGCCGGAGCAGCTCGATGTCGCTGATCCGGGCACTGCGCACCGGCCCGACCTTCGTGGGCAGCTGGCTGGAGTAGACGGCGGCAAGCCGGGTGACCCCGCCCTCGACCTGCTCGACGTAGACCACGTCGGCCTTCGCCAGCCCGACCTGGGGGTGCGCCGCGGCCGTGTTGTCGAACTTGACCACCATGATCGGCCCGTTTGGCCGCCCGACCCGACCGGAGAGCAACGACGCCAGGACGGGGGTCGGACTGGGCGTCGGCGTGGGACTAGGTGAAGGCGTCGGTGTCGGCGCCACGGCGGGGGGCGCGGCCGGCGCGGGCGCCTGGGTCGAACACGCGCTGAGCGCCAGGGCAGCACCGACGAGCGCTGCCGCGACCCGGGCCGAGGCGACCCGGTTGAAGCCGTCCCGCGCACCGCCAGCCGGAGCCCGCATCCGGGGGCCGGTCACCCCGCTCACAGCGCAACACCCGGTGCGATCGGGGACCGCACCAGCCCGGCCGGCGGCGTGTCGTCCATCTCGAACGTGGGCGGCCACGGCGCATGCCCGGCCAGGTGCAAATAGCGCACCACCCGCTTGCGCCGCACGACCCGGGCCGCTCGGACCGCCTCGTTCAGGAACCGGCGGGACAGCTCCACCCGCTGGCAGGCCGACCCGAGCTCGAGCGCGATCTCGTGCCCGCCGGCGTCCCGGGCCAGGGCCGCGCCGAGGGCAGGTTCGGACAGGGCGGCCTGCAGCGCCCTGGTCAGGTCGCTCTCGGCGACCTCGCGGTCCGCCGACAAGTCCGCCGACAGCTCGGCCGACAGCTCGCCGCGCCCGCTGCGGTCAGCCGAGCTCGCTTCCCGAGCCTCGTGGGCAGCGTCCGCGAGCAGCAGGCTCGTCGCGGGGTCCAGCAGCCCCGACATGGCCAGCTGCAGGGACACCGAGGCGCGACGCACGAGTTGGGCGTCCAAGGCGCTGCGCGCGCCCTCGACCCGCGCGTGCATGCGGTCCAGGCGGGTGGCGCTGAACGAGAGATACCACCCCGCGACCACGAGGACCGCAACGAGCACAGTCGAGGTGCCGAGGGAGGGAAGCATGGCTGCCAACTGTACGTCGGTTGAGCGCACAACCCGTCAGTTGCGCGCACCACCCGTGAGTTGAGCGTAAGCCCGTGAGTTAAGCGCACCACCCGTGAGTCGAGCGCACCACCCGTCACAGGTGCAGCCGGTCCCGCCAGCCGCGGGCGACGTCCTCGGTGACCGCCCCGGCAGCGGCCGCGACGGTCTCGTAGACCGCGACGAGGTCGCGAGCCACGATGCCCCAGTCGTAGCGGCGCACCCACTCACTCCCGACGGCGCGCAGTCGCTCCCGGCGCGGGTCGTCGCCGAGCAGCCCGAGCACGCCGTCGGCGAGCGCGGCGACGTCGGCCGTCGGGAACACCGCGCCGGCCCGACCGCCGTCGAGCACGGCGCGGAACGCCTCCAGGTCCGAGGCCAGGACCGGGGCGCCGGCCGCGAGGGCCTCGACCAGGATGATGCCGAAGCTCTCGCCACCCAGGTTGGGGGCGACATAGAGGTCGATGCTGCGCAGCAGCCGGGCCTTGTCCACCTCGCTGACCTGACCGAGGAACGTGACGGCCTCGCGCACGGGAGCCGGCAGGTTCTCGGCGGCCTCCTCGAGGTCGCCTCGGCCGGCGACCAGCAGCCGAGTGCCCGGTCTCTCCTGCACCACCCGGCCGAGCGCCGAGAGCAACGTCGGCAGGCCCTTGCGCGACTCATCGAGGCGCCCGATGAAACCAATCGTGCGGTCCCCGGTTCCGCTGCCGCCGACGCGGCCGCCGACGCGGCCGCCCTGCCACTCGGGGCGCGGCCGGGCCGACGCGAACCGGTCGACGAACACCCCGTTCGGGATCAGGACCGCGTCTCCCCCGATGTGTTCGACCAGGGTGCGGCGGGCGTCCTCGGAGACCGCGATGCGGGCGCTGATCTTCTCCAGCGCCGGCTCCAGGATCGGATAGGCCGCCAGCATCGCCCGGGACCGGAGGTTCGCGGTGTGGAACGTCGCGACGATCGCGCCCGACGCCGCCCAGCAGGCCAGGATCGACAGGGACGGGGTCATCGGCTCGTGCAGGTGCAGCACGTCGAAGCCGCCGTCGCGCAGCCACCGGCGGACCCGGGCGGCCGATAGCGGGCCGAAGTTCACCCGCGCGACCGATCCGTTGTAGCGGACCGGGACGGCCCGCCCGGCCGGCACGACGTACGGCGGCAGCGGGGTGTCCTCGTCGGCGGGTGCGAGCACCGACACGTCGTGCCCGAGCCGGAGCAGCACCTCGGCCAGGTCCCGGACGTGGAACTGGACGCCGCCCGGGACATCCCACGAATAGGGGCAGACGATCCCGATCTTCATGACCGCTGCGCGCGCTCCGGCCGGGGGGCCAGGTCGGCCAGCCACAGCGGCTGCAGCATGTGCCAGTCCTCGGGGTGCTCGCGAATAGCGGCGCCGAAGGCGTCGGCGACCTGCTGGGTCATGACGGTGACCTTCTCACGGGTGCGCCCGGTTGCGGGGGCGAGCACCTCGTCGTGGAAGCGGATCACGAGGCCGTGACGGCGCTGCCCGCCCGAGCCGGGCGCCCGCTCGAACCACACACTGACCGGGTGCAGCGCTGCGCCGGTGCGCAGGGCCAGCATCGCCGGGCCTGGCGGCATCCGGGTGGCCTCCCCCAGCAGTTGCACCGGGATGCCGGCGGCGCCGAGATCGCGGTCGGCCAGCAGCGGCACGAGGTAGGCGGCTCGGAGCCGGGCCGCCAGCGTCGCGACCAGGTCGCCCTCGCCGCCGGTCAGCGGCAGGATCTCCATGCCCAGGGCCTCGCGATAGGCGAGGAACCGTGCGTAGAGCCGCTCCGGCTTCAGCCGCTCGGCCACGGTGGCGACGGGGACGCCGGTGTGGCTGGCCCAGGCGCCGGCGTGGTCCCAGTTGCCCATGTGGGTGAGCGCCGCGACCACCCCGCGGCCCTGGCCGAGGGCGTCGCGCAGGTGGTGCTCGTTCTCGACCCGCACCGTGTCCACGACCCGGGCTGGGGACCAGTCGGGCAGCCGAAACGCCTCGCACCAGTAGCGCAGGTAGGAGTGCATCCCCAGCCGGGACAGCGCCCGCAGCTGCGCGGGGGAGGCGTCCGGCCGGGCCCGGGCCAGGTTGCGTTCGAGCTGCGCGACCGGCTCGGGGCGGCGCCACCACACCAGGTCGGCCAGGCCCTCGAACAGCCGATAGGCGAGCCCTTCGGGCAACCGGCGCACCACCGCCCACCCGCCGGCGTAGGCCCGGTAGGACAGCCCGCCGGCGAGGTCGCGCACGAACGCACCGGCGGTGCCCCTCAAGAACGTGGCTCGGGCGCCGGCACGGGCTGGGCGAGGGCCTGACGGCGTACGGCGAGGGCCCGCTGACCGATCGTCACAGTGCTGCCGATCGCCAGCCCCCAGAGCGCCAGGGCCTGGACGTAGGGGACGCCGAGCCCGTCGAGCCCGGTGCACACGAGGATCGCGACCAGCCGGTCGGCGCGCTCGGTGATGCCGACGTTGGCGGTCATGCCGAGCCCCTCCGCGCGAGCTCGGGCGTAGGAGACCACGCCGCCGGTGGACAGGCAGTAGAGCGCGAGCCCGGCCAGCAGCAGGTCGTCGCCACGGCCCGCGAACCACAGCGTGATCCCGCCGAAGACCGCGGCGTCACCTACGCGATCAAGGGTGGAGTCGAGCCACGCTCCCCAGCGGCTGGACCGCTCGGTCATCCGCGCCATCGTCCCGTCGACGAGGTCGGAGAACACGAACAGGGTGATGACGATGGTGCCCCAGAAGAACTCGCCCCGGGGGTAGAAGCCGAGCGCGCCGCCGACCACGCCGAGCGTGCCGATCAGGGTCACCACGTCGGGGCTGATCCCGCGACGGACCAGAAAACCGGCTGTCGGAGTGAAGATGCGCGTGAACAGCGCCCGCGCGAAACGGTTCAGCATGACGGGCGGTGCGGCATGGAAGCAGGTCTCCGTGGCTTGGCTGCTCGCCCATCGTAGTCGGCGGCCCCGAAGCCGGCACGTCGAGCCCTTGTGCGTGGCTGCTGCGAGGTGAAGGCTCAGGCCAACGACGCAGGCCGCGGGACGCGCGGCCACTCGCGAGGAGGCGATGAGCAGTGCCACAGCAGACAGGTGTTTCCGGGGCCGCCGGCAGAGCGCCGACGGCCGACCAGCCGCGCTCGGTGCGCAATGTTGTCCTGGTCGGCCACTCCGGCTCTGGCAAGACGACCCTGGTCGAGGCGTTGCTCGCCGCGACCGGCACGATCGGGCGACCCGGGCGGGTGGAAGACGGCTCGACCGTCACCGACTTCGACGACGCCGAGCAGCGCCAGCATCGCTCGGTGTCCCTGGCGCTCGCGCCGTTGGAGCACAACGGCATCAAGGTCAACCTGCTCGACACACCCGGCTACGCCGACTTCGTCGGTGACCTGCGGGCCGGGCTCCGGGCCGCCGACGCAGCCCTGTTCGTGGTGTCCGCCGTCGACGGCGTCGACGCCGCGACCGTCATGCTGTGGGAGGAGTGCGCGAGCGTGGCGATGCCGCGCGCGGTGGTCATCACCAAGCTGGACAAGGAGAGGGCCGACTTCGACGAGGCGGTGGCGATCTGCCAGCGCGTCTTCGGCGACGGGGTGCTGCCGCTGTACCTGCCGATGGCGGCCGACGACGGCACCGCTGCGGGGGTCATCGGGCTGCTTTCGCGCACCGTCGCCGACTACTCCGGCAGCGGCCGGGTCGAGCGCGAGCCCGACGCCGAGCACCTGCCGCTCATCGACACGGCCCGCAACACCCTGATCGAGGGGATCATCGCCGAGTCCGAGGACGAGACACTGATGGAGCGCTACCTCGAGGGCGAGGACATCGACCTCAAGGTGCTCATCGACGACCTCGAGACGGCGATCGCCCGCGGATCGTTCTATCCCGTGCTCGCCACGGCCGCACCCTCGAGGCTCGGCACGGCCGAACTGCTCGAGGTGATCACCCAGGGCTTCCCGTCGCCGCTGGAGCACGAGGTGCCGCCCGTGACGAGTCCGGATGGGCAGCCGCGCGGGCCGCTGACCGGGGACCCCGACGGCCCCCTGGTCGCCGAGATCGTGAAGACCACGACCGACCCCTACGTCGGGCGCATCTCGCTGGTGCGGGTCTTCTCGGGAACGCTGCGCCCGGACATCACCGTGCACGTGTCCGGGCACTTCCTGTCCGCCCTCGGCCACGAGGACCACGACGTCGACGAGCGGGTCGGAGCGCTGACCTCCCCGCTGGGCAAGACGCAGCGCACCGTCGCGTCCTGCATCGCCGGCGACATCTGCGCGGTCGCCAAGCTGACCCGGGCCGAGACCGGCGACACGCTCTCGGACACGGACGCCCCGCTGCTGATGGAGCCTTGGGTGATGCCCGAGCCGCTGCTCCCGGTCGCCGTCGTCGCGATCTCCAAGGCCGACGACGACAAGCTCGCGCAGGGCATCGCCCGGCTGGTCGCCGAGGACCCGACCCTGCGACTGGAGATGAATCCTGAGACCCACCAGCTGGTCCTGTGGTGCATGGGTGAGGCACACCTCGACGTACTGCTGGATCGGTTGAAGAACCGCTACGGCGTGGCCGTCGAGTCGGTGCCGGTGCGGGTGCAGTTGCGGGAGACGTTCGCCGGGCCGGCCAAGGGTCACGGCCGCCACGTGAAGCAGTCCGGGGGGCATGGGCAATACGCCGTGTGCGACATCGAGGTCGAGCCGCTGCCCTCAGGTGGCGGCTTCGAGTTCGTCGACAAGGTCGTCGGAGGGTCGGTGCCGCGCCAGTTCATCCCGTCGGTCGAAAAGGGGGTTCGCACCCAGATGGAGCGCGGGGTCGCCGCCGGCTACCCCGTCGTGGACCTGCGGGTCACCCTGCTCGACGGCAAGTCGCACTCGGTGGACTCCTCAGACATGGCGTTCCAGACCGCCGGCGCCCTCGCGCTGAAGGAGGCCGCCAAGGACACCGAGGTGCACATGCTCGAGCCGGTCGACGAGGTGACGGTCCTGGTCGCCGACGAATATGTCGGCGCGGTGATGGGCGACCTGTCGACCCGCCGCGGCCGGGTGACGGGCACCGAGCCCGTGGGGCGCGGCCGGTCGCTGATCAAGGCCGACGTCCCTCAGGTGGAGGTGACGCGCTATGCCGTGGACCTGCGCTCGATCTCCCACGGGACCGGCACCTTCTCCCGCCGCTATCTCCGCCATGAGCCGATGCCCAGCCACGTCGCTGCGAAGATGCGGGCGGACGCGACGACCGCCTGACCGCCCGGCCCGCAGGGTCGGGTGGCAGTCAGGGGGTTTCGACGGCGCCCGCCCACGCTGCGGCGACGGCGGCGCGGGTGTCGCGGAGCAGTTGGGGGTGCACCTTGGTGCGCGCGACGACCGGCATGAAGTTGGTGTCCCCGCCCCAGCGCGGCACGACGTGCTGGTGCAGGTGGGCGGCGATGCCGGCTCCGGCCAGCGCTCCCTGGTTCATCCCGATGTTGAAGCCCTGGGCACCCGACGCGGAGCGCAGTGCTGACATTGCCTGCTGGGTGTAGGTCGCCAGCTCGAGGACCTCGTCCAGCTCCAGCTCGGTGTAGTCCGCGACGTGACGGTAGGGGACCACCATCAGGTGCCCGCCGTTGTACGGGTAGAGGTTGAGAACGGCGAAGACGCGCTCCCCGCGGCGTAGGATCAGGCCGTCCTCGTCGGACCGCGACGGCGACTCGCAGAAGGGGCAGCCCTCGTCGGCGCCTGGTCCGGACGGCTTTCCCTCGCCCTTGAGGTAGGCCATCCGGTGCGGGGTCCACAGCCGGCCGAAGCCGTCGGGCGCACCGATCCCCTGCTGCCCAGCG
>JBBRHF010000141.1:0-11580 GCA_038223055.1 Actinomycetes bacterium | reverse complement strand
AGCCCTCGGCGATCAGGTCCATCGTGCGGCGGGCGATGTCGAGATCGGCGCTCGGCCGGTCGAGGGGGTCGCGCAGGCGCAGGCGTGCCACCGCCGCGGTGATGACGGTGCTCACGACGCCTCCTTCGGAGGTGGCTATCACGACGAGGAGCCGGGCCGTTGCGGGGCTGCGGTTCTCCACGCTGCGCACGGTGCCCGCCGTCAGGTGCGCCGAGCCGCCCGCCGTCGGCGCGTGCTCACGACGCAGGCCGTCGGGGCCGCCTCCGTCGCCGGTACGGAGACATCGGTGAGCATGTGCCCCACGTCCGCGAACTGGAGGTTGGGCGCCTTGTTGTCCGGGTCATGCCCGGACTTCCGAAGATCATGAGCACACGAGGCTGATGATCATGGTGTTGACCTGCGGGAACGCGGCTGGGGCGTGTTGGGGTCGTGTTACTTCAGAACGCCCCGCTCGTGCTGCCTCCGCCGGGGTGGCGGGGGTCAGTCGCTCGGGGCGGTGAGGTCGAAGAACCGTGGCGGCTCGGGCCGGTTGAGCGCGCCGAGGATCTTCTTCTGCCCGAGGGTGGTGGTGGAGCGTTGCGCGACTTGGCCGTGGGCGGTGCCCAGGGTGACTAGGTGCATCCGGTCGAGTTCTTGGCGCACGTTGCGCCAGGTGTCGCTGGTGACGTTCTCGACCACGCGTAGCAGCAGGGCGAGCCAGCACAGCCGGATGTGGGCGCGGATGCGGTTCCCGCGGTAGTGGAAGAGGGGCCGCAGCCCGAGGGCGCCTTTATGTCGCGCCACCCCCGGAAGCCCTGATGTTCGCGATTACTGAAGGTAGCTGCCGGCGGAACTTCGGTGTTGACGCGCCGGATCGGGCTGAAGTCCTCGCGGGTCGGCGGTACTCCCGGCTGGTCAGCTTGCCCCGCTGCGCGCCGGCCCGCCGTGGGCCCGGATTCGGGCCAGTGGCCTCGGTCAGTCTTCGGTGTCGCGCAGGTAACGCTGGATGGACTCGGCGAGCCGTTGCAGCGCGACCCTGTCGAGCTGGTCTTCGCGGCCGAAGCTGTGGATGGTGTGGGCGACGGAGTTCCCCGACGTCCGGTCGCGGACATTGTGCGCGAGCTGGACGTAGCGGACCACGCTGCCGTCCTTGTTGCGACGTTGGATGGTCCGCAGGTACATGCCTGCGGTTATAGCAGGAGAATGTTTGGGGGTGATGGTGGAACCGCCCGGGTGTGTGCCTATGCTCGGCCGTTCTGCTGCTGGGGGGCCGGGTCGAGTTCGGTGCAGTACCGCACGGCGGTGTCGCCGCTGACGCCGAACAGCCGGACCAGGGTGAGCGGGTCGCCGCCAGCGGCGCGGGCGGCGGCGAGGAGCCGGTCGGCGCGTAGCTGGGACGGGGTCGCCATGGCGGGGAAGTATTGGGTGGACACCGGCGCCACACCGTAGGCGGACTTGTTGGTGACCAGCAGGTAGCGTGACCAGGCGTGTCTACGCCCACGTGATGAAGAAGGCGACTGCTGAGCAGGTGGAAACCGCGTCGCAACTCATCACATCACGAGGCATCGCCGTGACCAATCGGTGACCAAACCCGACCCGTACGACACCGTTGGCGAGGGAACCTGACATGAAACCGCAGATCAGAACCACGATCAGGAGTGGCCAGGGGTGGGGTCGAACCGCCGACCTTCCGATTTTCAGCCGACAGGTCGACCCACGTCCGCCGAGGCCCTGAACTGCGCATATTCCGTTCCCGCGTCAGTGGATCCGGTTCCTTGGGCGTGTCCTGGGCGCGCGTTCCTGGCGATGGCCGACGCTCGCCGGGGACGGCCGGACACTTCATGAATGGCGGGATGGTACCTGCGTCCAGACGAGTAAGGTGTAGCGCAAGAGCAGTACGATGCGCTACGGAGGTGGTCAGCGAATGTCTGCTTCGGTCTCCTATCGACTCGACCCGCAGCTCAAGGAGGAACTGGCGCGGCGCGCTCATGATGAGGGCGTCAGCGAGACAAGCCTCGTCACCAGACTGCTCGACGAAGGACTCAAGACCTCCGCTCACCCCGGCATCGTCTACCGCGCGGGACCCGCGGGGCGGCGCGCGGCAGTGGCCGGCGGGCCCGACGTGTGGGAGATCGTGGTGGCCATCAGGCACACCGGCAAGCACGGCGACGCCCGCGTCCGGGCCGCCGCCGAGCAGCTCGCTATAGCCGAGCGGCTGGTGCGAACTGCCGTCTCCTTCGCCGCCACCCACCCCGACGAGGTTCAGTCCATGATCGACCGCAACACCACTGCAGCGGAACGCGCCGATCGGGCCGCGCGAGAGCGTGAGCGCTTCCTGACCGCGTGAGGTTCCTCGTCGATGAGATGTTCAGCCCCGCCGTTTCCCGGCACCTGACCGATCTAGGTCATGACGCGCAGCACGTCCACGACGCCGGCCTGACCGGGCGGGCAGACGGCGAGGTGTTCGAGCATGCCACCTTCGAGGACCGGGTCATCGTGACCGAGAACGCCGTCGACTTCGTCTCCCTGCTCGACGCCGCGGCGAGCGCCGGTGAGGTCACGCCGCCAGTGGTGCTCGCCCTCAAGCGCACCCTTCCCGCGGACGCGGGCGCGATGGCGAACGTGCTTGCCCATCGCCTGGCCCGGTGGGCGGACCAGCATCCCGATCCGTATCGCCTTATCCACTGGCTGCCCTGAACCGGGCACACCCGTGCGCCGACACGGCGAGGGTCACCGGTCCGGGGCAGTCGGGGAACGAGGCCAGCACATACACCGGATCCCCGGCTCCCCGCGGGGGTGACGGCAGCGTTCACGGCGGCGGGGGGCGCGCGCCGCGGACATTGATGGCCGGATGACCTCTTCCACCAGTTCCCGCGCGCACTCGACGACCTCCGCGGCTCCCGCCGTCGTGCCTGCACAGCGACAGCCGCGAGCAGCCGACCAGCCGATAGGGCGACCTGCCGACCCGGCGCAGGGTGTGCGGCATGCTCCGGGCGGCCTCCTCAGTGATGTACGCGTCGCGGGCGTCTTCTCCGAACTACCCCGCCAGCAACGCCAGAACTGACGAACGAGCAGGTCAGGCGCGGTCTCAAGGCCCCGACGGTCGATGGTGAAGAAGATCGAAAAGCGCCGGGACGAGGAGTTGTCTGGGCGATCGAGGCCGATTGTCGTCGCTCCGTATGCGGCCAACGCCAGGCCAATGCCGTCAACGGCCGCGACAAGGCGCTGACGACAGGTGCGCCGGTCCCAGTGAGCGGAGGAATCAAGCCGCTGAGCTGCGAACACGCCCTGCCTGTTCGGTCAACGGGTCGGTCTTGCCTTCGCCGGGATGCAGGTCCGCGATTCGGCGCATAGCCGGTCCCGGCAGGTAGGCCACGTCGACGCCCATCGAGCAGCGACCGCGATGGCCAGCGCGCCGATCGAGGCGGGTTGGTCGACCACGACCAGCGCCGGGCCGTGCTCAACGAGGCGGGCCAGGGCCTGGGACAGGGCGGCCTGCTCGTTGGTAGCGCCTTGTCGTGCAGCCGCTTGCCGGCGGTGTCCAGCGCGCACGCGTGGTGCTCGCCCTTGCCCACGTCCAGCCCACAGAAAACCGCGTAACCAGATCGACTTGTCTGAGCTCGACAAAGAAGTCTCCTTGATCGACGGGCAGGCCGACCTGGACACCTGCGCCGGCAGCCACGTTACGAGCAGACCTCAAGATCAAGGCCAGTGTTGATCGCCAGGGTGGCTGGGGAGGAACGAGTCGTGGTGAGACGAGGTCGGCGGTGGGTGACACGGGGGGTCGGGTCGTTGGTGTGCGACGCCATGGTGGGGATGAACGGGGTCGTGGCTGGTCGCGTCGTTGGTGTCCTGGTGCGCTGGTGCGCACCGTGTCGTCGCGGGTGCCCGGAACCGTTGGGCGGCAAGGGGTTGTCGTGAGCGTGGTGGAGCGTGGATGCTGCAACACGACTTCCCACTTCCCCGCGCGGCGGGCGCCGCGGCAGGCTGGACGGGTGCAGAGAGCGAGCTTGTGTGATCACGGTCGTGGACCCCGACGCGGCACGGCGCGCGTTGCGCGCGGGCCTGCTGAGCTGCCCGGAGGCGGGCTGCGAGGGGCGCCTTCGGGTCTGGTCAGCGGCGCGGGTGCGGCGGGTCCGCCGCCTGGGAGCCGAGGTGGTCGCGCTGCGGCCGGACCGGGCCCGTTGCCGGGGCTGCGGAGTGACCCAGGTGCTGCTGCCCGCGTGGTGCCTGCCCCGGCGCGGCTAGGGCGTGGAGGTCGTCGGCGTGGCCCTGCTGGCCGCCGCTGAGGGCGCCGGGCACCGGCGGGCCGCCGCCCGGGTGGACGCGCCGGCGGGCACGGTGCGGGGGTGGCTGCGCGCGGTCCGCGCCGCCGGGCTGCGCGGGGGGTGTCAGATGGTCTGTGTACGGGAGATGCGGAAGAGTCCGGAGTGACGACTGTGACTTCGGAACGGAAAGGAGCATCACATGTCCACTACGACGATGACCTCGAACACGGACCAGACCTGCTCGCCGGTCACCGCCTCCACCGAGGGCGCGGACCGCAGCGCGCCGGCACGGGCGGTGTCGCCGGGCTCGACCGAGGCGCTGGTCGACGAACTGGTCGACGAGGCCTGGCTGAGTCAGCTGGTCGGGCGGGCGGCGGCCGGCGAGCTGCGGCTGACCGGCACCGGCGGGTTCCTGCCCGAGTCGATCAAGAAGGTCCTCGAACGCGGGCTGCAGGTCGAGCTCGCGGAGCACCTGGGCTACGACAAGGGCGACCCGGGCGGGCGCGGGGCACCCAACCCGCGCAACGGCACCACGCCCAAGACGGTGCTCACCGAGGCCGGGCTGGTGGCCCTGGACGTGCCCCGGGACCGGGTCTCCAGCTTCGAGCCGCGGCTGGTCCCCAAGGGGTCCCGGCGCCTGACCGGGGGCCTCGACGGGGTGATCATCAGCCTCTATGCCGGTGGGATGACAGTCCGCGACATCGAGGCCCACCTGGCCCGCACGCTGGGCGTGGAGGTGTCCCGGGACACCATCTCCAAGATCACCGCCGCGGTGCTCGATGAGGTCAAGGCCTGGCAGACCCGCCCGCTGGACCCGGTCTACCCGATCGTCTACATCGACGCGCTGGTGGTCAAGGTCCGCGACGGCGCGCACGTGGTGAACAAGGCCGCCCACCTGGTGGTGGGCGTGGACACCGACGGAATCAAGCACGTGCTGGGCATCTGGGTGCAGTCCGCGGAGGGCGCCAAGTTCTGGCTCAACGTGTTCACCGAGCTGCGCAACCGCGGCGTGGCCGACGTGCTCATCGCCTGCTGCGACGGCCTCGAAGGGTTACCTGCGGCGATCACGGCCACCGCAAGATCATTCCGAGTCCACCTAACCCAAGATCATCAAGCGGTGGCCGCCCCACATCCCGGACCGCCACGCGCAAGATCACGATCAACGGCTGCAGTACTAGGCGCCTGCGTCATGGTGTGGGGGGCGCGGCACACACGAGCGCAGGCTGGTAGACGCCGTAACGGCGCCCCTCCGGGTCCTGCAGGAGCCCGAGGTAATTCTTGTAGAAGACGAAGTGCCCGATGAACGACGCGGGCACGTTCATCACCTTGTCGCCGCCGGTGTCATATTCAGCATATGTGCCCAACAGAGCGGCACGCACGGGACGGTCCGACCCGGCGGCCAGCGCCGCGGCGTAGCTGCCCTGGTTCTCCTTGCAGAAGGACCAGCGCAGGAAGCCGAACTTCAGCGTGATGGTGTTGCGTGAAGGGAACCGCCCCAGAAGCGGGAGCAACGTGTCCTCGAACGACGAGACATCCTCCGGAGTGACGTCGTCCAGGGTGAGCACCTTGTCCTCGGACACGCCGGAGGACGCGTAGCCCTTCGCGCGCTCCATCGCCCACATCGAGTGGTGGATCACGCGAGGGAAGGAGCACCCCCACAGCCACGAAAAGCCGTCGGTGTGGAACGCCTTGCGGAAGTCGGCCAGGTCGCTGGCGTCCATCGTCGGCGGCTGGAAGTCGAGCCTCGCCCTGCCGTCCTTGTCGTCGGGGTCGCGGGTATTGCCGGCGACGGCCACCTGCATCACGATCGGATCGCCGATGGGCATCGGGACGGTGATCTCCCGCGACCTGTCGTCCGTGCTGTTCACCAGGATGGGGCCTCCCATCCAGCCATGGCTGAAGATCGAGAGCTCCATCAGCGTGCCGGGGCTGCTGGTCCCGATGGTGATGACTTCCAGATAGATGTCGGTGATGCCCATGACACCCGGCTGGTTTGGCTTAAAGCGTGTGTGGCCACCGGTGGTGACGAAACTCGATTTCGTGACCGCGGTGAAGGGCTTCGTGGACGTCATCGACTCGACCCGCTTGCCTCCGGGGAACGTGATGGTGCGCACCTCGATCTCTCCGGCGCGTACGTCCATGGTCGTGAAGCGCAGCTCGTCCTTCTTCGTGTTCTGCTTCTCCAACCATTTCCGGCGGCTGTTCGCGAGGACGCGGAAGTCCACGCCCTTGAACTCGTAGTCCACGCCCACTGCCAGGACGTACTGCTTCATCGTCTGCTCCTGCTCGGCCCTGGCTGCTATTCGACCGGCTGCCAGTCCTCGCCGACCTTGTGCCAGGACGGCAGCTCGTCGTCCGCGCGCAGCTTGACCAGCGTCGTGGGCAGGCGCACGAGCCACGGCTCACCGACCGGCACCTCGTCGCCCGGCGCGCCCTGGGCCTCCTGGATCTCCTTCACGATCGGCACGTACGTCTCGTCGTTTACCGACGGCGCCGGGCCCCCGTTCCAGATCTCGCCCGTTTCGAGATAGTGCGCCACGGCCGCCTCGAAACCGGGTCGTACGGGGATCACCAGCCGCGCCGCACCGGCGCGGAGGAAGTCGGAGAACTGGGGGTCGATGTCGTCGAGAAGCATCCGCTGCTTCCATGCCGGCTTCCAGCCCCAGAAGTAGGGATAGAAGAAGTAGACGAGGTGCTCCCACTCGAAGGCCTGCTCGAAGAACCGGACGTACGGCATCTGCTGCATGGTGCGCGCGAGGTTGAGCTGGGCATAGCCCTGCGGCGAGGTCTCGAGCGCGCCGAACGCCTCGAACTGCTGCGCGGTCAGCACCGTCAGGCCTTGCTTGCGCAGCTCCGTCGTGACAAGACGCTGATTCCACAAGGGGTTCCGACCGCTGATGACGACGCCCGACTGCGCCGCGGCCTCGGCGAGCTTGCTCTCGTACTGTTGCTGCTTGGCGAGATACCCCTGCGTGAGTGCAGCGTGCGTCTTGAGCTGCCACGTGTTCAGAGCGCGCTTTGTACGCTCGCAGAAGATCTCGATTGTCGCGGCGATCGTGCGCACCTGCTTCGCGTGATAGGCGAAGGCGACCGAGCCGACCTCAGATGCCATGTCGACGTAGCCGGTGGCGGAGAACGCGTCGACCCAGTTGCTGCCGATCAGTACGCGCCAGGCGTGGTTGTCATAGAAGGACATGTCGCGCTGGAACAGCGCGTACTTCGCCTGATATCCCTCGTCGATGACCAGCTCGGCGGACTTGGAGCTTTCGTGGTCACCTTCGGCGAAGACACCGTCGAGCGCTTTGCTGATGGTCTTGAACGGCGGCGGAGGCGCCTCCAGCCCGCCGACGTCGTAGATGTGCGCCCAGGATGCGTAGTTGCCCGCCGTCACCTGGTCCGACGTGAGGGTGAACGGGATGGGCATGACGGGGGCGCTGCCGTCCGGAGGAGGTGCGCTCTGCGTGAGGATGAACGCGGTTGCGGGCTCTGGAACGGTGATGTCGAAGAGCATCCGCTTGCCGTAGTTGTAGACCTGCGCCTGCAGCACCTTGTCGACCCATTGATAGACGCCGCTGATGTTGCCCGCGCCGAGTGTGTTGTCGAACCCGTGGCTGTATTTCTCCTCGAACTCCGTCAGCGTCGTGGTCGTACGCCGCTCCAACACCCGGTCGATCACCTTGCTGGCGGCACGCGAGACGACGTCCTTGCTGAACTCCGTGGCCTGCTTCGCCGTCTCCTCGCTCGAGCTCTTCGTGCCGAAGTCCGCGTTGGCCTTCACCTCGACGAACGGGCCGTACTTTGCCGTCACCGCCACGCCGGCCTTGAACTCGGTCTCCTCCTTCAAGGTGGAGGACGTCTCCCGCTTCAGGGAGAACCGGTCTGTCGTCTGGGTGTCGCGCTCGTCCTCCTTCGTGTGCTCCGTCTCGGTGAGGATCGTCGTCTCGGTGCGGTCGAGGCGCCGGGTCTCTCGGGACAGGCGCTCCGAGCGCAGGACGTTCTCCACGTGCGCGAGCTCGCCACCTTCGTAGCGCAGAACGTGCTGCTTGATGAGTAACAGGTCGCCGACGCCGACGGACTTGACCGTGCCGTGCCCCGTTGGCATAGCGCTGGCGGGATTCCCCACCCAGTCGGAGTCGTCCGCCAGGCCCAGCCAGCTGGAACCGACGCGGGCGAGCGCGCGTCCCGCCGACGTCGTGGTCAAGGACTGGATGGTGCTCTCGTGCTCGAGACGCAGCCCCTCGACGCGCTCCATGAGCAGGGGCAGCGGCAGAGCGGCGGGGTCGAGACCGGCCTGCTCCAGCGTCCTGCGTACGTCGTCGGGAAGCGACGCCACCGCGTCGGGGTGTAGCAGCCAGGGAGTTCCGGTGGCTTGGACGGAGTGCGTTCGAGCCGTCGCGGCCGCCAAGGCTGCGGCATTGCCGAAGTCCTGCTCCTCACGTGCATCCAGCTGTTGCGCTACCTGCGGCGCGGGTTGCTCGGTTCGCTCCGCGACAGCAAAGGCCGCCGCACGGATGCCCCGCAGAGACTGCACGGCTGCGTCAAACTGTTGCTCCTGCTCACGCGCGTGGCGCAATGCGGGGCCGGTATCCGGCTCCATCGGCTCGTCATTTCTGTCGGTCTTACCGTCGCCGTCCTTGCCGTCCTTGCCGTCGTTCCTGTTGTCGCCGGTCTGCGGATCGCGTCGTACGCGTTCGGCCGGCATCTGCAAGGGGCGCAGCACCACAGGGTCCTCACCGGCTGCGGCTCGGCGAAGGGCGTCATAGCCCTGGGCGGCCAATGCCAGGCCGGCCGCATCGATGTCGGCCCACCCCGAGACGAGCTTGCTGGCGACAAGGGTGTCGGCGACAGCCAGCTCCTCGGCGCCGAAGGAGTCGTCGGCCACCACGGCCTCGATGCTTCTCCCGGTCGCCGCCGTCACGAGCTTGTCCAGCTCGCTGAGGGCGATGCTGCGCGGCCCGAGGGCCAGCTGCACCGCTACCGCAACCGCGCCGGCCTGCAGGCCGTCGACGCGGCGGACCGCCCCCTCGGAGCGAAGCACCTCCAGGGCTTGCTGCCGTGCTTGCCGACGTCCGAGCCCGAACTCGATCGACGCGGGTGCCAGGACCTGCACCTCGTCCTCGTCGGGCAGGTTCGGCGGGCGCAGCACAATGAACCGGGCGAGGTCGTCCATGGCACAGCTCCTAGGTTGGTGGGTGTTCACCGGAGAGGAAGCCACGCGATGGCAGTTTGATACGTGTTCCGCGTCGCTTGTAAGTGACGACGCCAGACCCGTTCCACGGCGATAAGAACGCCATCGCCGACCAGCTCGAGGACGCCAATCCTCCCTGTCAGGCTGCCGCAGCGTAACCCCGGAGCCCTGGGTGGGCACTCTCCAGCACGACGAGGTGGTCTGTCCAATGATCGATACCAAGCTGAGCGGGCAACTCGAGGGCGCCACTTCGGCGCCGCGCCGGTGAGATCATTATATGCAAGGTTATGACCGCTTTGATGCGTTTTACACCTCTCCTGGCTCTACGTAGCGGAGCCGCGACGTCACGAAGTCGGGGTGCCGACCAGGAACGTGGCACCAACCGGCAAGTAGCGGACTGCCGGTGGGGGTCCTCCCCCAGCTGCGGCCACCGAGAGCGGTCGCAGAATAGATGAGGGCGACGTCGGCTAACTACACCTGAACCGTTCGTTTCGGGGCGGCTTCGCACTGCAAGCCCTGCGGCACCGGCTCCGCCAGAGTGGCCTGTTCTGCACCCGCGCACTGGCTCGTAGGATCGTCGACGTTCGACCGGGGAGCACCATTCTCCGACAGCCCGGCCAGCTCGACAGTGTCGTCGATCAGCGCGGCCAAGGATCGTCCATCGGCGACTCGCGGTCCCCGGATCGGCTACTCACCCACCGTGCCGTCGATCGCTTCGCGGAGGAAGTCGGCGTGGCCGGTGCGTGGCGCTACCGTCGGGGCCACAGGGCCAGCCGCCGCCGCGGCTACCGCCCTCGCCGACGCCCACGCCCCGGTGGATCACGGCCGCCGTCACCGTCACAGTGACCAAGACCTACAAGCAACAGGGCCACCACCCGCCCCGGCCCGGACACCCGCTACCGCGAGATCGCCACCACCCGCCACGGCCTGCGCGCCGACATCGCCCTGGACCGCGTCGCCTACGACGCCGCCAGCGACGGATGTTTCCCGCTGATCACCAACGACCCAGACCTCACCGACGCCCAGGTGCTCGGCGCGTACCGCTACCAGCTCAACCTCGAACGCCGCCACCACCTGCACCGCGACGGCGCCCACCTGCAAGCCTTCCAACCCGAACTCACCGACCAACAACTGCAAGTCCTCGACCTACTGGGCCTCCCGCCCACCGCCTACACCCAGCAGCCGTAATTGCCCAGATAACTCGCGCGAGATGTGCGGAAGGTCAGGTCAATAGGCCCAGTGTCTTGTTTTGTGTGCGTGCACAATGCCGGTCGCTCGCAGATGGCCGCCGGCTTCCTGACCCACCTCGGCGGCGGGCAGGTCGAGGTTCGCTCAGCCGGGAGCATACCTGGCGACCGGGTGAACCCCTCCGCGGTCGCCGGGATGGCCGAGGTGGGTATCGACATCTCCGCGCAGACCCCAAAGATACTGACCACTGAGGTCGTGCCGGCCTCTGACCGAGATCCGCAGCTAGTGTCATGCGCCGTAAATCCGGGGGATAAGTTGTAGACTTGGGCATGGCGAGAACCCGACGTCCCAAAACCCCGCTGGTGTTGAGTGATGAGGAACGCGAACAGCTGGTTCGCTGGTTCGCTGGTCGCGTCGGGCGAAGTCGGCTCAGTCGCTGGCGTCGCGGTCCAGGATTGTGCTGGCTTGCGCGGGCGGCATGGACAACAAGGCGGTCGCGGTCAAGCTGGGGTGCTCAGAGGCGACGGTCGGCACGTGGCGCAGCCGTTTCCTGACTGAGCGCCTCGACGGTCTGGGCGATGAGCCACGGCCGGGCCGGCCGCCCTCGATCCTGTTGGACAAGGTCGAAGAGGTGATCGTGGCCACCCTGGAGGCGAAGCCGGCCAACGCGACGCATTGGTCTCGGGCGTCGATGGCGACGAAGTCAGGGCTGTCTAAGTCGAGCATCGGGCGGATCTGGCGGCGTTCCGAACTCAAGCCCCACGTTGGGGACAAGTTCAAGCTGTCCACCGATCCGCAGTTCGTGGCTATGCCTGATTCCGTGGTCGGGCGGGGTGGGTGTCGGCGTGGGAACGAGGAAAGTGCCTTCTGTACCGGGAGAATCTGGATTGTTGAGACCCGATCCGGACCGGTCCTGGAAGGCACTTTCAGTGAAACTATCTCACGCCTGGTCCCGCG
>JBBRHF010000140.1:0-11677 GCA_038223055.1 Actinomycetes bacterium | reverse complement strand
GGTCCCCACTGCGACAGTCCCGGATCAGGCGACGGCGCCGGAGAAGTCGCGGTCCGGGTCGAAGGGCCCGACGACCGCCAACGTCGGCGGTCGGGTCAGCACCTCGGCGGCGACAGCAGCGACGTCCTCGAGGGTGACCGCGTCGATCCGCCCGATGATGTCGTCGACCGAGAGCAGCTCGCCGTAGACGAGTTCGGCCTTCCCGATCCGGCTCATCCGCGACCCGGTATCCTCCAGGCCCAGCACCAGGGACCCGCGCAACTGGCCCTTGCCCCGTTCGAGTTCTTCCTCGGTGAGTCCGGCGACGATGAGCTTGTCGAGCTCTTCGCGGCAGATGGCGAGCACCTGGTCGATCTTGCGCGGCACGCACCCGGCGTAGACCCCGAACAGGCCGGTATCTGCATAGTGCGTGTGATAGCTGAACACGGAGTAGGCGAGGCCGCGCTTCTCGCGGACCTCCTGGAAGAGCCGCGAGGACATGCCCCCACCGAGCGCAGCATTGAGCACCCCGAGGGCGAACCGGCGCTCGTCGGCGCGCCCCAGCCCCCGCATGCCCAGGACGAGGTTGGCTTGCTCCGACGGCCGCCGCACCACCCGCACACCGCCAGCCGACGCCGCCTTGGGTCGCGTGCCGGCCCGCGGCGGAACCGGCGTCGCGGCCCCGCCCAGCAGGTCGGCCGCAGCGAAGGCCTTGCGGACCAGGCGGACGACGCTGGTGTGGTCGACGTTGCCGGCGACGGCGACGACCATGTTCTGCGGGAGGTAGCGGCGGCGGTAGTAGCGGGCGATGACGTCGCGCCCGATGGACGTGATCGCCTCGACGCTGCCCAGGATGGGGCGCCCGATGGGCGCCGTCCCGAACAGTTCCTGGGCGAACTGGTCGTGCACGAGGTCGGTCGGGTCGTCCTCGTGCATGGCGATCTCCTCGAGGATCACCCCCCGCTCGGAGTCGACGTCCCCGGTCCGGATCAGCGATGACGTCACCAGGTCGCACACCACGTCCACGGCCAGCGGCAGGTCGTCGTCGAGGACCCGCGCGTAGTAGCACGTGTATTCCTTGCCGGTGAAGGCATTCATCTCCCCGCCGACCGCATCCACCGATGCGGAGATCGCGAGGGCGTCACGCTTTCCAGTGCCCTTGAACAACAGGTGCTCGAGATAGTGCGACGCACCTGCCTGGGTCGCCGACTCGTCGCGCGAGCCCACACCCACCCAGATGCCGACGGTGACCGAACGCACCGTCGGCATCGCCTCGGTGACGACCCGCAGCCCGCCGGGCAGGACGGTGCGCCGGACCAGTCCGCCGCCTCCGTCGCCCCGGTCCAGCGTGCGGGTCGAACCGGCCTTCTGGGAACCGGCGAGCAGTTGAGCCTTCACGCTCAGACCGTCGCGCTGTCCGCGGCGCCCCGGGACGCCCCGGCACCCTCGGCCGGCGCGCCGTCGGCCTCGACCGGGATGAGCGAAAGCTTGCCGCGCGAGTCGACCTCGGCGATCTGCACCTGCACCTTGTCCCCGACCTTGAGAACGTCCTCGACGTTGTCGACCCGCTTGCCGCCCGCGAGACCACGCAGCTTGGAGATGTGCAGCAGGCCGTCGCGACCGGGCACCAGCGAGACGAAGGCACCGAACGCTGTGGTCTTGACCACCGTGCCCAGGTAGCGCTCGCCGACCTCGGGCATCGTCGGGTTGGCGATGCCGTTGATCATGGCCCGGGCCGCCTCGGCTTTGGGCCCGTCGGTCGCGCCGATGTAGATCGTGCCGTCGTCCTCGATGGAGATCTCGGCGCCGGTGTCGTCCTGGATCTGGTTGATCATCTTGCCCTTGGGGCCGATGACGGCACCGATCTGGTCGACCGGGATCTTGATCGAGATGATCCGCGGCGCGTAGGGCGACATCTCGTCCGGGGCGTCGATCGCCTCGTTCATGACGTCGAGGATCTGCAGGCGCGCCAGCTTGGCCTGGGTGAGCGCCGCCGCGAGCACCGACGCGGGGATGCCGTCCAGCTTGGTGTCGAGCTGGATGGCGGTCACGAAATTCTTGGTGCCGGCGACCTTGAAGTCCATGTCACCCATGGCATCCTCGGCGCCGAGGATGTCGGTGAGGGCGGCGTAGGAGACCTCGGTGCCGCCATCCGCTGTGTCGATCACGTCGGAGATCAGGCCCATCGCGATGCCGGCGACCGGCGCGCGCAGCGGCACCCCGGCGTTGAGCAGCGACATGGTGGACGCGCAGACCGAGCCCATCGAGGTGGAACCGTTGGAGCCCAGCGCCTCGGACACCTGCCGGATCGCGTAGGGGAACTCCTCGCGGGCCGGCAGCACCGGCAGGATCGCCCGCTCGGCGAGCGCGCCGTGGCCGATCTCGCGCCGCTTGGGCGAGCCAACCCGGCCCGTCTCGCCGGTGGAGTAGGGCGGGAAGTTGTAGTTGTGCATGTAGCGCTTGCGGTCCTCGGGGTTCAGCGTGTCGATCATCTGCTCCATTCGGAGCATGTTGAGCGTGGTCACGCCCAGGATCTGGGTCTCGCCGCGCTCGAACAGCGCCGAGCCGTGCACGCGCGGAAGCACCTCGACCTCGGCCGAGAGGGTGCGGATGTCGGAGAGGCCGCGGCCGTCGATGCGAACCTTGTCGCGCAGCACCCGCTGGCGCATGACGCTCTTGGTCAGCGTCTTGAACGCGGCGCTGAGCTCCTTCTCGCGGCCCTCGAACTTGACGTCGAGACGGTCGTGGGCGAGCGCCTTCAGGCGGTCCAGCTCGGTCTCGCGGTCCTGCTTGTCGGCGACTTGCAGCGCGCTCGCGAGCTCGCCCTGCACCTCGGCGGTGACAGCCTCGAGGGCATCGTCCTGGTAGTCGAGGAACTGCGGGAACTCGCGGGTGGGCTTGGCTGCGACCGCGGCGAGCTGGCTCTGGGCGTCGCACAGGACCTTGATGAACGGCTTCGCGGCCTCGAGGCCGGCGGCGACGACCTCCTCGGTCGGGGCACCTCGGCCCTCGTCCTTGATCAGCTTCCACGCGGCCAGCGTGGCCTCGGCCTCGACCATCATGATCGCGACGTCGGGGCCGTCGGGCCCGTCGACGACGCGGCCGGCCACGACCATGTCGAAGACCGCGTGCTCGAGATCCTGGTGGGTCGGGAAGGCCACCCACTGGTCAGCGCCGGCGGCGTTGCTGACCAGCGCCACCCGGGTGGCGCCGATCGGGCCGCTGAACGGCAGGCCGGACAGCTGGGTGGACATCGAGGCGGCGTTGATCGCGACCACGTCGTACATGTCCTTGGGGTCCAAGGCCATCACGGTGATGACGACCTGGACCTCGTTGCGCAGGCCCTTGACGAACGACGGGCGCAGCGGGCGGTCGATCAGGCGGCAGGTCAGGATCGCGTCCTCGCTGGGACGGCCCTCGCGCCGGAAGAACGAGCCGGGGATCCTGCCCGCGGCGTACATGCGCTCCTCGACGTCGACCGTGAGCGGGAAGAAGTCGAGGTTCTCCTTGGGGTGCTTGCCGGCGGTGGTCGCCGACAGCAGCATGGTGTCGTCATCGAGGTAGGCGACGACCGAGCCGGCGGCCTGCCGGGCGAGGCGCCCGGTCTCGAACCGGACGGTGCGGGTGCCGTAACTGCCGTTGTCGATCACGGCTTCGGTGGTGTGGATCTCTTGACCCTCCATGGGTCACTCTCCTGTTCCATTGCGGAGCAGGCTGCTGACGGCGCATCGGGATCTCGTGTGTCCCGGAAGCCGGTCTTCGATGGAAGCCCACGTGGGACAGCTCTCGCTCTCACGGAGGCCACTACCGAGGACCGGCACGTCGAGGCGAGCCGCGTCTCCTGGTGATCTGAAGTTGTGCTGATGTGACGATCGGACGTTGTGGTGCGCGTGACCTAGCGGCGCAGGCCGAGCTTGCTGATCAACTGGCGGTAGCGGCTGATGTCAGTCCTCGCCAGGTAGTTGAGCAGTCGGCGGCGGCGTCCGACGAGCAGCAGCAGGCCACGACGCGAGTGGTGGTCGTGCTTGTGCATCTTGAGGTGCTCGGTGAGGTCGCTGATGCGCCGTGACAGCATCGCCACCTGGACCTCGGGAGACCCGGTGTCGGCGTCGTTGGCGCCGTGCTCGGTGATGATCGTCTTCTTGGTGTCGGTGCTGAGCGGCACGTGTCTCCCTGTGTGTGGCTGGTGAGCTCCACCCGGTCTAGGTCACGAGTGGATCTGGGGCTCACGCCGTGGCTACGGCCCGTGGTGACGGCAAGTTCCGAGGCTACCAGCCAAGCCGCTGACGGCGGCAATCCACGGGGACCGGCATCCACGAGGCGTCAGGCCGGAGTGGGCGGGGGCTGCCCGACGGGTGCGGCGGACCCTCCTCCCGCGGTGAGCTCCCGGGCGCGGTCTACGTCGTGCGCCATCTGGGCCAGCAGCGGCTCGATGCCCTGGAACCGCACCGTGTCCCGCAGCCGGTGGGTGAACTCGATCGCGACGTGCTCGCCGTACAGCTCGAGGTCGTTGCGGTCCAGGACATAGGCCTCGACCCGGCGCTCGGTGCCGTCGAACGTGGGGTTGGTGCCGATCGAGATGGCCGCCGGGAGCCGGTCGCCGGCGGCCCGCACCAGGAAGCCGGCGTAGACGCCGTCGGCGGGGATGGCTGTGCGCTCGCCGAGGCGCAGGTTGGCGGTGGGATAGCCGAGCTGGCGGCCCCGATGGTCGCCGTGGACCACGGGACCTTCCACCCGATGTGGCCGGCCCAGGACGTCGGCCACGTGCCCGACGTCGCCGTCGGCGAGCCGGTCCCGGACGTAGGTCGAGGACCAGCTGCTGCGTCCGGCCGCGCTCGGCCCGCCTGCCAGCGTCAGCGGCGTCACTGTGAAGCCGTGGGCCGGCCCCATCTCGCGCAGCGTCGTGACGTCGCCGGAGGCCCGGTGACCGAACCGGAAGTCGGCGCCCACGAGCACCTCCACGGCGTGCAGCGTGTCAACGAGCACCTCGATCACGAAGTCGGAGGCGCTCTGGTGCGCCAGTTCGTCGGTGAACTCCAGCACCAGCACCGCATCCACCTGCTGGTCAGCCATCAGGTCGAGACGATGCGCCAGGGTCGCGAGCGTGTCCGGCGCCCGGTCCGGGCGAACGACGGACATCGGGTGCGGGTCGAAGGTCACGACGACCGCCAGGGCGCCGATCTCGCGCGCCCGCGCCACGACCTGGCCGATGACGTGCCGGTGCCCCAGGTGCACGCCGTCGAAAACGCCCACAGTCACGACCGACCGCTCGACGTTGCGCACCTCGCCCAGCCCGCGCCAGACGCGCACCGTGGACCCTCCTCCGACGTGGACTTCCGGGACGTGGACTTCCGGGACGTGGACTTCCGGGACCGACCGGCGCCCAGCGTAGAGGGCGGTACGGTCGACGCCAGCCACCGGCTCGCACCGGTCCACGGCGCCCGCTCGGTCGGCGGCAGGCATGGGGCCGCGGTCCGCTCAGATTGAGTGGCGTGAGGGCTCACTCCACGGACCGTTTGTGCCGATACGGAGCAATAGATCTACGTCGTGAGGACCGGTCCCTGCGCGGGGCACGAGGACGGAGTATCGGTGGACGGCCTTGAGCGACTAGAGACGATCTTCGAGCTGGCTCCGATGAGTTCCCCGCCACCGTCGCACAGATACTGCTCGATCACGGCCTAAAACCGCGCGACCTGGTCATCGAGGTCACCGAAGGGCTGCTGCTCGTCGAACGCAGCCGCGAATCTCTCCGTGAACTGCGATCCTGCGGCATCCGGGTCGCCATCGACGACTTCGGCACCGGCTACTCCTCGTTGAGCTATCTTCGGCGACTCCCCGTGGACATGGTGAAGATCGATCAGACCTTCCTCAGTCCCCCCGAAGCCGGCCCCGAGGACCCTGCCGTGCTCCAGGCGATCATCCGGCTCGCCGAAACGCTGCGCCTCGCCACGATCTGCGAAGGCATCGAAACCAACGTCCAGCTCAACGACCTGCAGTCAGCAGGCTGTGGCTACGGCCAGGGTTACCTCCTCGGGCGGCCCGGCCCGATCGTGGGCATCCCCGCCAGCATCGAGGTGATCACGTCCCCCGCGGCGGCAGGGCTCCAGGCTCCGCCACGACGGTCCGTAGCGCGAGGCGATCGGCGGCGGCGCGCGGGCCGGTCGAACGACCATCGGGGCTCGTCGCGCTCAACGCGCTGACCGGTTCGGATCATCAGGGCCGCCAAAGGTGCGGACCGCATCCTCGCCGTGGCCGCCGTATGAGCGGTGACACTCCAGTGCAGCGAGCCGCACGCCATCGAGCTGGGTGACCGTCGCGGCGCTCGCACTGACCTACGGCAGGTGACCTGTGGACCTGTGGTTGGCGCATGTTTCCGGTTTGCACCAGCATGGGGGTCTTTCCCTGCTGGGTGCTCTGATCAGCAAATCAGGTGACCGGGTTCTCCACGACATAACGCACCTCGCGCTGCTCCCCGGCCCCGACCACGGCGACCAGTCGCTCCACTGCGGACACGACATCGACGTGACGCAGGTAGAGCGGGGCGAAGCCGAGGCGCAGGAGGTCCGGCCGGCGGAAGTCACCGACGACCCCCCGGGCAATCAGGGCCTGCACCACGCCGTACGCCGAGGGGTGGCGCAGCGACACCTGGCTGCCGCGTCGGCCGTCGTCGCGCGGGGTGACCACAGTGAAGCCGAGCGGCTCGAGCACCTCGTCGGCAAGCGCCAAGAACAGCCCGGTCAGCGAGAGGCTCTTCGCGCGCACGTCCGACATTGCCAGCCCGTCGAAGGCCCCGAGCGCCGCCTCCATCGCCAGCAGCGACAGCATCGGGGGCGTGCCGGCCCGGAAACTGTCGATGCCGGGGCCGGGTTCGTAGCTGGCCTCCATCGCGAACGGGCGAGCGTGCCCGGTCCACCCCGTGAGCGGCTGGCGCAGGGCGCCGTGGTGACGGGCGGCGGCCATGACGTAGGCCGGGGCGCCGGGGCCGCCGTTGAGGTACTTGTAGCCGCAGCCGACCGCGAAGTCGACGCCACAGCCATGCACGTCGACGTCGAGCGCCCCGGCGGAGTGGGACAGGTCCCATACCGCCAGCGCCCCGGCAGCCTGGACCCGCGCGGTCACCGCCGCCATGTCGGCCACCCGGCCGGTGCGGTAGTCGACGTGGGAGAAGCACGCGAGCGCGACGCGCTCGGTCAGCACGTCGGCGACGTTCCAGGGTTCGACCCGGCGCACCCGCAGGCCGAGCAGGTCGGCGACCGAGTCGACGATGTAGAGGTCGGCCGGGAAATTGCCCGGCTCGACCACGATCACCGGACGATCCGGGCGCAGCCGCGCGGCTGCTACCAGCACCTTGAACAGGTTGACCGAGGTCGAGTCGGCGACGAGCACCTCGTCCGGGCCGGCCCCGATCAGCGGGGCCAGCAGGGCACCCACGCGCCGGGGTGCGTCCCACCAGTCGTGCACGTTCCAGGAGGTGATCAGGTCCTGGCCCCACTGGCGGCGTACGGCGTCGGCGACCGCGTCGGGCACGGCCGCGGGCAGCGCACCCAGCGAATTGCCGTCCAGGTAGACCAGCGAACCGAGGGCTTCTGGACTGTCGGGGGCGTTCGGGGCGCCGGGGCCGTTCGGCAGCAGGAAGCGATCGCGGGCGAACGCGATCGGGTCCGCCGAGTCCAGTTCTTCGGCCCGGGACCGGGCGCCGGCGAGGTTCACTCGCAGCACCCTACGAGAAGCCGACGAGGATCTTGGCCCGGCCGGACCTCTGCTCGATCAGGGCCACGAGCTCGCCGGTCGGGCCGAACGCGGCGACCGGGCCGGCGGCCGGCTGGGAGTCGGGCCACGGAAGCCGGATCCCGTGGCCGAGTTGGTCGGCCGAGGTCGCGTCGAGGTCCCAGGCGGGGAACGTGGACCGGGCGGCGGCGGCGGCTGGGATCACCTCGAAGGCAGCCTCGAGCTGGTCCAGCGTGCGCGCGACAGTCAGGTCGTAGGGGCCGACCCGGGTCCGGCGCAGCGCCGTCAGGTGGCCCCCCACGCCCAGCGCGACGCCCAGGTCGCGGGCCAGCGCCCGCACGTAGGTTCCGGTGGAGCAGAGGACCGAGACGTCGAGGTCGATGCTGGCCATCTCGCTGGCGCCGGTGTTGTCGCTGCCGGTGTTCTCGCTGCCGGTGTTCTCGCTGCCGGTGTTCTCGCTGCCGGTGTTCTCGCTGCCGGTGTTCTCACTGCGGTGGATGCCGTCGGTGCCGTCGCGGTCGCCGGCCCGTCGTACGGCCTGGATCGTAAATGCGGTCACCGTGACCGGCCGCGAGGCGAGCTCGACCTGCTCCCCCGAGCGCACCAGCTTGTAGGCCCGCCGGCCGTCCACCTTGATCGCGCTCACCGAGGAGGGCACCTGCTCGATGTCGCCGGTGAGGTCGTTCACCGCAGCCGCGATAGCCGCGTCGGTGACCTGCGTGGTCGCGACCCGAGCCACCTCCTCGCCCTGGGCGTCGTCGGTGACGGTCGTGATCCCGAGCCGGATCGTGGCGGCGTAGGCCTTCTCGGTCAGCGCGAGGTGTCCGAGCAGCCGGGTAGCCCTGTCCACGCCGAGCACGAGGACGCCGGTGGCCATCGGGTCAAGGGTGCCCGCGTGGCCGACCCGGCGGGTGCCGGCCAGCCGGCGTACCCGGGCGACCACGTCATGCGACGTCAGCACCGGCGGCTTGTCGACCACCACCAGGCCGCTCGGGGCAGGCGCGCTCACCCCCTGACGTCGGAGACGGGCGAGGCGTCGGAGGCATCAACGTCGGAGGCGTCGGGCTCGACGTCGGAGTAGTCAATGTCAGAGGCGGCGGGCTCTTCCTCGCTGCGCGGCACGCGGTAGGGATCCGGGTCGCCGGCGTAGGTTGAGTCGGCCGCTCGCCGCAGCAGTTCGGCGTCCTCGGCCGCGACCTTCTCGAGCAGCTCCTCGATGTGCTTGGCCGTCTGGGGGATGGCGTCGGCGACGAAGGTCAGTGAGGGAGTGCGGCGTACGCCGGTCTGGCGCCCGACCTCGGAGCGCAGCACGCCCCGCGCGCTCTCCAGCGCCGCGGCCGTCTCCGCGCGGGAGGTCTCCTCGCCGAGCACGGTGTAGAAGACAGTGGCGTCCTGCAGGTCGTTGGTCACCCGGGTGTCGGTGATGGTGATGAATCCCAGCCGGGGGTCCTTGACCTTCATCTCGAGGGTCTCGGCCACGACCACCTTTATCCGGTCGGCCAGCTTGCGGGCGCGGGGAGCGTCTGCCACGGCTACTCGTCCTCCTCAGTCAGGAACTGCTGTCGCGCGGACAGCAGCTCGATCTCCGGTCGACCCGCGACGCGGCGCTCGCAGGCCTCGAGAACCTCGAGGCAGTGCGCCCGGTCGGTTGCGACCACGGCCACTCCGATCAGCGCGCGCCGGTGCAGGTCCAGGTGACCGGCCTCCGCGGCGGCCACCGAGAAGGCGGAGCGCAAGTCGGCCACGATGGGGCGCACCACGGACCGCTTGGCCTTGAGTGAGTGCACGTCGCCCAGTAGCAGGTCGAGGCGCAACGCTCCGACGTACAACTCGATCCCTCCTGAAACGGGTGTGGGGGCGGAACCCGCCCCCACACCCTCGCCAGTCCTGCCCAGAAAAGCCCTAGGCGCGGGCCTTCTCGCGCAGCTCGAACGTCTCGATTACGTCATCGGGCTTGATGTCGTTGAACGAGCCGAGCCCGATGCCGCACTCGAAGCCCTCCCGCACCTCGGTCGCGTCGTCCTTGAACCGCTTGAGCGACTCGATACTGAGGTTGTCGGCCACGATCGACCCGTCTCGGACGAGGCGCGCCTTGGCGTTGCGTCGGATCTCGCCGCTGCGCACGAGGCAGCCGGCGATGTTGCCGAACTTGGAGGACCGGAAGACCTCGCGGACCTCCGCCGTGCCCAGTTGGGCCTCCTCGTACTCCGGCTTGAGCATCCCCTTGAGGGCCGCCTCGACCTCATCGATCGCCTGGTAGATGACCGAGTAGTAGCGAACGTCGACGCCCTCCCGGTCGATCAGCTCGGGGACCCGCTCGGCGGGGCGGACGTTGAACCCGATGATGACCGCATCCGAGGCCACCGCCAGGTTGACGTCGTTCTGCGTGATAGCACCGACACCGCGGTCGATGACCCGCAGCGCGACCTCCTCGCCGACCTCGATGTTGAGCAGGGCGTCCTCGAGCGCCTCGACCGAGCCCGAACCGTCACCCTTGAGGATCAGGTTGAGCGTGTCGACCTTGCTGCGCTCGAGCCAGTCCTCCAGAGAGACCCGCTTGCGGGCCTTGGCCAGGGCGGCGTTGCGACCCATGGCCTGGCGCTTCTCGGCGATCTGGCGGGCGATGCGGTCCTCGTCGGCCACGAGGAGCTTGTCGCCGGCACCGGGGACCGAGGTGAAGCCGAGGACCTGCACGGGACGGGACGGCCCGGCCTCCAGGATGGAGTCGCCGTGCTCGTCGAGCATGGCGCGGACGCGGCCATAGGCGTCGCCCGCGACGATCGCATCACCCACGTGCAGGGTGCCGCGCTGCACCAGCACCGTCGCCACCGGGCCACGGCCGCGGTCGAGGTGGGCCTCGATCGCGACGCCACGGGCCTGCTGATCGGCGACGGCCCGAAGGTCGAGCGCCGCGTCGGCGGTCAGCAGGATCGACTCGAGCAGCTTGTCGATGCCGATGCCCTGCTTGGCCGAGACCTCGACGAAGATCGTCTCGCCGCCGTACTCCTCGGCCACCAGGTGGTACTCCGTGAGCTGCTGCTTGACCTTGTCGGGGTTGGCGCCCTCTTTGTCGATCTTGTTGACGGCCACGACGATGGGTACGTCGGCTGCCTGGGCGTGGTTGAGCGCCTCGATCGTCTGGGGCATCACACCGTCGTCGGCCGCCACCACGAGCACCGCGATGTCGGTGACCTTGGCGCCGCGGGCACGCATCGCGGTGAACGCCTCGTGGCCCGGGGTGTCGATGAAGGTGATGGCCCGGTCCTGGCCCTCGTGCTGGGTGTGGACCTGGTAGGCGCCGATGGCCTGGGTGATGCCGCCGGCCTCACCGGAGATCACGTCGGTCTTGCGGATCGCATCGAGCAGGCGGGTCTTGCCGTGGTCGACGTGACCCATGACGGTCACCACCGGCGGTCGGGCGATCCGCTCGTCCTCGTCGACGTCGTAGAAGTCGATGTCGAACGACTCGAGCAGCTCGCGGTCCTCGTCCTCGGGGCTCACGATCTGCACGACGTAGCCGAGCTCGGCGCCGAGCGTGCCGAACGTGTCCTCATCGAGGGACTGGGTCGCCGTGGCCATCTCACCGAGGTGGAACAGAACGGTGACCAGCGCCGCCGGGTTGGCGTCGATGCGGTCGGCGAAGTCGGTCAGCGACGAGCCGCGGGCCAGGCGAACGACGGTGGTGCCGTCACCGCGCGGGACCTGCACGCCGCCCAGCGACGGGGCGTCCATGTTGTCGAACTCTTGACGCCGCTGCTTCTTGGACTTGCGGCCGCGGCGGGGGGGACCGCCGGGACGGCCAAACGCACCCGCCGTACCGCCACGGCGTGGACCGCCGCCACGACTTCCGCCACCGGGGCGGCCGGCACTCGGGCCGAAGCCGCCGCCACCTCCCGGGGCGCCGGGGCGGCTTCCGGGTGCGCCGGGGCGGCCGGCACCCGCGCCGGCTCCGGCTCCGGGGCGACCCGGA
>JBBRHF010000139.1:0-11919 GCA_038223055.1 Actinomycetes bacterium | reverse complement strand
TCCTGGGTCGCTTCCCGCCAGGAGGTCGCGGTGGCGGCGGTGGTCGACGCGACCCGCGACCTCGGGTTGGAAGGCAGCCAGGCCCGCCACGAGGTGGGGATGGCGTTGCGGTTGTCCCCCTCGACCGCCTACTCCCGGGTGGAGCGGGCGGTGGAGTTGACCGGGCGCCTGGAGTCGACCTGGGATGCGTTGGCGGCGGGGCTGATCCCCGAAAGCCACGCCGGGGTGATCGCGGACGCCCTGGCCGACCTGGACGACGAGGTCGCGGCGGCGGTGCAGGACCGGGTGCTGGGCAAAGCCCCGACCCAGACGGTGGCCCAGCTCAAGAACTCGGTGAAGCGGGCGATCATCGCGGTGGACCCGGTCGGTGCCGCGCAGCGTGCGGAGACCGCCAAGAAGGGCCGCTGCGTGCACCGCTTCGCCCTGCCCGACGGGATGGCCGAGCTGCGGGCGGTGTTGCCGGCGACCACGATGGAACAGATGTGGAACGAGCTCAACGCCCAGGCCCGCACCGAGCGGGACCGCCTCCGGGCCGCCGGGGCACCCGGGGTGGGCCGGCACGGTGACCCCGATGACCCCGACCCGCGGATCGACCCGCCCGGGATCTCCGCGCTACGCGCCGACGCCCTCGCCCGAGCCGTCCTCGGCGCCCTCCCAGACACCGACCCTGAGCCCGAGCACCCCGCGAGCCCGACCGGCCCCGACACCAAGACCGAGACCGAGACCGTCGCGAGCCGCTGACCCCGACATCGAGACCGCGAGCCCCGCTGGCTCTGACAGTCACGATGCCGGGGACCAACGCGAGGACGACAGCGAGCACGAGCCCGAGGGCCAGCGCGAGGACGACGGCCAGCGCGAGGACGACGGAGCAAGGCAGAGCCAGGAGACGGTCGGGGCGGGCGAGGACGACGCCGAGATCAGCCAGGGCGCGGGCACGGTGGGCCGCCGCGCACCCGCCCCGCCCAGCCTTCCACCCCCCAGCGCGCCACATCCCAGGCCGGCGCCGCCCGGCCAGCCGCCGGGTCGTCCACCCACGACCCGACCCCCGGTGCAACTGAACATCACCATCGACCTGCCCACGCTGCTCGGATTGGCCCACAACCCCGCCGAACTACACGGCTACGGCCCCCTGCCCCCACACCTCGCCCGCGCTCTGGCCGGGGACGCCGACTGGATCCGACTCACCACCGACCCCCAGACCGGGCAACTCCTGGACTACGGCCGACACCGATACCGACCCTCCGACCGCCTCGCCGCCTACATCCGGGCCGCCATGCCCACCTGCCGATGGCCCGGTTGCGAACAACCCTCCTACCGCTGCGACCTGGACCACATCGTCGACTTCAACCACGACAAACACGCCGACGGCGACAGGTCCGCAGGCGACGGTGGTGCTGACGACAGTTCCGGGGACGGCTGCGGCTGCTACTGCGACCGCGGCGGCGGAGAAACCACACGCAAAGATCTCTGCCCCCGCTGCCGCCAACACCACAACGCCAAAACCCACGGCCACTGGAAACACACCGTGGACCCCGACGGCACCGAACACATCACCAGCCCCCTCGGCAGGACCTACACGGTGCCCCCAGCCACCGTCATGCCCGACTGGCAACCACCCGACCGGACAGCACCCAACCGGGCAGCACCCGACCCGTCAGCACCGGACACCCACCGTCCTGAGGCACGGCTGCATTCCGAGCCACGGGATAAGGCACGGCCAGGCGGATTCCCGCCGGACAGACCGCCGCCTCCCCAGCGACCGTCCGTCGAGCCACCGTCCGTCGAGCCAGCGTCCGTCGAGCCAGCGTCCGTCGAGCCACCGTTCTGAGCGGCCCCACGCGGTTCCGAGTGCACCCTGTCGTGGCGGGAGTCGTGCGTGCCTCATAGCACCGAGGATGTCTCCGGCCGGGCAGCACTCGCCTATGCTCGGGGTCGACATCCGTCGTGATCATGGAAGAGGAGCGCCGGTGCTGGTCCTCAGCCGCCGTCCAGGCGAAAGCATCAATATCGGCGACGACGTCGTCGTCACGGTCCTCGAGGTGCACGGCGACACCGTGCGGGTGGGCATCGACGCGCCGCGCACCGTGCGGGTGCACCGCGAAGAGGTCTATCGCAAACTGCAGGAAGAGAACCGCGCCGCCGCCCAGGCCGATGACACGGCCGCCGCCGCGTTGAGCAGCCTGCTCGCCGGTTCCGCTCCGCCGCCGACTCCCGCGCCGCCGACTCCCGCGCCGCCCACACCAGGGCCGCCGAAACCTGCCCCACCCCGGGCGCCCAACCCCACCTGACCCGTCGCAGCGGACCGGCAGGGGCGGTCAGGCCGAGCTGTCCTGCAAATGCTCGCGGACGCGACGCTCCACCAGGACCGGGAGGTAGGTGCGCACCGTGAGCGGAGTCATGTCGTCCAGAATCGTGCGGACCAGCAGGGGGACGTCACGACCGGTCAGCATGTCGCCGAGGTGAGCCTGGACCGACTCGGAGAGCTCGTCGACCGTGTGGGGGTCGGGGGTTACCATGATCGGTGATTGATCGGGCTGGACAGCAGGTGACGTCACCCAACAATTGTCTCAGCCGTGCGACGTGCCGCCTAGCGCCCCCTCGGCCGAATGGGCGCAAGTCTGGCGTGTCCATGCCCGTTGTTCGCCTTCCGTACATTTTTTGTTCATCTTACGGCCACCCGGGCCTCGTCCGCTCCTCATCGTGGACGGGTCGGGCGCCGCGGCATGACAGGCTGGTGCCATGACCGGAACGACCTCATGAACCCCCCACCCGGCGCCGGCCCCAGCATCGACACCGAGCCCGACCCGCCGCGGTTCGCCGACGAGAGCGCCGAGGAGATCGAGGACGCGATCCGGGCACCGATCGCGTCCCAACTCGAGGGCGCCCGGTTGCCGGCCGACCGCTTCCTGGACCGCACGGCGAGCTGGCTGGACTTCAACGGCCGGGTGCTCGAACTTATGCTCGATGAGCAGGTGCCGCTGCTGGAGCGGGTGCGGTTCGCGGCCATCTTCGCCCGCAACCTGGACGAGTTCTTCATGGTGCGGGTCGCCGCGCTGCGGCGCCGGGTCGCCGCCGGCATCACGACGCGCGGCTCGTCCGGGGCGACACCTCGCGAACGCCTCGACACCATCGCCGAGCGGGCACACACGCTGGTCGAGGAGCACGGCCGGTGCTTCGCCGACAAGATCGTGCCGACCCTGGCCGAGGTCGGGGTCGAGATCGTGCGCTGGGGGGACCTCGCCGCCGGGGAGGTGAGGCGGATGCAGACCCTGTTCGACGAGCGGATCTATCCCGTGCTCACGCCCCTCGCCGTCGACCCGGCGCACCCGTTTCCCTACATCTCCGGCCTGTCCCTGAACCTGGCCGTGCTCGTGCGTGACCCCGAGCGCGGGACGCACTTCGCCCGGATCAAGGTGCCGCCGATGCTGCCCCGATTCGTCGCGACCGACGACACGGTGCGTCGCTTCGTGCCGCTGGAGGACGTGATCGAGGCCCACCTGCCGCAGCTGTTCCCGGGACTGGAGATGCTGGAAGCGTCCACCTTCCGGGTCACCCGCAACGAGGACCTCGACGTCGACGCCGACGCCGACGACCTGCTGCACGCCCTCGAGCGCGAGCTGTCCCGGCGCCGGTTCGGCGTCCCCGTCCGACTCGAGGTCGACGGCGCGATGAGCGACCGGGTGCTCAACCTGCTCGTGCGCGAACTCGGCGTCAACCGCCAGGAGGTCTATCGAGTCCCGGCGCCGCTCGACCTGGCCGGCCTGTGGCCGGTCGCCGACCTCGACCTGCCCGACCTGAGCTACCCCGATTTCATGCCGGCGACTCACCCGGCGCTGCGGACCAACGACGGCAAGCCTGCCGACATCTTCGCCGCGCTGCGGTCCGGCGACATCTTGCTGCACCACCCCTACGACTCGTTTTCCAGCAGCGTGCAGGCATTCATCGAGCAGGCCGCCGTCGACCCGGCCGTGCAGGCGATCAAGCTCTCGCTCTATCGCACCAGCGGCAAGTCCCCGATCGTGGACGCCCTCATCGACGCCGCCAACGCGGGCAAGCAGGTGCTGGTGGTGGTCGAGATCAAGGCGCGCTTTGACGAGCAGGCGAACATCCGGTGGGCCCGCAAGCTGGAGGAAGCGGGCTGCCACGTGGTCTACGGCATCGTGGGACTCAAGACCCACTGCAAGCTGGTCCTCGTCGTACGCTCCGAGAAGAGCGGCGGGCTGCGCCGCTACGTCCACGTCGGCACCGGCAACTACCACCCCAAGACCGCGCGTATCTACGAGGACTTCGGGCTGCTCACCACCGACCCCGACGTGGGGGCCGACGTGGCCGACCTGTTCAACCACCTGTCCGGCTACACCCGCCGCGCCGGCTACGACACGCTGCTCGTGGCGCCGGACACCGTGCGCAGCGGCATCGAGGATCTCATCCGCCGGGAGATCGAGAACGCCTCCGAGGGTGTGCCGGCCGGGGTCTCGATCAAGGTCAACAGCCTCGTCGACGAGGAGGTCATCGACCTGCTCTACGAGGCGTCGCAGGCCGGTGTCCCCGTCGAACTGCTGATCCGCGGCATGTGCACGCTGCGCCCCGGCGTGCCCGGCCTGTCCGAAGGCATCCAGGTCCGCAGCATCCTCGGGCGTTTCCTCGAGCACTCGCGGGTCTTCCGTTTCGTCAATGCCGGCGACCCCGTCTATCTGATCGGCAGCGCCGACATCATGGACCGCAACCTGGACCGGCGGGTCGAGGCGCTGGTGCGGGTCCGCGACCCGAAGGCCCGGGCCGAGCTGGACGGGCTGCTCGCGCTGGCCTGGTCCGCGGCGACCTCGCACTGGGACCTCGGCGGGGACGGCATCTGGCGCCGCCCCGAGGGCGAGGGGCTGATCGACTACCAGGAGGAGCTCATCGCCCGGATGGTCGAGGACCGGCACGTCCCCGCCAGCGAAACGGCGTGAGGATGCCGGCGATCGAGGCGGCGGGCGGCGTTCTGTGGCGGTCGGGCGACAGGGACGTCGAGGGCGACAGGGACGTCGAGGTCGACAGGGACGCCGAGGTCGACAGGGGCGCCGTCGTCGAGGTTGCGCTGGTCCACCGGCCGCGCTATGACGAGTGGTCGGCGCCCAAAGGCAAGCTGCACCGGGGCGAGCACCCGCTGCTGGCAGCGGTGCGCGAGGTGGGCGAGGAGACCGGGCTCGGCGGGCCGGTCGGCCGGCCGCTGGGCGAGATCCGCTACAAGGTCGGCGGCCGGCCCAAGCGGGTGCTCTATTGGGCCATGCAGATCGCCAGCGGGGGCAACGGGTTCGTCGCCAACGACGAGGTGGACGAGTTGCGCTGGCTCCCGCCGGAGGAGGCGGTGGAGCTGATGCCCGCGGGGCACGACCAGCACGTTGTCCACGAGCTCACCCGCGACCCCCGAGCGACCCGCGCGGTCATCGTCGTACGCCATGCCAGTGCCGGCAGCCGCAAGCGGTGGAAGGGGCCGGACGGCGAGCGGCCGCTGGACCCGAAGGGACGCCGGCAGGCCAAGCGGCTGGCGGGGCTCCTCGCGCTCTACGGCGTCACAGCCGTTCATTCGGCCGACACCCGGCGCTGCCTCGAGACCATCGAGCCGTTCGCCGAGCGGGCCGGCGTCGCCGTGGTGGAGGAGCCGCTGCTGTCCGAGGACGGCTACCGCGCCGCGCCCGAGGACGCGGCGAAGCGGCTGATCGAGATCGTGACGGCGCCGCGCGCGTGCGTGGTGTCCACCCAGCGAAAGACGATGCCCGCCCTCACCGACACGCTGGCGTCCTTCGGGCTGGTAGGTCCGGACGTGACCCTCACCAAGGGCGCATTCGCCGTGTTGCACCTCACCAAGGGCGCCGATCCCCAGCTGGTGGCGCTGGAGACGTTCGACTGACCGAGCTCAGGAACGAGCCGGTACGCCGGGGGCGCCAGCCCGTCCCGGCGCCTCCGCCGGAGTGACCTGGGTGACCTGGGTGATGCGCAGGCCGAAGTTCTCGTCGATGACCACGACCTCGCCGCCCGCGATCACGGTGCCGCTGACCAAGAGGTCCGCGGGGCTGCTCGCCGCCCGGTCCAGCTCGACCACGGCGCCGAGGGTCAGTTGGAGCAACTCCCGGACGGTCATCCGGGTCCGGCCGAGCTCCACGGTGACCTCCATGCCCACGTCGCGCAACAGGTCCATGCCGCCGTGCGAGACCGGCACCGTGGCGCGGGGGGCGGGTGGTTCGACGGATTCGGGTTGGACGCTTTCCGGGGGCACGGAGACGGGCTGGGGCGAGTCGGGCTGAGGCGAGCCGGGCTGCTCCGAGTCGGGCTGAGGCGAGTCGGGCTGCTCCGAGTCGGGCTGGGAATTGTCGGGCTGAGGCGAGTCGGGCTGAGACGAGCCGGGCTGCTCCGAGTCGGGCTGCTCCGAGTCGGGCTGCTCCGAGTCGGGCTGGGAATTGTCGGGCTGGGACTGGTCGATCGCGACCTGGGCAGGGGCCACCACGGTCAGCGCGACGATCACGGCGGCCATCACCAGCCCACTCGGGTCCGACAGTGGCACGAGGTAGGCGTCCGGGCGGGCGAGCACGGCGGACAGGGCGCTTTCGACATCCAGTCGCTCACCGGGTCCGGCTGCGACGTCGACGGCAGCGGCGGCCGCATCGAGAGCCGGCTGCAGGGCGGCGATGGCGTCGAGTCCCTCTATCCCGTCGGGCGCGAGCGCCTCAACGAGGTCCACGCCGATGACGACGGCAGCCGCACCGCGGGTCTCGCTCGACGCCGCATCCGTCAGCGACGCGAGGACGGCGAGCTCGGGCTCCTCGGGCAGGAGGAACTCCGGGGCCGTGGTGAACGCCGTGGCGGCCACCGGTGCCCCGACCGTGAGCTCTGCGGGTCCCGGCATCGCCGCTGCGAGAGCTGCCGCGGCAACCTGGACGAGATCCTCGGGACTGGTCATGGGTTGGGCATCGGCAGCTTCACCGCCGGGGCTGAGCGAAACTGCACCCCCACCTTCCGCCCACGCTGTCTACAGTTGCCGGTGGCGCCTTCCGATAGACCCATCATGACCACTTCTGTGGAGGCCGAGGGCGCTGCGATGCGGCTGCTCGTCATCGAAGACAGCCCGTCGGACGCGATGCTGCTCGAGGCCGCGCTGCAGGACAGTGTCCTCGGGTCGGCGACGATCGTCTGCGAGTCGTGCCTCGCAGACGGACTGGAGCGGCTCGTCGAAGGCACCTTCGAGGGTGTGCTCATCGACCTGGGGCTGCCGGACAGCGAGGGGCTTGAGACCTTTTTGCGCGTGCGGGAGGCAGCGGGTGAGGCGGCCATCGTCGTCATCACCGGCCGCGACGACGCGCGGCTGGCCGAGGAGGCGGTCCGGCTCGGCGCGCAGGACTACCTGCAGAAGTCCGAGACACGACCCGGCGAGCTCGGCCGCTCGGTCGACTACGCGATGCGTCGTCAGCGCTTGCTGCGGGACCTGGAGCGGGCCAGGGACGACCAGCTCGAGGCGAAGGACCGCTTCATGTCCCACGTCTCGCACGAGCTGCGTTCACCGTTGTCGGTGGTCTACCAGTTCGGGTCGTTGCTGCAGGACGGTGCGGGCGGATCGCTGTCGATGGAGCAGCGGGACTTCCTGGACGTGCTGATGCGCAACGTCGGTCAACTCAAGCGCATGATCGACGACCTGCTGGCGGGGAGCCGGGTCAAACGAGGCCGGCTGTCGGTCGAGTCACGGCCGGTCGCGATCCGTGACCTGCTCGCCGAGACAGTAGCCGCCTACCGCCCGGCGGCCGAGCAGCGCGGCGTCCACCTTGCCGTGGACGCAGCAGAGCTGCCGACCGTGGTGGGCGACGAGGGCCGCCTTCGCGAGGTGCTCACCGACGTCGTCGACAACGCACTGAAGTTCACGCCGAGGGGGGGGTGGATCACGCTGGAGGGACTTCCCGCCGGCGACAGCGTCCGCGTCACCGTGCGCGACAGTGGCTGCGGGATCCCTACCTCGGACCTCGACCGCGTGTTCGAGCAGTTCTTCCAGGTCGACCAGGGTGACGAGGCGAGCCGCAACGGGCTCGGGCTGGGCCTGTTCGTCTGCCGGGACCTGATCCAGCGCCAGGGCGGCGTCATGTGGGCCGAGAGCGTCCTCGGTCACGGCACTGCCATCTGCTTCACCGTTCCCACCATCTCCACAAGAGTCGACCCGGAGGCAACAGCATGAGCAAAGCGAAGGTTCTCATCGTCGAGGACGACGATGACCTGCGGCGTGGCCTGACGCTGCGACTGCACGCGAACGGATACGAGATCGTCCAGGCACAGGACGGCATCGCGGCGATCAGCGTGGCCAGGCACGAGCGCCCCGATCTGGTGCTGCTGGACCTCGGCCTGCCCGGCGGAGACGGCATCACCGTGCTGGAGCGCTACGCCAACCTGCCCGCCCTCAGCGGCATCCCGGTCGTCGTGCTCACCGGCCGCGACCCTCGCACCGCCGAGCCGGCCGCCCGGATGTTCCACGTCGCGGCGTTCCTCCAGAAGCCGGCGGACAACAAGGACCTGATCGAGGCCATCGAGACCGCGCTGCGTGGCGAGACCACCCCGCCCGCGATGGCCGACCCGGCCGCGCTCGCCGAGTGGTTTGGCTAGGATTCGGGGCTCGGACGATGGCGACGACGTACGACGAGGCAGTGCCGGACACACCGACGCCACCACGTGATGAGCTCAGGAGTGATGAGCTCAAGAGCTCGTCTCGGGCCACTAGCAAGGTCCCACCCCGGGACCGGTCACCCCAGCAGGGCTCTGCGTGGGCCGCGCTGACCGGCGGGCTCCTCGTCGCGGCCATCGGCATCGTGGAGGTGCTGGCCTGGCACCTGCACTGGACCGCCGCCCTGCGGTTCCGGCCGAGCTACACGCCGATGCTGTACAACACCGCTCTCGCGTTGGCGGTCACCGGCGCGGCCATCGCGTCCGCTGTCCGCGGCCCGAGCCGGTGGTTGCGGTTCGCCGGCGTGGTCGACGTGGTCCTGGGTGGCGCCTCGCTCGTGCAGTACGCCGTCGGCTGGGACCTGCAGGTCGACGAGCTGTTCGCCCGCGCCTACCTCGTCAGCTCTGCCGAGGACCCCGGCCGCATGGCGGTCAACACCGCTGTCTGCCTCGTCTTGATCGGCACCGCGTTCCTGGTCTGGCGCCCCGACGCCAGGCGTTGGCGCAGCGCAGCGCTGACCGCCGCGGCCACCGTCGTGGCGAGCATCTCGATCGTGGCGCTGTTCGGCCACCTGGCGGGGCTCCCGGACGCCTACGACTGGCAGCGCATCCCGATGTCGCTACTCGCCGCTCTGTCGATGACCGTCGTGGCGACCTGCCTGCTGGCGCTGGCCTACGCGACCCGGACACAGCGCGACGCCCAGGTCTTCGAGTGGATCGCGGGACCGGTCGGCACCGCCGCGTTCGCGATCACCGTCCTGCTGTGGTTCATGTTCGCCGAGATGGGGCAGTCCACCCAGATCGCTGCGAGTGAGGCGTCGCGCGCCGTGCTGTTCCTCACCGTGCTCAGCGGCGGGATGCTCGCGCTGATGACCTGGCTGGCGCAGCACGCGATGAGCCGGCGCCGGGGAGCTGAGGCGCTGACCGGGCACCTGCGCGACGAGATGGCCCTCCGGGAGCAGGCAGAGGCCTCCGTCCGCGCGAGCGCGCTGCTGCTGCACCAGTTCCTCGACTCCTTCCCGGTGGGCCTGTTCATCTGCGAGCCCGACGGCCGTCCGTACCTCGCGAACCGGGTCGCGATGGCGCTGCTCGGCCAAGGCGCCGCCCTCACCGGGACCGTCGATCGGTCCGCCGACGACCGGACGTTCGTCGCCGGCACCGACCAGCCCTACCCACCGGAACGACTGCCGTCCAACCGCGCCGCTGCCGGCGAGTCGTCGCATGTGGACGACCTCGAGATCCATCTGCCCCGGGGATCGATCCCCCTCGAGGTGTGGGGCACGCCGCTAACCGACGAAACCGGCCGGGTCCGCTTCGGGCTCGCCGCCTTCGTCGACATCTCCCAACGCCGCGCTAGCGAGCAGGCCCTCGCCCGCCACGCAGCCCTGCTCGACCTCGCTCACGACGTGATCTACATACGGGACGCACACCGCCGCATCACCTACTGGAACCACCGCGCCGAGCTCACCTACGGCTGGACGCGCGAGGAGGCGGTCGGCCAGGCCGTCTACCACCTGCTGCACACCGAGTTCCCGGCGCCGATCGAGGACATCGAGGATGTCCTGCGTCGGGAGGGACAATGGCAGGGCGAGCTCGTGCAGCACACCAAGTCCGGGGCACGCACCATCGTCGCCTGCCAGTTCGTCGCCGAGCCCAACCCCGACGGCACGATCGCGACGGTCATGGCGATCAACACCGACATCACCGCCCGCAAGGCGGCAGAGGCCAAGCTCGCGAGGCACTCGGCCGAGCTTGCGGCGCTGAACCTGGAGCTGAGCCGCTCCAACGACGAGCTCGAGCAGTTCGCGTACGTCGCCTCGCACGACCTTTCGGAGCCGCTGCGCGCCATCTCCGGGCCGGTCTCGCTGCTGGCCCGCCGCTACGAGGGCCAGCTCGACGCCGACGCGGACCGGTTCATCGGCTTCGCCGTCGACGGCTGCGAGCGCATGCAGACTCTCATCAACGACCTGCTCGCATTCTCCAGGATCGGGCGGCAGGACCTGGACGTGTCCACCCTGGACACCAACGCGGTGGTCGACGCCGCCCTCGCCGCGGTGCGGGTGGCGACCGACGAGTGCCACGCCCAGGTGACCCGCGACGACCTCCCTGCCGTCTCGGCTGTGGCGAGCCAGCTCGGCGCGGTCTTCCAGAACCTGGTCTCCAACGCGATCAAGTTCACCGCCCCCGACGTCGAGCCGCGCGTCCACATCGGCGCCCAGCCGGGACCTGACGGCTATCGGTTTGCCGTGACGGACAACGGCATCGGCATCGACGTCGAGCACCGGCAGCGCATCTTCGGGATGTTCAAGCGGCTCCACACCCGCGACGCCTATCCAGGCACCGGGATCGGCCTGGCCCTGTGCAAGAAGATCGTCGAGCGCCAGGGCGGAACCATCGGCGTCGAGGACGGTCCGCACGGTCACGGCAGCACCTTCTGGTTCACCATCCCTACGTGCACCCTCCCTATTAGGACAAGGAAGTCCTCATGACCGTCATCAGGGAGTCCGAACGGATGCTGAACCGTGACCTGGGTCGGCCCGTCCATCTCCTCCTCGTCGAGGACAGCCCGTCCGACGTGATGATGACCAGGGAGGCGCTGCGCGAAGGTCGCGTCCTGCACGAGCTCCACGTGGCCACGGACGGTGAGGTGGCGATGGCGATCCTCCGGCGGCAGGGAGCCCACGCCGACGCGCCACGCCCCGACCTGATCATCCTCGACCTCAACCTGCCCAAGATGGACGGCCGCGAGGTCCTCGCAGAGCTGAAGGCCGACGCTGACCTGAGGTCCATCCCGGTCGTCGTCCTCACCACGTCCGCCGCCGAGGAAGACATCTTGCAGTCCTACCAGCTCCATGCCAACTGCTACGTGACCAAACCGGTCGGGTTCGACCGGTTCTTGGCCGTGGTCAGGGGCATCGAGGACTTCTGGCTCTGCCTCGTGCAGTTGCCCGCACAGGGAGCCTGACGAGCGCAGAGAGCCTGACGAGCGCAGGGAGCGTGACGAGCACAGAGAGCGTGACGAGCACAGAGAGCGTGACGAGCACGGAGAGCGTGACGAGCACAGAGAGCTTGACGGACTCGGGCACCGTCGTAGCGGGCCGGCTGAGCAATGATCGGAACCTGTGGATGGCCCCTCGGCCGGGTGACGTGAAGGAGCGCACCTTCCCGAGGATGATCTGAAGTCCGATAGCTCTGATCAGGACCGGCGTTGACGCGCTGGTTCGGGAAGGTACGCCCATG
>JBBRHF010000138.1:0-12212 GCA_038223055.1 Actinomycetes bacterium | reverse complement strand
CGCCTGCTCTGTTTGGCCACGATCATGCGTTCGGCACTTCCAACCCACCAGTTGAATACGCGCCGATCCGAGGCACTGTCTCGCGAGAGTCCCGCGCAAAGCGGCACTCAGCCGTACAGAGCTGGTCTCAGTCGCGCTATGTTCCGAGCCTGTGACCAGCCCGAACCCGCAGGCCAGACCGTGTTTGCTTGGCGCCCCCGGCAGGATTCGAACCTGCGACTCACGGTTTAGGAAACCGATGCTCTATCCCCTGAGCTACGAGGGCTGGTCGCGGGTTGCAGTTTTAGATCTTGGGATCGGGCGACCGGAGACAACCCGCTTACAGCGCCTGTCATGGTAGCGGGCGGTTTCCAGCATCCACCCGACCGCCCCGGCGATGACCGGGTGGCTGCGGCAGAGCACGGACCACCGACGCGGCCCCGTGGCTGCGCAAGGCTCGAACACGGCCGCCAACAAGCAGTCGGTCACCGGGAGACTGAGGTGCCTTCTCGGTTGACGCCGGAACCCGAGGGACCTTCCGGCGCTCCGTCCCTGCGGTCACGCCGTACGTCGAACACGTGGCACCCGCCGCACCACGCGAGTCGGGCGCGTCGCGCAGTCGCGAGCCTGGAGTTCGCTTGCCGACCCACCCACGAGCCGACGTACGCGCTCATCGACCTCCCCCGGGCCCAACCAACCGCCGGGACACCCGGCCGGCTGCTCGGGGACCTCGAGCGGCCTAGCGTTTCCCACAGCCCCGCACCGGAAAGAGACCAATCCGCGCAAGGGCCGCTGCGCTGCGGACGCTGACCAGGCTGGCCACGCCGGCGACATCCGAGAAGGGCATCACCCTGGCCGCGGTCAACGACATCATGTCCCAGCTTCCGCTTGACCTCGCCCAGCACCTCGGGCGGACGGCACGGGGGGCAGCGGCGTCGTCGCCAAGCTGCTGCCCCTGCTCGGACCCATTGTGATGTCCTACCTGGACCAAGCAGGTGATGGGCGGCGGGACCGGTGGCACCGGCTCCCCGGTGTGCCCGTCACCCGGCTCGGGCGGGCTGTGGGACCTACTCGGCAGCCTGTTCGGCGGGAAGGGCAGCAGTGCCGGGAAGGGCAGCAGTGCCGGGAAGGGCGGCGCTGCCGGAAAGAGCGGTGGGGGGCGTCGACCTCGGCGACGCACTGGGCGGGCTGCTCGGCGGCGGCAAGCGTTGACGCCTCTTGCATGATCGTGGCTATGGGATGAGGGGATAGCGATGTGGGGATAGAGGTGTTGAGGCGGTGGGCTACAGCAGCCCGAGGTAGCCTGCTTCCTCGGTCAGTTCGTCGCGGACGTCGGGGTGCGCCGCCTCGTGGATGAGCGCTCGGGCCTGTTCGTTCTGGTCGCGTCCCCAGATCGTCGCGATGCCGTGTTCGGTCACGACAGCCGACGCCTGGAAGGACGTGGTCGGCTCGTCCAGGAGCGGCACGATGGTGGACACATCAGCCTTGGGGTGCCAGGACCGGAGGGCGATGAACGCCTGACCTCCGGTCGAGTGAATGGCCCCGACGAGGAAGTCGGTCGATCCGCCGAAGCCGGAGTGGATGCGGGCGTTGATCCGCGAGGCGTTGGCTTGGGCGAACAGGTCGACCTCGAGGGCTGAGTTGATCGAGGTCATCATTGGTTGTCGGGAGATCCGGACCGGGTTGTTGGTGCGCTCCGTGCGCAGCAGGCGCACCCGCGGGTTGGTGTCGATCCAGTCGTAGAGCTCCGCCGAGCCGAACAGGAACGAGGCGACCAGGGTTGCGTCGGGGTCCAGCGCGCCGGCGGCTTCCAGCTGGAGCACCCGGTCGCTGAACATCTCCGACCAGACCCGCAGGCCACGGCGCTTGATCAGCCCGGGCAGGGTGGCGTCGGGCACCGCGCCGATGCCGAGCTGCAGGGTGGCGCCGTCGCGAATGAGGGACGAGATCCGGTCCCCGATGATGCGCGACGGCTCGTCGGGGGAGCCGATGACCGGGCTGGCGAGCGGCACTTCCACCTCGACGGCGTAGTCGATGTCCTCGAGCGCGATCTCTCCGTCGCCGTAGACGTAGGGCATCCGCGGGTTCAGCTGGGCCAGCACCAGGCCGCCGCGAGCCCTGACGGCCTCGATGGCGGCCGGCAGCACGTTGACCTCGACGCCCAGGGAGAGGGTGTCGCCGCGGGGTACGGAGGTGTGCAGCACGACGACGTCCGGGCGCAGGGGGCCGGCGAACAGCAGCGGCACGAGGGACAGCCGGCTCGGCACGTAGGACAGCGTCGGGGACCGGCGCATGGCAGGGCCCACGAAGGACGTCTCGTGCACGACCCCGTCGCGGGTGGGGATGCCGGGATGGGCGTTGAGGACGTTCAGCCGGTACGCCGGGAGAGCCGCGTCGACGGCGCCGAGCAGGGCCATCGGCGTCGCGAAGTTGCCGCTTGCCACGACGCGCATCTCGGCGTTCGGCCCTCGCTGCGGATGGAGCAGCGACGGCAGCAGGGCGGTGAGACTGTCGATATCGAGTATCCGCATAGCACCGATCTTGGCCGCCGCCGATGCCCGGAGTCGACCCGGGTCCCTCGACGAGGTCCCTCTGGTGGCCGAAGCTCGCCGAATCTGGCCACATGGGGCCGAGTAAGCCGTCGCCCGGGACGTTCGGCCGTGGACTCCCCGGGCAAGATCGCGGATATTGGGAGCATGACCGACCGAAACGACCAGCCTCGTCCCGACCTGCCCCCTTCCGACCTGCCCCGTCCGGACCTAGCCGGTCCGGACGGGGCGCGTCCGGACGTGGCGCGTCCGGACGTGCCGCGTCCGGACGTGCCGCGTCCGGACGTGCCCGGCCCAGACCTGCGTGCGGCCGTCGCGCTCGGGCGGCTCGCTCCGTCCGTGCACAACACCCAGCCGTGGCGCTTCCAGATCTCCGGCCCCGTCCTGGATCTGCACGCCGACCTCGCCCGCCGGCTCGATGTTCTCGACCCGGACGGTCGGCAGCTGGCGATCAGCTGCGGCGCCGCGGTCTTCTATGCCCGGCTGGCGTTGCGGCTGCAGGGTTTTGACACGACAATCGAGGTCTTTGACGGGTTCGCCGACCCGTCGAACGATCTGCTTGCCCGCCTCACACCGACGCGCGGTGCACCGGCAACCGATGCCGAGCGCGCCATGGCCGACCAGGCGCCGGTCCGGCACACCCAGCGGGGGCCCTTCCGCGACGAGCCGGTCGCCGCCGGGACACTCTCGGCGGTGCGCGCCGCCGCCGAGACAGAGGGGGCCTGGATCCGGGTGTTGACCGAGACGAGTGAGCAGATCGCCCTGGCCGTGCTGCTCAACCGGGCCGAAGACGCGGAGAGCGCCGACGAGGCCTACCGGACCGAACTCGCCACCTGGACCCATCGACCGGGGGGCGCCGCCGACGGCCTGCCCGCCGCGGCCCTTCCCGATCACGTGCGGGCCAGGCACTCCACGGTGCGGCTCCGCGACTTCGCCCTCGAGGGGGAACGGGGAAGCCACCCCGTGGACCAGAGCGAGGAGGCGCCGGCGGCCGAGCGTCCGGTGGTCGCGGTCATCGGCACCGTGGACGACGAGGTCGGTGACTGGGTCCTCGCGGGGCAGGCGATGGCCCACGTTCTTCTTCGTGCCGCTGTCGACGGCGTACAGGCGTCCCCGCTGGGGCAGGTCGTCGACGTCCCGTGGGCCAGGCAACGCCTGGGTGTCGAACTCGGCACCGTCGGGCATCCGCAGATGGTCCTGCGGCTCGGCTACGGGACTCCGGGTCCTGCGTCGCCGCGGCGCGACCTCGGCGACGTGCTCGGCTAACGCTCCCCGATGCGGTCGGTGTTCCCGAGACCCAGGTGCTTGGCCGCGAAGACCGCGGCCTGGGTGCGCCGCTGCATGCCGAGCTTGGACAGCAGGCTGGACACGTAGTTCTTGACCGTCTTTTCGGCGAGGAACATCACTTCGGCGATCTGCCGATTGGTCATGCCCTCACCGATGTGTTCGAGGATGTGGCGCTCCTGATCGGTGAGCGGGGCCAGCGCCTGGTCCTCCTGGGTGCCTTCGCGCAGCCGCTCGAGCACACGCTGGGTGACCGACGGGTCGAGCAAGGACTGCCCGGCGGCGACCCGGCGGACCGCGTCGACCAGGTCGGTGGTGCTGATCTGCTTGAGCAGGTAGCCGGCGGCTCCCGCCATGATGGCCGAGAAGAGGGCCTCGTCGTCGTCGTACGACGTGAGGATCAGGGCCGCGATCTCGGGGTTGCGCGACCGCATCTCCCGGCACACGTCGATCCCTGATCCGTCTGGCAGTCGCCCGTCCAGAACTGCGACGTGCGGGCGCAGGGCCGGGATGCGTCGTTGGGCCTCCTCGGCCAGCCCGGACTCCCCGACGACCTCGATGTCGCCCTCGAGCTCGAGGAGGTCCTTGAGGCCACGGCGCACGATCTCGTGGTCGTCGAGGAGGAACACCCGGATCTTCTCGCCCGGTACGGGTTCAGTCATGGCCGGGCGGCTCCTCGTCGGTCTGGCTGTGCGAAGGGGTGGCTCCCGCGGGCACACTCCACTCGAGCAGTGTGCCTTTCCCTGGCCGCGAGCGTACGGCGAACACGCCGCCCAGGCTGGTAGCCCGCTCGCGCAGGTTGCGCAGACCGCTCTCGCGGGTGATGTTGCCGACCCCTCGGCCGTTGTCGGTGACTGTCAGCTCGATCGACTTTCCGACCACGAGGCTGACCTCGACGGCGGTGGCTCCTGCATGGCGGGCAACGTTGGACAGCGCCTCGCGCACCACGGCCACCAGGTGGGGACGCACCGCGTCGGAGACGGCGCTGTCGACCGGGCCGTCGGTGCGCAGCCGCGGCGCGAAACCCAGCGCGGGGGTCACGACCTCGAGGCTCCTCCCCAGCTCGGCCCGCAGGCCGTCGGACTCCGGCGCCGTGCTGAGCTCGAAGATCGTGCGGCGGATGTCCTTGATGGTGGCGTCGATGTCGTCCACCGCGCTGGCGATACGCTCGGCGACCTGGGGTCGCTCGGCGAGGCGGGAGGCGTTCTGCAGGGTGAGCCCGACGGCGAACAGTCGCTGGATCACCAGGTCGTGCAGGTCGCGGCCGATCCGGTCGCGGTCCTCGAAGACGGCCAGGCGGGCCCGGTCGACCTGGAACTGGGTCACCTGCAGGGCGAGGGCAGCCTGCTCCGCGAACGCCGCGGACAGCGCGAGGTCGGTCTCCTGGAAGTCGTCGTGGCGCTGCTCGAACCAGGCCAGAGCCAACACGCCGGTGACCTCGTCGGCGGTCCGCAGCGGCAGCAGCATGCCCGGTCCGTCGGGCCAGCCGGGCACGGCGCGCAGCCCGCCGGCCGGTGACCCGTGCAGGGCGGGCTCCACCGGCACGGAGGGGTGCTGGCTCATGACGGCGCCTTCGAGGATGCCCTGGACCGGCAGCGTTGTGCCGCGAGAGTCCTGGGCGTGAGCCCCCGCGATCACCTCGATCACCAGGTCGGTCCCGTCGTCGGTCGCAAGCAGCAGAGCGGCGGAATCGGCGCCGGCCACCTCGCGAGCACGGTCGGCCACCAGCTGCAGGGCGCCGGCGCTGGGAACCCGCCCGAGCAGGGCGGCGGTGATCTCGGCGGCGGCTGCGAGCCACTGCTCACGCCGGCTGCTCTCGTCGTACAGCCGGGCGTTTTCGATCGCAATCCCGGCGGCGGCGGCTAGGGCCACGACGGTCTGCTCGTCCTCTTCGGTGAACGGTGCGCCGCCCCGCTTCTCGGTGAGGTAGAGATTGCCGAAGACGGTGTCCCGGATGCGGATCGGCACCCCGAGAAAGCTCGTCATCGCAGGGTGGTGAGCGGGGAACCCGTGGGCCAGCGGGTGATCCCCGAGCACGGGAAGGCGCAGCGGCTCGGGCTGGTCGATGATCAGCCCGAGGATGCCCATGCCGACGGGCAGCGGGCCGATCGCGCGGCGCTGCTCGTCGGACATTCCGTAGGTGACGAACTGGCGCAGCCGTCGATGCTCGCCCGATCCCAGCACGCCGAGGGCGCCGTACTGCGCGTCGGACAGGGTGCAGGCGACGGTCACGATGCTCTGCAGCACCCGGTCCAGCGAGAGGTCCGAGGCGATGGCGACCACGGCGTCGAGCAGGCCACGCAGTCGTTCCTGGGTGTCGAGGACATCGCGGATGCGTTCGAGCAGCTCGGCCAGCAGCTCGTCCAGGCGCGCTCTCGACAGGTGGCAGAGCCCGGCCGACGGGCCATCGGCTGCAGCCATGGGCATCTCCGATGCGGGATTGAGCGTCGCGGGCAGTCCGACTGTAGGCGCGGGGGCGCCGGCGGCCGGTACTCGGTCCGGTCCTGATCCCGTCCTGGTCCGGCCTTGGTCCGACATCGCTCCAAAAATTGGTCCCGACGCACCGGGACCAATACGGGACAGACAGTGACCTTCGACTCTACGCACTAGTTGACGGGTCAAGCACGCTTGCGGAAGGAGAGACCGACCAGGGCGGCCGACACAGATGCGGCCGGATCGGGCTCACGGAGGTAGAGAACCATGCAGCGCAAAACTTTCGACGCACTGCTCACGGCGGGTGGGCTCGTCCTTGCGGTCTTGCTTCTCGTCGCGGGAGGCCTGCTCACCTGGGCCAGCTCGTTCGTCGGCGACCAGGTCAAGACCCAGCTCAGCCAGCAACAGATCTTCTTCCCGCCCAAGGGCGAGCAGACGAAGAGCCCCGAGATCGGCCCGTTCATCAACCAGTACGCCGGCAAGCAGTTGCTCACCGGCCAGCAGGCCGAGGCCTTCGCCGACCACTACATCGCCGTGCACCTCAAGGAGTCCGGCGGTGGCCTGACCTACGCCCAGCTCAGCGCCAAGTCGCGGGCCAACCCGACCGACCAGAAGCTGGTCGGACAGGTCGAGTCAGCGTTCAAGGGTGAGACCCTGCGCGGCCTGCTGCTCAACGCCTACGCCTTCGGGACCATGGGCAAGATCGCCGGCATCGCCGCTGTCGCCTCCTTTGTCGGCGCCGGTGTGATGCTCCTGCTGTCCCTGCTCGGGCTCGCCCACCTGCGTCGGGTCTCGCCCGAGGCGGAGGTCATGCCCAAGCTCGGATCGCATCCCGCTCCCGCCCACGCCTGACCCATCCCTGTGGGGGGCGGGGAGGAGGCCTTCACCGGCCAGTTGGCCGGTGGAGGCTTCTTGCTCAGCGGAGATGGTTGACCCTCGCCGGTGCGGATACGCTGGCGGTCATGAAAGAAGCGGCCACGACAGAAGCGGCCACGACAGAACCGGGCGCGTACGACGCCGCGGCGCGGCTGCACCAGTCCCCGCCGGAGGCGTCAGCGCAGGCTTGGTCACCGCCGGAACAGTCCCGGGACGACACCGACCGCGGCTGGGGCGAGGTCGAGCCGGGCGACGATGCGGACCTCGCCCGGTTGACGCGCGAGAAGCCGCCGCACTACTCCGACTGAGAGTGGTGCTGCGGCTCGAGCTCGTGCGGGGGCGATCCGGACCCTGGGCCGATCTGCGCCAAGGTCTCACCCTGATCTAAGGCAAATCAGATGGGTGCGCCTCTGCTGGAGGGACGTTCCCAGCAAACCCCGCCACCGTCATCCCCGACTGGCAGCCAGGCGAGCGGTCAGCCCTCGACATCCGCGACGATCCCCTATCACGGCGCCATGATCCCCATCCCGGCGCGGGAAGTTGTTGGCTGGCGCACCGACGCCGCCCACATGGTGATCGGCGGAGCGTCCGACAGGTGAGATTTTCTTAGCTTGCACGGTGAAAGTGCGCCTTGCGAGGCGGGTGTCGGTAGACACGGTCGGGCGCGGAGCCGCCGAGCTGAAAGCCGGGATCGTGGCCGATGGGAGGGTGCGGGCCAAGGGCGCCGGTCGCCGCCCGGTGGAACAGGCCGATCCGGGGGTCTGGCCGGCGTTACCCCCAGGGAATCAAGATCACCGACAAGTCGATGAAGGCGTTCGAAGCCCAGCACCTACGCCGCCACGAGTTCCACGGGGACTGGAACTACACGGTGCATGCCGCCGTCGCAGACGCGCCACCGAACCCGAATCCGACACGCCCGAGAACACGGCAGTGATCATCGCGGTCGCCCTTACCGGCACGCTGAGCCGCCGGTCGACGCACAAGCCGGGATGCCGGCCCTCCGGCGCGGCCACGGGACGCAGCCACCGGTGGGACTCCCAGCCGTGCACGCCTCCCCGGCCATCTCATGCATCACTCCCGTGCCACCGGCCGGGCGCGGACAATCACTCCCGTGGAGCCGCACCCAAATCAGGTGTTGCGCTGGCGGCTCAGCAGGTCGCGGATCTCCTGCAGCAGCACGATGTCCTCGGACGGGGCGGCCACCTCGGTCTCGAGGCCCTTCTTGCGGCGCGCCATCAGCGTGTTGGCCGGCACGACGACGAAGAAGTAGACCGCGCCAGCGACGATGACGACGTTGATGAGGGCGTTGATGGTCGAGCCCAGGATGATGTCGCTGCTGTTGACCGTGAAGCCGGCCGTGCGGAAGAGGCCCGCCCGCCGACCGGGTCACGGTCCGAGTCTCGGGCACCCAGACTTCGGTGGCCCTCGACGGCGTCGATTTCGTCGCCGGGCGGCGCTACCTGCTGACGGCGACGGGCGAGACGGTCAACGGCTGTGGCTACAGCGGCCCGGCAACCCCCCAGTTGGAGCAGGCGTTCACGCAGGCCTTCGGCGCTAGGGCCGGATGATCACCGACAGTCGGCTGCTCGCCGCGGCCGCCGCGAGGCGCGCCGCGGTCGCGTCGCTCGTGGCCACCACGACCAGTGCGCCCTCGCCCGACGCGGCGTCGCCGAACCTCGAGCCGCTCTGCGCCGGCACGGCCAGCACCCGCACCGCGCTCGCCACGAGCCGTGCCACGCCAAGGTCAGGGCTCGCCCTCGCCGTACCGCCAACGCCCTCGCCGTCGCTCCTCGCCGCGACGAGATCGACGACATCGCCCGGTCGCAGCAGGTCGGCCGCCGCGGCGTCGGCGATGCGGACCGGTGCCGCGACCAGGCCCCTGCCGGAGGCCGCGAGGAGCGCGGACCCGAGGACTCGTACGTCGGTGATGGTCTCGCCCCGGCGCACGGGAGCGGCCAGCACGTGACCCACGAGCTCGGCAGCCGTTGTAGCGCGGCCCTCGGGCTCGGTGCCCGCTGCGACCTCGACGACCATGAGGTCTCGGGCCGAGAGGGTCGAGCCGCCGGCCAGGTCGCGGGCTGCGGCCAGGACGCCAACAGTCGGTGCGGCCGGGGGAGACAAGGCGGTCAGGGCGAGAGTCAGCGAACCGGCGAGCAGGCCCGCGGCCAGGAGCCGGCGATGCCAGCCGACCGCGCGACCGAGCTCGCGCAGGAACCGCGGCCGAGAGCGGGTCATGGCAAGGCGAACGGGAGGGTCAAGCCGTCGAGAGCGTGCCGGCACGAGCAGTCGGACTCCTCCGGCGGGAGAACCCTGATCGCCTCGACCAGAAGCTCGCGCACCAAGGCCATCTTGGTGGCGAACACGGTGAACACCTGTTCGTGCGTCACGCCGTCGCCGTGCTCCAGGCCGGCGTCGAGATCGGTCACGAGGGCGACCGAGGTGTAGCACAGCGCCAACTCGCGGGCCAGCGCGGCTTCCGGCGCCGCGGTCATGCCGACAAGCGCCCACCCCTGTGACTGGTGCCACAGAGACTCGGCCCGGCTGGAGAACCGCGGCCCGTTGACGACCACGAGGGTGCCGCCGTCGACCGGGCCGAGGTCCTGCCGGCGGCCGACGTCGAGCACCGCCGCGCGGCCACGGGGGCAATAGGGGTCGGCGAAGGCGACGTGGACGACCCGGCCGACCTCGTCGTAGAACGTGCTCGGGCGTCCCCACGTGCGGTCGACCAGCTGGTCGGGCACCACGATCGTGCCGGCGTCGTTGGCGGCGAGCAGCGACCCGACGGCGCAGGGACCCAGGATCTGGCGCACGCCCACGGCGCGCAGCGCCCACAGGTTGGCGCGGTAGTTGACCCGATGGGGTGGGAAGCGGTGGTTGCGACCGTGTCGGGGGAGGAAGGCGACCGACCGCCCGGCGACCTCGCCGATCGTGAGCGGGTCGCTCGGGGCGCCGAAGGGGGTGTCGAGATCGACCGTCTCGGCACCGTCCAGGAACGAGTAGAGCCCGGAGCCACCGATGACCCCGATCTCGGCCCGGACTCCGTCGTAGGCCACGGGTTGCTCGTCGCGGTGCTCGTCCTTGGTGCTTGCAGGCATGCCCACGACCCTAGTGAACGCCAGGGCCCGCGCTACCCCCGTCCACAGGCGGGATCAGGCGGCGCTGCCTGTGGACGACGCGCCGCCGGAGCCGGACGATGAGCCCGCGGAACGACCCGATGGCTTGGCCTCCCGACTCTTGGCCGAGGCGGCAGCACCCCTGCCTGAACCGTCCGAGCCCTTGCCCGAAGCGGGCGACGCCTCTTTGGTCGCAGAGTCGCTCTTGGTCGCAGAGTCGCCCTTGTCGCCCCTGTCGCTGGTCGAGCCGCCGCTGTCTCCGCTGGCGCCCGAGCCGCCGGTCCCCGAGCTGTTGGCGCCAGCCCGGCTGTCGTTGCGGTAGAAGCCCGAGCCTTTGAAGACAATGCCGACCGAGTTGAAGACCTTGCGCAACCGCCCACCGCACGAGGGGCACTCGGTGAGGGCGTCGTCGTGGAAGGACTGGAACGCCTCGAAGCCGTGAGCGCACTCGGTGCAGGTGTATTGGTAGGTCGGCACGACCAATCCTCTCCGGGCTCGGATTGCTGGCACTCGCCACTGTTGAGTGCCAATGATGCGCCATGGCTGCGGCGTCCGTCCACCTGGGCGACCAGACCGCGAGCCGGAGGGCGACCGATCGCGATGGCGGCGAGGCGCCCCAGATTGATTTTTCCGTGTCGACGTGTCGACGTACCGAGATTGTCGGGGGCTCGTGACACCGTAGGCGTCGGTGTCCGGGTCGGTGCAGACGGCCTCGGATACCACGACTACGGAGGAGGGCGCTGTGACGGCGCAACGTGGCGACGCCAGCAGCCTCGCCGACGACGAGGTGCTCGACCCGTGGCAGCTCGTCGGGCTGCCCGGCGGGCTGCGGCTGGCAAGCTACCTGACCGCCGGCAAGGGGACGGCGGGGCAATACCGGCTGATCGTCGACGTGTTGCTCGACCAGCAGCAGCACTCCCTCACCGGTGTCTCGCACGACGAGCTCGGCGATCTCGTCCGGGGCCGACTGGTCGACGCGGCCGGCAGCGAGCACGCGACCCGTCTGCTCGCCGATTTCCCGCTGCAGGCACGGGTCGAGCAGCTCGCCGCGTGGACCGTCATCGACATGTGGGATGAGCGACCCACCCGTGACGAGGACTTCCTGCGCAACTCCAACCGCTACCAGCTCACGCCGCAGGCCGCCCAGTTCCACCGGGCCGTTCGCCGCCTCGGCGAGGACGTCGCGGGCTCGGTCGCCGCCACCTTCGCTCCCCTGGTGCTGCGCACCCAGCTCGAGTCGATGCGCGCCGCCATCGGATCCGACCCGGCCGCCGTCGCCGAGGCCTGGGCCGTCGTCAAGCCAACGCTGGACGGGATGGCCGACGCCGCGTCCGGCTGGCAGGCACGGCTCGCGGGCGCGCTCGCCGGCGCGCCGGATCCGGACAAGGTCGCCTCGCTGCAGGACACGTTGCGCCGCTACATCGACATGTGGGGCGCTGGGGTCGACAGCCACTCGGAGCCCCTCGCCGCGGCCGCTGCCGAGCTGCGCGGCGCGGCTCCCGGCGCGTGGCGAGCCGTGGCGTTGCACTCACTAGGAGCCCAAGCGCCCGAGGAGCGGCTGACCGAGCTCGTGGCGGAATATGACGCGACGCTGCGCACGGTGCTCTCCTGGTTCGGCGGCAGGGACAGCCAGGCCCGGCGGTTGCGCCGCCAGATGCGCGACGCGATCGCCCCGATGGTCCGGGGGCAGCGCACGCTCGCCGCCGTCGGGGGGCACGTCAGCCGCCGCGCCGAGCTCCTTGCCCTGGCGGGCGCGCTCGAGACGGCCACCGACGACACCACGGCCTGGTCTCTGTGGTGCGTCGCGACGGGCTTGTTCTCCGCGCGACACCTCGCGCTGTCCACGCCGCAACCCGGCGGGCCCGCCGGCGCGGTCTCCTTCTGGGACGCCGAGCCGGCGCCCGTCGCCGCCCGGCTGCGCAAGCAGGGTCCCCGCGCCCTCAAGGGCGCGCCGGCCCGCATCGCGGACCGCTCCGCC
>JBBRHF010000137.1:0-12276 GCA_038223055.1 Actinomycetes bacterium | reverse complement strand
CTCATCTGGACCCAGCAGCCCGCCCACCACGACGTACTCGCCTGGTCACGATGGCGCCGCCGTCACCAAGCCCGAGCCCGAGCCCGACGCTGCCACTACGCGGCCCGAGGCGCCTCACCGTAAGTGCGGCTGTAGTACTAGTTGCCGTCCCCGACGCCATCACCGGTGACCTCGATGCGCACCCGCGCTGCGCACGACGGCGACACCCGGGCCGCGCTGCACCACCTCGCCGGCATCCGGCTGAGCACGCTCGGCCGACTCGCCGCCATCGACCGCCTCGACGCCGCCGTCCGCGCCGGTGACCGAGAACAGTCCGCCGTGTGGGTGAAGCAGCTGGCCCCCTTCGCCAGGGGCACCCAGTGGCCGTGGGCGCTCGCCGCCGTCGACCACGGCCGCGCCCTGCTCGCCGCACCTGCCGACGCGCCCGCGCTGTTCGAGAGCGCGCTGACTCACCACGCCCAAGCCGGCGGCCACCCCTACGACCAGGCCCGGACCCACCTCGCGTACGGCGAGTTCCTGCGCCGCTCGCAGCGCCGCGTCGACGCACGCACCCACCTGCGGTCCGCGTTGGGGACGTTCGAGGACCTGCGTGCGGAGCCGCTGGCCGCCCGGGCGACCCAGGAGCTTCGCGCGTCCGGGGAGACCGCCCGCAAACGCAACCCGTCGACGCTGCTGAAGCTCACCCCGATGGAACGCCAGGTCGCCGAGCTGGTCGGCCAGGGCATGTCGAACAAGGACATCGCCGCCCAGTGCTGGGTGTCGCACCGAACCGTGGCCTTCCACCTGCGGAACATCTTCACGAAAGCCGGAATCACCTCCCGCGGCGAGCTCGCCCAGCTCGACCTGGCGTAGCTACCGCTTCAGGCCCGGAGTCCGTGCACCCGCGCCCGCGCTGTCCGACGCTGCGGAGCTATTCATCCATCGAACGTCAGCCAATGTGTGAGGCACCTGTCGAGCGGATCCGATGTCGCAGGGCACCGGCGCCGACCACGGATCCTGGCCGCAGTCGAGGCGGCCGGCGACGCGACCAGTCCGGCCCTGACCCCGCGGGACGGCGATCGTGTAGACGGCCCCCGTACCCGGTGTGGCCACGATGACCACAGCGGTGACCAGGAACGCCATGCTCACTTCGCTGAGCCTCATCTCCGGCAGACGGGCCGACCATAGCCGCGAACAGTCCCGCTGTCGTCCTGCCGTTGCGCCGCACCCAGCCAGGGGTGCCGTCGCGGGGTCGGCGGCGTCCTGGCGAAACTCAGGTCAGGGAACGGTTTTTGGTCAGGGCGCGCGCCGGGTGAGGAGGCGCACGCGGATGCGGTGCAGCCGGGGCATGAGGCCGTGATGACGATCGGGACCGCGACGGTCGCGAGGACGAAGGTCCGCAGCACCGCGCCGAGGTCGGCCAGCCAAGGCCCGAGGGACAGGTTGAGGACGGTGAGGGTCGGAAAGACAGCCATCCAGATCATGACGGCGAGCTGGTGTTTGCTCGGCGGCCCGACTGGGTTCAGGAAAGGGTGCGGGACGGGGCGCCCGTGCGAGGTCGAGCTTGACGGCGCGCTTGAGTGTGCGTTGGCCATGGTGATGCTCCTGATCGGGTTGGTTGGCTGGTTCTGGCTCGGTGGCCTCAGACGGGCAGTCCGAGCCTGAGGTTGGTGACCGCGATGGGGACGTCTTCGTCGACGAGGTCGTTGTTGATGGCAATGGCGGCGGCGGACCCTTCGCCGGCAGCGGTGATGACCTGGGCGCGCGGGTTGACGGCGTTCCCGGCCGCCCAGACACCTGGGACGCTGGTCGCTCCGGTGGCGTCGGTGACGACCCAGCCGTTGTCGTGGGTGGTGCAGCCCAGGGCCGTCAGGAGACCGTCGTTGGGCACGAACCGGGGCCGAACGAACAGCGCAGCCCTGGGCACGGTCTCACCGGAGTCGAGCTGGACGCCGGTCAGGTGGTCGTTCTCCGTGACCAGGCGGGCGACCGGGGCGTCGACGACCTCGATGTTGCGGGCGATGAACTGCTCGCGCTGCTCGGCGGTGAGCGGGGCGCCGTTGGCGAAGAACACGACGTCGTCGGACCACTGTCGGATGAGGTGGGCGTGGGCGACGGCCTCCGTGGTTCCGCCGAGCACTCCCAGGGGCTGGTCGCGGACCTCGTACCCGTGGCAGTACGGGCAGTGCAGCAGGTCACGGCCCCAGCGCTCACGCACACCGGGGACGTCGGGGATGTCGTCGCGTAGGCCGGTGGTGACCAGGACGCGTCGGGTTCGCAGGGAGGGGCCGTCGTTGAGGGCGACGTCAAAGTGGCGACCGCTCGCGGCCATCGAGGTAGCGACGGGGGTGATGCCGGCGACGGTGCCGGAGATCAGGCGGCCGCCGTACCCGGTGACCTCTTCTCGCCCTGCGGCCAGCAGCTCGCTCGGCGGGAGCCCGTCCGAACCCAGGAAGCCCTGCATGTGAGCCGCGGGGGCGTTGCGCGGCTGGCCGGCGTCGATCACCGCGACCCGGCGCCTCGCGCGGGTCAGGACCAAGGCGGCGGACAGTCCGGCGGCGCCGCCGCCGATGACCACTACGTCGTAATCGTTCATGCATGAAGCGTGCGCGCTGCCCAGACGTAGGACAATCTTCGTTGCTGTTTCCGGGAACGGCGCGGTCCAATGGGTGCCATGACAACTCATGCCAAGCGGCAAGCGACCGGCCCGACAGGTGGCGTCGCGGAGGACACGACGGCCATCGCGGCGGCGCTCGAGATGGTCGGCCCCCGACTCCGGCGCGTCCGCGAGCAGCGTGGTTTCACGTTGACGGTCGCCGCGGAGCACGCCGGGATATCGAAGAGCACCTTGTCGCGGTTGGAGAACGGGCAGCGCCGCCCGAGCCTGGAGCTGCTGCTACCGCTCGCGCAGGTATACCGGGTGCCGATCGACGATCTGGTCGGGGCGCCGGAGGTCGGCGACCCGCGCATCCGGCTCAAGCCCCGCCGGGTCAACGGCCGCACCGTGCTCCCGCTGACCCGGCCCGGCGGCGTGCAGGCGTGGAAGATCGTGATCCCGGTGTCACAGTCGACTCCGAGCCAGCGCACGCACGACGGGTTCGAGTGGCTGTACGTGCTCGGAGGCCGGATGCGTCTCATCCTTGGCGATCGCGACCTGATCCTTGGTGTCGGGGAAGCGGCAGAGTTCGACACGCAGGTGCCGCACTGGTTCGGCAGCACCGGCGACGAGCCAGCGGAGGTGCTCAGCATCTTCGGCCGTCCTGGCGAACGGATGCTCGTGCGGGCGTCGGACGAGAGCGACTCCGAGCCGCGCCAGGATCCGGACCTGGGGTGACCTCGGCCAGCATGACCAGCGCCATCGTCAGCGGCTGGCCGACCACAACTTGGTCCTCGGGTCGGGGGAGGCTCGGGCGAAGTCGCAGCCACTGACCCGCCCGGACACTGCGCAGTCAGGAGCGTTCAGACCCCGGTCGTGGTGTGGACGTCGATCGGGCCGCGCTGGCGGCCGATGGCGTCACGCAGGTCGAACTCCTCGTCGGTCACCTCGTGACCTTCGAGGTGGATGTTCGGCAGCAGCCGGTCCAGCCACGGAGCGGACTTGGCAAGGCCATCGGCGACAGCGACGGCGTTATCCCCGGTCCGGTCGTACTCCTCCTTGATTCGGGACAGGAGGAAGATCTCGTAGTCCATCGAGAGCCCGAAGAGCACGGCGAAGATACCGATGGGCAGCTGAACTGGGATGGGCGTCTCCTCGGGGATGCCGACCAGGTCACCGAGTGGGCCGCCGCTGACAGCAAGTGCCAGCACCCCGAGCGCCACCGAGGTCGCAAGCAGGTTCATGACCACGGCCTTGACCGGCACGACGACCGACCGGAACACCAGCATCAGCAGCAGCAACGACATCAGCAACACGCCGCCGAAGAAGTACGGCAGCCGTTCGAACGTGCCGGCCGCGCCGATCCGGCGCTGCCGCTCGCTCGGCTCCGGGCCCGAGGCGAGCTGGTCGAGGTCCGTGCTGCGGACCTGCGCTTCACCCCTGAGGAGGCGGTCGCGTACCTCAACGGCGTGATGGGCCTGGAGCTCACCGCTGCGGACGTGGCGGCGCTGGAGGGTCGCACCGAGGGGTGGATCGCCGCCCTCCAGCTGGCGGCGCTGTCGATGCAGGGGCGCGTGGACGTCGCCGAGTTCATCGCCGGCTTCGCGGGCGACGCCAGATACGTCGTCGACTACCTGATCGAGGAGGTGCTGGCCCGGCCGCCCGAGGAGGTCCAGACGTTCCTGCTGCGTACCGCCATCCTCGACCGGTTGAGCGGTCCGCTCTGCGACGCCGTGACTGAGCGCAGCGGCGGCAAGGCGATGCTGGAGTCGCTGGACCGGGCCAACCTGTTCCTGGTGCCGCTGGACGACCGTCGCCGGTGGTACCGCTACCACCACCTGTTCGCCGACGTGCTGCGAGCCCGCCTGCTCGACGAGCAGCCCGACCTCGTCTCGGCGCTGCACCGGCGCGCGAGCGCCTGGTACGAGGAGAACGGCGAACGAGCCGTCGCCATCGACCACGCCCTGGCAGCCGGGGCCTTCGACCGCGCAGCGGACATGGTCGAGCTGGCGGCCGCGTCCATGCAGCTGCTCCGGCAGGAGAACACCCTGCGGCGCTGGATGGAGGCCCTCCCCGAAGCGCAGTTTCGGGCCAGGCCGGTGCTCAGCAACGACTACGTGGGATCCCTCATGTCCACCGGTCAGATCGACGGTGTTGAGCCGTACCTCCGGGGCGCCGAGCGGTGGCTGTACACGATGTCGGCCGAGGGCGGCGGACCGCAGGACCGACCGCCGGACATGGTGGTCGTCGACGAAGAGCGGTTCCGGACCCTTCCCACGAGGGTCGCCGTGCACCGCGCCGGGCAGGCGCTGATGCTCGGCGACCGGGCCGGCTGCACCACGCATGCCCGGAGGGCGTTGGGCTTCGCCGGTGCCGACGACGACCTGGGGCGGGCAGCTGCGCCGGCACTCATCGGGCTCGCGTCGTGGGGTGACGGGGACGTTGCGGCGGCGCAGGCGGGATACGCCGAATCGTGGATGCACATGCGGCGGGCGGGCCACATTGCCGACGTCCTCGGACTGGCGATCACGCTGGGGGACCTCCATGTCGTCCAGGGCCGGCTCCGTGACGCCATGCACACCTACGAGGAGGCGCTACGGCTCGCCGCCGAGCAGGCGGGCCCGGTCCTGCGGGGAACGGCCGACATGTACGTCGGGATGGCCGCGCTGCACCGGGAGCGGGACGACCTGGCGGCCGCGAACGAGCTCCTCTGCGCAGCCAGGAGCTCGGCGAGCACCTCGCCCTGCCGCAGAACCCCCACCGCTGGCGGGTCGCGACGGCCCGCGTCCGGGAGGCCGAAGGGGACCTCGACGCCGCAGCGGACCTGCTCACCGACGCGGACCGGGTCTACGCAGGCGACTTCTCTCCCGACGTGCGGCCGATCCCCGCGATGCGGGCTCGGGTGTGGATCGCCCAGGGCAAGCTGGGCGAGGCCCGCCGGTGGGCGCGCGAGCGGGACCTGTCGTCGGAGGACGACGTCAGCTACCTGCACGAGTTCGACCACGTCACGCTCGCCAGGCTGCTGCTGGCGGAGTGCCGGAGCGAGCGCCTCGTGAGCTCCGGGCGGCAGGCGCTTGAGCTGCTGCAGCGTCTCCGCCAGGCTGCCGAGGACGGCGGCAGGACCGGAACCGTCCTCGAGATCCTGGTCCTGCAGGCTCTCGGGCACCAGGCGAGCGGCGACACCATGGCCGCTCTCGCGGCGTTGGAGGGCGCCCTGACGCTGGCCGAGCCCGAGGACTACGTCCGGGTCTTCACCGACGAGGGTCCGCCGATGAGCGCCCTGCTCGCAGCGGCGGCGCAACGCGGGATCGCACCTGCCTACGTCCGGCGGCTGCTGCCCCCCTTCGGCGGAACGCCGACGCGGCCGACGCCGGCGGCCGGGATGGTCGAGCCGTTGAGCGGCCGCGAGCTGGACGTGCTCCGGCTGCTCGCGACCGACCTCGGCGGCCCGGACATCGCCTGGGAGCTGGTGCTGTCGCTGAACACCGTGCGCACGCACACCAAGAACATCTACACCAAGCTCGGCGTGAACAACCGACGGGCGGCGATCCGTCGGGCGACGGAGCTGGACCTGCTGCACGCACGACGCTGACCTAACGCCCCGCCCGGACCGGGCCTCAGTGCACAGTCCGCACCGGCAGGACGGCAGCGGCGCCGAGGAGTGCGCTGACACTCGTGACTGCGAACAGCACGCCCTACCTGCCGGCGGCAACCGCCAGGACGGCCAGCGCGAGGTCGACCGCAACGTAGACACTGAAGCCGAGTCCGCCGATGGCCATGCCGACGAGGAAGCCGTTGAAACTGCTGGCCAGCGCGTTCACGAACATCGCCACGCCGTACACGGTCGACGCGGCGAGACTGAAAACCTTCCGCCGGCCGGTCCGGTCCGACAGCCCGCCGCCGAGCCGGAGGCCGCGACGACCACAGCGGACTGCGCCAGTGTCCCGAGGAACACCTGCCCGGGCACGTCGTCCTCGGCGCTGCCGAGCTGCTCCAGCAGGTAGTACGTGTGATACGTCCGCTAGGACCCCGTGTCGGTAACCCGTGATGGCTTGTGGTTGCAGGAGAATGGGGCATGTCAGATCGGTGGGACGCTGAACATTCCGTGCTGTTGGACGTCGATGAGTTTGCGGCCGGCACGGTTCGACCGAAATCGCCGGTGGATAAGACGTTCCGGCGGTATGACCAGGACCAGCCGATGCTGCTGCCGCCGGATATTCGGGACTGGCTGGCGGGCGATCATCCGGCCCGGTGGGTCGATGCTCTGGTTGAGGATGGGCTGGACCTGAGCCCGATCTATGCCGACTACACCGAGGTCCGCGGGGGTTCCGCCCTATGACCCGCGGCTGATGGTGAAGATTCTGATCTACGGCTACTCCCACGGGGTCACGTCCTCGCGGGCGTTGGAGCGGCGCTGCCATGACGACATCGCGTTCGGGTTCTTGACCGCGCAGCAGGCCCCGGGCTTCGTGGCGATCAGCCGGTTCCGGACCCGGCACGCGGAGGCGTTCAAGGCCCTGTTCACCCAGGCGTTGTCGTTGTGCTCCCGGGCGGGGCTGGTGTCTCTGGGTCGGGTCGCGCTGGATGGCTCGAAGATCCGGGCTTCGGCGAGTCGGCACCGGGTGATGAGTTATGACCGGATGGTGCGCGCCGAGGCGGACCTGGCCGGGGAGGTCGACGTGCTGCTCGCGGACGCGGCCAACCTGGACGCGGCGGAGGACGCCGCGTACGGGCCGGACCGGTCCGGGGATGGGCTTTCCGCGGAGCTGGCGCGGCGCGAGGGGCGCCTCGCGGCGATCCGCACGGCGAAGGCCGCGTTGGAGGCGGAGCGCCGGGGGAAGGCCCGGGCCGCGGCCGAGGCGGCCGCCGCGCAGCGGGGTGAGGATCCGGGGCAGGCCAGTGAGGCCGGGAATGCCGCCGAAGCTGCTGCGGTGGTGCCGGCGAAGGCGCAACGGTCGTTCACCGACCCGGACGCGCGGATCATGAAGACCTCCGACGGGTCGTTCCACTACTGCTTCAACGCCCAGCACATCGTCGATGAGCACAGCCAAGTGATCCTGAGCTGGATGCTGGGGCCCTCGGGGGCGGACTGCCCGGCCCTGCCCGACATGCTGACCCGCCTGAAAGTTTCCTTGGCCGCGGCGGGGATCGGCGGGCTGCCCAAGACCTTCCTGGCTGATGCCGGGTACTTCTCCGCCGACAACGTCGCCGCCGTCACCGAGGCCGGGATGGATCCGTTGATCGCGACCGGCCGGCTCAAGCACAGCGAGAAACCGCCGCCCGCGCCACGCGGTCGGATCCCGAAGAACCTGACCCCCCGAGCAACGAATGACCCGCAAGCTGCACACCCTGCAGGGCAAGGCCGACTACGCAAGGCGATCGTGGAACCCGTCTTCGGGCAGATGAAAGTCGCCCAAGACGCCGAACAGTTCCGGCTCCGAGGCCAAGACAAGACCGACGGCGAATGGGCTCTGCACACGTTGTGCCACAACCTCCGCAAGCTCCGAGGGTCCGGATGGACCCCCGAGATGGCGACCTGAAAGGTCAGGCAGGGCAGCCGGGGGCCCGGCAGCCTCACAGGGCGCCGATCCCGACCCTCAGATCCCCATCCGGACCCCGCCCAACGGCCCCCACCCAGGACCCACAGACCTCCCAGAGCCCGCACCTCGCTCGGTCGAACACCCTCAACCGTTTCCGACGCGGGGTCCTAGCTAGGGAGAGCCAGAGGAGTTTCCAGGCCGACTCGAACAACAGGACGGGAAGCATCTTGACCGGGTGGCGCAGACCCAGCAACGCCAAGAGGGACATGGCGGTGAGTAGGCAAAGCGTGGCACCCTCGTAGAGCGGCAGGTTGGCGGAGTCGGGCAGGATAGGCCACTTGACCAGGGCGAGTTCCACACCTATCAGGAGGTAGCCAGCGCGCATAGCGTGCAAGCGGGGCAGTGACAGTTCGGATGCGCTGCGTGGTGTGGCAGCAGTTTGACGGTCATGGTTTGCTCCCGGGTTGCGTGCTGCCGGACGGGTGTCCGGCGGTGCCCGTGACCGTAGAACGGGGCTTGGTTACCGGACATCACCACATGATGTGACGCGGTTTGTGATTGGCATGAACCCGGCGTCGGAATCTCGCTGACTGGCCACCTGGTCGCGTCAGGCCAGGAGACGGCGCGCGGGGACTGCGGGCCTGGCAGCGCCCACGCGCGTCGCAGCCGAGACGGCACACCCGGTAGGTCGAGGAGTCCGCAGCGGGTCGATCGGCGCCACCCCTTACCCTGACCGGATGACGGTGCTGGGCATCAAGTTGCACCTGCCGACCCCGCGGCGACAGCTGGTGCCTCGTCCCCGGCTCACCGACCAGCTCCTGGCCGACCGGCGTTCGATGCCTCGCCTCGTCCTAGTTTCGGCCCCGGCCGGGTTCGGGAAGACCACCCTCTTGACGCAATGGCTCACGTCGACCGACGTAAACCGACCGGGAGGGCCGCACCACGTGGCGTGGCTGTCTCTGGACGACGGCGACTCGGACCCGGCCCGGTTCCTCACCCACGTCGTCTCAGCGCTTCAGGCCACGAGCCCGGATGTGGGTGCCGATGCGCTGGCGCTGCTGGAGAGCGACCGCGCCACCGCGACCGACGTGCTGGTCAGCCTGGTCAACGACCTCGACACGACCGCCGAGGCGACCGTGCTGGCACTCGACGACTACCACGTCATCAACGCCTCGGCCGTCCATGACGCCGTCACGTTCCTGCTCGACAACCTGCCTCCACAGGTCACCCTCGCCATCACGACGCGCGCTGACCCGCCGCTCCCGCTGTCGCGACTACGAGCCCGGGGCGAGCTCCTCGAGCTCCGTGCCTCCGACCTGCGGTTCACCACCGACGAGGCAGACACGTTCCTTACCCAGGTGATGGGCCTGGAGCTCGAACAGGCGCAGGTCGCGGCCCTCGAGGCCCGGACCGAAGGCTGGGCTGCCGGGCTCCAACTGGCAGCTCTGTCGGCTCGCGGCCGCACGGGGGGCGGCGACGTCGATGAGTTCGTGGACGCGTTCACCGGCAGCCACCGGTTCGTCCTGGACTACCTGCTGGACGAGGTGCTGCGCAGCCAGCCCGACGACGTCCGGGCGTTCCTACTCGACACGTCGGTGCTTCAGGAGCTGAACGGACCGCTGTGCGACGCGGTCACCGGAGGCAGCGACGGGCACCGGATGCTCGACACTCTCGAACGTTCGAACGTGTTCGTGGTCCCGCTCGATGACCAGCGGCAGTGGTTCCGATATCACCACCTGTTCGGCGACGCACTCCAGGCCCACCTCACCTCCTCCGACCCGGACCGGGTCGCCGGCCTGCACCGGTCTGCGGCACGCTGGTACGCCGAGCACGGCAGGATCGCCGACGCCGTCCCGCACGCCATCGCCGCCCACGATACCGAAGGCGCGGCGGATCTTGTCGAGCTTGCGCTCTCCGACCTCCGCAAGCGCCGTCAGGACCGGACGCTGCGCGAGTGGCTCCGAGAGCTTCCCGACGACGTGGTCCGACGCCGCCCCCTGCTTGCGGCGTTCGTGGCGTGGGTCCGGCTGTCCGAAGGCGACCTCGATGGGTTCGAGGCGTGGCTCGACTTCGCGCAGGCCGGCCTCAGCTCCGCAGCCGAGGGTGAGGGCCGGGGGGACATCAGGCCTGATCAGATAACATTCCGTGCCGAAGCCGGAGGGAGTCTGGCGCAGGCCGTGCGTGGCCGGGAGAAGGAGCTGCGCACGCTCCCGGCCACGATCGCGGTCTACCGCGCCTGTCTCGCCCAGGCACGCGGCGAGACGTCCGGCACTATGGACCATGCTCGGCAGGCGCTCGAGCTGGTCGGCCCCGAGGACCATCTCGCCCGCAGCGGAGCGGCCGGGTTCCTCGGTCTCGCTTCCTGGGCAATGGGGGACCTGATCACGGCCGTGGACACGTTCACTGACGCGGTGCGCAGCCTGCATCTGGCTGGCGCCATTGCCGACGAGCTCGGCGCCACCGTCGTCCTGGCCAGCATGTGGCTGGCCCGTGGCCGCCCCGACGAGGCGCGGCGGCTGTTCGAACGGGCACTCCAGACCGCGGACCGCCACGAAGAACCTGACCTGTCCACAGCCGGCGACCTTCACGTGGGCCTGGCCGACATCCTGCGCGAGCACGGAGAGCTCGACGCCGCAGACGAGCACCTCCAGGCCGCGCGCGACCTGGGCGACCGGGCGTCGCTGCTGGAGAACCGGTATCGCTGGTACTCCGCCACGGCCGGGTTGCTGCGCGCCCGCGGTGACCTCGATGAAGCCGTGGCCATGCTCGAGCAGGCCGAGCCGCTGTACCTGGCCGGTTTCTTCCCCGATATCCAACCTATCCCTGCCGCCACAGCGCGACTCCGAATCGCCCAGGGCCGGCTGGCGGACGCGTGGGACTGGGCCCACGACCACGACGTCTCCGCCGATGACGAACCCACGTACCTGGCAGAGTTCAACCTCCTCACACTCGCCCGGCTCCTGGTCGCACAGTGCGGCACTGACCACGACTCCGCGGGCATCGACGCCGCCATGCACCTACTCGACCGCGTCCTCGAAGCGGCACAAGCCGCTGACCGCAGCGGCAGCATCATCGAGACGCTCGTCGTGCGGGCGCTCGCCCACCGGGCCCGGGGAGACCTGCCCGCCGCCCTCAGCGACCTCGATAAGGCCCTGGCGGACGGCGCCCCGGTCGGCTACGTCCGCCTGTTCCTCGACGAAGGGCCGGCGCTGGAGGAACTGCTCCGCACCGCCGCACCGCGAGGCGACATGCCCGGCTCCGAACATGCCGTCGAGCTCATGCGCATCGCGCTGCGCGACCAGGAGCCACGACCTGCTCGGCTGACCGACGCATCGCCCGGTCAGGAAGCCATGAGCGACCGCGAGCTCGAGGTGCTCCGACTGCTGGCCACCGACCTGACCGGGCCTGAGATCGCGCAGCAACTTTTCGTGTCGGTCAACACTCTGCGCACCCACACCAAGCACATCTTCACCAAGCTCGCCGTGAACACCCGCCGGGCCGCCGTACAACGCGCCGGCGACCTCGGCCTGCTGTAGCCAGATCCACCGTCCACCCCTTGGCGAGGACGAATCACCAACCGGGTCACATCACCTTGTGATGACCGGTCACCACGCCGGCTCCTACCGTCCTAGACATCACCGGAGCATCGCGCCCGGACAGGAACCAAGGAGCCAGACATGACCGTCACCACCCATAACCTGACCCGGGCCGCCGCCGTCTGCGCCGCGGCCGCCGGAGCCATCTTCATCGCAGTCCAGATCAACCACCCACCCACGGACAGCTTCCTGACCGACACCAACCAGTGGGTGATTCGCTCCACCGCCAAGGCCGTCATGGGCGCCCTTGCCCTGGCCGGAATCACCGGCATCTACCTGCGGCAGGTTCGCCAACTGCGATTGCTCGGGCTCGTCGGGTTCGTCCTATTCGCCGCCGGCTACCTGCTCCTGTTTGCCACCGAGGTCATCGCCGCGCTCGCGCTCCCCGCGCTGACCGAGAAGGCGCCCGCCTTCGTCAACGACGTTGTCGCCGCCGCCGCCGGCGGCACCCCCACCGGAGACATCGGCCACATGCAGATCCTGTTCAACCTCACTGGCATCGGCTACATCCTCGGCGGCCTCATCTTCGGCATTGCCCTGTTCCGCGCCCGGGTCCTCGCCCGGT
>JBBRHF010000136.1:0-12345 GCA_038223055.1 Actinomycetes bacterium | reverse complement strand
GGATCGAGGCGGGTGAGACGCCGTCCCCGCGACTGGGCACCATGGTCGCGCTGCTCGCCGCGGCCCAATGCCACGTGGAGGTCCGCCCCGGTCCGCCGCCGCGAGACGGCCCTGGCGGCCCTGGCGGCCCACTGACCGATCGGGCCGGCCGCAGGTTCCCCGCGCACCTGGACGTCCGCGCGGTGGACGCCTTCGGCAGCTGGTGGGGCGACTGGCCTCTGCTCAGCACGCTGATGCCGTGTGTCTATCACTGGGCGCCACGGCAACGCCCGGCCCACACGTTCGACCTCTCACGGCATCGCCGCGACTACGCTCGTGACAGTCCGGACGCACCAAACGTGAGGAGACTGCTCGTGACCCATGCCCCGATGGCCGATCCTGACCTGCGCCGCAGCGATCCGCAGATCGCCGACCTCGTCGTGGCCGAGGAAGTCCGTCAGCACGAGTCGGTGCGCCTGATCGCCTCGGAGAACTACGCCTCGGCGGCCGTGCTCGAGGCGACCGGCAGCGTGCTGACCAACAAATACTCCGAGGGCTATCCCGGCAAGCGCTACTACGAGGGCCAGCAGGTCATCGACCGGGTCGAGACTCTGGCGGTCGAGCGGGCCAAGGCCTTGTTCGGGGTCGACCACGCCAACGTCCAGCCCTACTCCGGGTCACCGGCCAACCTCGCGATCTACCTCGCCTTCCTCGACCCGGGCGACACCGTGATGGGCATGGCCCTGCCGATGGGCGGTCACCTCACCCATGGCTGGCCGGTCTCGGCCACCGGCAGGTGGTTCCGAAGCGTGCAGTACGGCGTGCGCAAGGAGACTGGCCGGGTGGACATGGACGAGGTCCGCGACGTCGCCCGAGCCGAGCAGCCGAAGGTCATCTTCTGCGGTGGCACCGCCATCCCGCGCACCATCGACTTCCCGGCGTTCGCCGAGGTGGCCCGCGAGGTCGGCGCCGTCCTCGTCGCCGACATTTCACACATCGCCGGGTTGATCGCGGGCGGGGCGCACCCCTCGCCGGTCGGTCACGCTGACGTCATCTCCACGACCACGCACAAGACACTCCGCGGCCCTCGGGGCGCGATGCTGATGAGCACGACGGAGCACGCCAAGGCCCTGGACAAGGCGGTCTTTCCCGGTCTGCAAGGAGGCCCGCACAATCACACGACCGCCGCGATCGCCGTCGCGCTCAAGGAGGCCTCGACCGAGGAGTTCGCCCGCTACGCCCACGCCGTCGTGGCCAACGCCAAAGCGCTCGCCGCGGCCCTGTCCGAGTGCGGCTTCGACCTCGTCTCCGGCGGCACCGACAACCACCTGCTGCTGGTCGACCTGGCCAGCAAGGCCGTCTCAGGCAAAGCGGCCGCCCAGGCGCTGGACCGGGCTGGCATCGAGCTCAACTACAACACGGTGCCGTTCGATCCGCGCAAGCCGTTCGACCCCTCGGGGGTGCGCATCGGCACGGCCGCTGTCACCACCCGCGGCATGACGCCTGAGGACATGGGCCGGGTGGCTGGCTGGATCGACCAGGTGGTCACCGCGGTCGCGGCCGGGGACGAGTCGGGGCTGGACGCTGTGGGCGCCGAGGTCCGCGCGTTCGCCCGCGGCTTCGCGATGCCGGGGTTGCCCGCGCGCTGACGATGGAGCGGCCTGGCCGGTCCAGCCCTGACTGCCGGGGGTCCGGCCGCATCAGGGACAATCCGTCCATGGAAATCTGGCCTGGAACGGCATATCCCCTCGGCGCCACCTTCGACGGCGCCGGCACCAACTTTGCCCTGTTCTCCGAAGTCGCCGAGAAGGTCGAGCTGTGCCTGTTCCGTCCCAAGGGCAAGGAGACAGTGGTCACCCTGCCCGAGGTCGACGCCCGCGTCTGGCACGGCTACCTGCCCCGGGTCGGGCCCGGCCAGCGCTACGGCTACCGCGTCCACGGGCCCTACAACCCCAAGCGCGGCCACCGCTGCAACCCGCACAAGCTACTGCTGGACCCTTACGCCAAGGCCGTCGAGGGACAGGTCGACTGGGACGAGTCCCTGTTCGGCTACCACTTCGCCGACCCCGCAAAGCGCAACGACGTCGACAGCGCGCCGCACGCGATGAAGTCGGTCGTGATCAGCCCTTTCTTCGACTGGCAGAACGACCGCAACCCCCGCATCCCCTACCACGACACCGTGATCTACGAGGCGCACGTCAAGGGCCTGACGATGACCCACCCGGATGTCCCCGAGGAGGTGCGGGGAACCTACGCCGGGCTCTCCCACCCGGTCATGATCGAGCACCTGAAGAAGCGGGGCGTCACGGCCGTCGAACTGATGCCCGTGCACCAGTTCGTGCAGGACCACCACCTGCAGCAGCGGGGACTGGCCAACCATTGGGGCTACAACACCATCGGCTTCTTCGCCCCGCACAACGCCTACGCCGCCAGCGGCCAGCAAGGCCAGCAGGTGCTGGAGTTCAAGTCGATGGTGCGCGACCTGCATGAGGCCGGCATGGAGGTCATCCTCGATGTCGTCTACAACCACACCGCCGAAGGCAGCAACATGGGGCCGACGATGTCCTTCCGGGGCATCGACAACCAGGCCTACTACCGCCTCGTCGACGGCAAGCCCGAGCACTACTACGACACCACCGGCACCGGAAACACGTTCCTGATGCGCTCGCCGCACGTCCTGCAACTGATCATGGACTCGTTGCGCTACTGGGTCACCGACATGCACGTGGACGGTTTTCGGTTCGACCTCGCGTCCTCGTTGGCCCGCCAGGTCCACGAGGTGGACCGGCTCTCCGCCTTCTTCGACCTCGTCCAGCAGGACCCGATCGTCTCGCAGGTCAAGCTGATCGCCGAGCCCTGGGACGTCGGCGACGGCGGCTACCAGGTGGGCAACTTCCCACCTCTGTGGACCGAGTGGAACGGCAAGTACCGCGACACCGTGCGCGATTTCTGGCGAGGCGAGGCGGCCACCCTGGCCGAGTTCGCCTCCCGGCTGACCGGGTCGGCCGACCTCTATCAGGAGGACGGCCGCCGCCCGATCGCGTCCATCAACTTCGTCACCGCCCATGACGGCTTCACGCTGAACGATCTCGTCTCCTACAACGACAAACACAACGAGGCCAACGGCGAAGGAGGCGGCGACGGGGAGAACCACAACCGCTCCTGGAACTGCGGGGTCGAGGGGGAGACCAGCGACCTCGAGGTGGAGGCCCTGCGCGAGAAGCAGAAGCGCAACCTGCTCACCACGCTGTTCCTGTCCCAGGGCGTGCCGATGCTGCTGCACGGCGACGAACTCAGCAGGACCCAGGGCGGCAACAACAACGCCTACTGTCAGGATAACGAGATCTCCTGGGTCGACTGGGCTCGGGCCAAGGTGAACTGGAGCCTGACCGAGTTCACCGAGTCGCTGGTCGCGCTGCGCCGCGAGCACGCAGTGTTCCGCCGCCGGCGGTTCTTCCAGGGCGACCCCACCAGGGGATCCGAGAGCGAGATCGGCGACATCGCGTGGTTCACCCCGTCGGGTGAGCACATGTCCGCCGAGGACTGGCAGAACGGCTACGCCCGGTCGATGGCCGTCTTCCTCAACGGGGACGCCATCGTCGAGCCCACGCCTCGCGGTGAGCCTATCGTCGACGACTCGTTCCTGCTGCTGTTCAACGGCCACCACGAGGACATCGCGTTCATCGTCCCCAAGGAGGTCTACGGCGAACGCTGGGGCATCGTGCTCGACACCTCGGCTCCGCTCGTCGAGGACCGTCCGTCGGCCAAGGCGGGCGAGCCGGTGACGGTCGAGGCGCGCTCGATCCTGGTGCTCACCCGCGTGGTCTGAGGGAGCTCGACGGATGGACCGCCCCCCCGTTACCGCTACCTACCGCGTCCAGTTGCGCTCGGAGTTCGGCTTCGCCGACACCGAGGGTGCCCTGGACTATCTCGACGCGCTCGGTGTGTCCCACGTCTACCTGTCCCCCATTCTCGCGGCCACGCCTGGCTCGACCCATGGCTACGACGTCGTGGACCACGACCGGCTCAGCGAGGATCTGGGGGGGGCCGACGCGTTCCATCGCCTGTCCGCCGCGGCTCGGCGCCGCGGCATGGGTGTCGTCGTCGACGTCGTACCCAACCACATGGCCGTGCCCACCCCGGCGTCGCTGAACGCGGCGTTGTGGTCGGTGCTGCGCGACGGCCCGGCCTCGCCGTACGCCGCCTGGTTCGACGTCGAATGGGCCGCGCAGGAGCGCGCGATCCTCATGCCGGTGCTGGGCCGGCGGATCGGCGACTGCGTGCGCGACGGAGAGATCGAGCTTGACGTTTCGGGCGAGGAGCCGCTGGTCCGTTACTTCGACAAGGTCTTCCCGGTGCGAGCCGGCACCGAGGGCCTCCCGATCGATGACCTGCTGGACCGGCAGTTCTACCGGCTGGCGCACTGGCGGGTCGGCGACGAGGAGCTCAACTACCGGCGCTTCTTCGACATCGACACGCTGGTCGCGCTGCGGGTCGAGGACGAGCGGGTCTTCGCCCAGACCCATGCCGTGCTGATCGCGCTGGTGAACGAGGGCTGCATCGACGGGCTGCGGATCGACCATCCCGACGGGCTGGCCGATCCGCGGGGCTACCTGCGGCGGCTCGACGCGGCGACCGGCGGCGGGTGGGTGGTCGTCGAGAAGATCCTCGAAGGCGAGGAGGAACTGCCCAGTGACTGGCCGTGCGCCGGCACGACCGGCTACGACGCGCTGCTGCGTGCCGGCGGGCTGTTCGCCGACCCCGGGGCGGCCGACGAGCTGAGCCGGCTCTACACCTCGCTGACCGGCGAGCCCGGGGACTTCGCGGAGGTCGTCGACGGGGCCAAACGCTTCGTCGTCGAACGGGGTCTGCAGGCTGAGGTGCACCGGCTGGTCGAGGTCGCGGCCGCGGTGTCGGCCGACCACCTGGCGCTGCGCGACCACACCCGCCGCGGCCTGCGCGAGGCCATCGTGGAGGTCCTGGCGGCATTCGGCGTCTATCGGGCCTACGTCGTGCCGGGCGAGCCCCCCCCGCAGCAGGCCCGCGACACCGTGGACGCGGCCGTCCAGACGGCCATCTCCCGGCTGCCCGAGGATCGCCACGACACGGCCCGACTGGTCGGCGCGTTGGCGCTGGGAGACTACGGCCGGGGCGCCCACCGCGACGAGTTTGTCGTCCGGTTCCAGCAGACCTGCGGACCGGTCATGGCCAAGGGCGTCGAGGACACCGCCTTCTACCGCTGGCTGCGCTTCACCGCCCTCAACGAGGTCGGCGGCGACCCGAGCCATCTCGGCGTCTCGCCGGAGGAGTTCCACGCGTGGTGCGAGCGCCAGCAGCGCACCTGGCCATCGGCCATGACCACCCTGTCGACCCACGACACCAAGCGCAGCGAGGACGTCCGGGCCAGGCTGTTCGCGCTGACCGAACTGGTGCCGGAGTGGTCCGGCGAGGTCGCCTCCTGGCGGGCGGCGTCGAGCGCCTACCGCCCCGCCGAGCTCGACGCCAACACGGCTTACCTCATCTGGCAGACCCTCCTCGGCGCCTGGCCGCTGGACGCCCCGAGGCTGCAGGGCTACCTCGAGAAGGCCACCCGCGAGGCCAAGCGCCACACCACCTGGACCGAGCCCGGCCCGGCCTACGACGACGCCGTGCGCGCCTTCGCCGAGCAGGTCATCGCCGACCCAGCCGTCCGGGCCGGAGTCGAGGCCTTCGTCCAGCGGCTCGCGCCCGCGTTCCGGGTCAACCTGCTCGGCCAGAAACTGGTTCAGCTGACCATGCCGGGCGTGCCCGACGTCTACCAGGGCGCCGACCTGGTCGACCTGTCTCTGGTGGACCCGGACAACCGCCGACCGGTCGACTACGCGGCGCGCGGCAAGCGACTCGAGCGGCTGGACGGCGGCGGGGCACCGGTCGACCTCGACGACGAGAAACTGCTCGTGGTGTCCCGCGCCCTTCGGCTGCGCCGCGACCGGCCCGCGTCCTTCGGCCCCGGCGGCGGCTATACCCCGATGCGCACGACCAGCCCGCACGCGATCGCGTTCGGCCGCGGCGGCGACGTGGTGACCGTGGCCACCCGGCTGCCGGAGACCCTGGCCCGCGCCGGCGGCTGGACCGACGCCGTCGTGCTGCTGCCCGAGGGCCGGTGGACCGACGTGCTCACCGCCACGACGTACGGCGTGGGGCGGCACGACCAGATCGCGCTGGGCGAACTGCTGGGCACCCTGCCGGTGGCGTTGCTCAGCCGCCAGTAGCTCGTCGCGCCACCTCAGTTGCTCGCGAGCACTCGGGCGCGCTGCTCGTCGACGTCGTAGTCAGGTGCCGGCCACTGCAACGCCATCGCTTCGAGGTGCTCCACGAGGATGTTCATGATGGCCCAGTTGCGGTACCACTTGCGGTCCGCCGGCACGACGTGCCACGGCGCGGACTCGGGGCTGCACCGCTCGATCGCCTCGGAGTAGGCCGTCTGGTAGTCGTCCCAGAAGGCCCGCTCGTCGACGTCGCCCGGCGTGAACTTCCACAGCTTGTCGGGGCTGGCCAGCCGCTTCAGCAGCCGCTTGCGTGACTCGTCCGCCGAGATGTGCAGGAAGCACTTGACGAGAGTCGTGCCCTCGGCAGTCAGCCGCTCCTCGAACCGGTTGATGGTGGTGTAGCGACGCGCCCAGGTGCGCCGCTCGACCAAGTTGTGCACCCGCACGACACCGACGTCCTCATAGTGCGAGCGGTCGAACACCCCGATCATGCCCGGCTCGGGGACCCGCGCCTTGATCCGCCACAGGAACTCGTGCGCGAGCTCCTCGCGGGTCGGGGCCTTGAACGAGGTGATCGACACGCCTTGCGCGTCGACCTCGCCGACCACGTGGCGCACCGTGCCGCCCTTGCCGGAGGTGTCCATGCCCTGCAGCACCAGCAGGATCCGCCGCGACCCGCCGGTGCGGCCCTCGGCGAACAGCCGCTCCTGCAGCTCGGCGAGCCGGGGTCCGAGCGCCAGCAACGCGGCCTCGCCCGCGGCCTTGTCGCCGTCGAAACCGACGACGGCCCTGGTGGGGATCTGACGCAGGTCGACCGGGCCGACCGGCACGCGGAGCAGGTCGGTGACGCGTTGCCCGGCGGGCCGACCGTCCGCCGACGCCTGGGCAGCGGATAGGGCGGCGGACTGGGCATCAGACTGGGCATCGAACTTGGCGGACGACTTTTCCGACGACTTCGACTTCTTGACCATCCGGTGATCTTGGCAGAGCCGCAGGCTTCTGGACAGGCCTGGGTTCCGCCCGGGCCCACCCGGGTACGGTTCCACGCCGTGACGCTCTTCTCCCTGTGGTCTCCCCATGCGCCCGACGTCCACATCGAGGTCGACGGCGCTCGCCACGAGATGACTCCCGCTCCCGGTGGCTGGTGGCGCCTCGAGCTGCCCGGAGCCGTCCACGGGACCGACTACTCCTTCTCCGTCGGGACGGATGACACCCCCATTCCTGACCCGCGCACCCGTTGGCAGCCCTACGGCGTGCACGGCCCGAGCCGGGTCTACGACGACACCCGGTTCACCTGGACCGACCACGCGTGGCGCGGCGTCGCGCTGCCCGGCGCGCTGGTCTACGAGCTGCACATCGGGACCTTCACCGAGACCGGCACCCTCGACGCCGCGCAGAAGCGACTCGACCACCTGGTCGACCTCGGCGTCGACCTGGTCGAGCTGATGCCCGTGGCCGCGTTCCCGGGCGTGCACGGCTGGGGCTACGACGGAGTGCATCCCTACGCCGTCCACGAGCCCTACGGCGGCCCCGACGCGCTCAAGCGTTTCGTCGACGCCTGCCACGGTCGCGGGCTGGGCGTCGTGCTCGACGTCGTCTACAACCATCTCGGGCCTAGCGGCAACTACCTGTCCCTGGTCGGGCCCTACTTCACCGAACGCCACCACACCCCGTGGGGTGCCGCGATCAACCTGGACGACGAGGGCAGCTACGAGGTGCGCCGCTGGATCATCGACAACGCCCTGATGTGGCTTCGCGACTTCCACCTCGACGGGCTGCGCCTGGACGCCGTACACGCCCTGGTCGACGACAGCGAGGAGCACCTGCTGCCCGCGCTGTCCCGCGAGGTGGATGCGCTGGCGACGGCCGTGCGCCGGCCGTTGACGCTGATCGCCGAGTCCGACCTCAACGAACCGCAGACCGTGACGCCTCGCGAGTGCGGCGGCATGGGGATGACCGCCCAGTGGAGCGACGACCTCCACCACGCCCTGCATGCCCTGCTGACCGGGGAGGACGAGGGCTACTACGGCGACTTCGCCGCCGACCCCTACACCGCCCTGCGTACGACGTTGACCGCAGCCTTCTTCCACGCCGGCACCTGGTCCTCGTTCCGGTCCGCCAGCCACGGATCGCCGGTCGACCGCGCCCGCACACCGGGTCACCGGTTCCTGGGCTACCTGCAGGACCACGATCAGGTCGGCAACCGCGCGACCGGGGACCGGATCACCGCCACCATCTCGACCGGGCTGGCCAAGGTCGGCGCCGCACTGGTGCTCACCTCGCCGTGCACCCCGATGCTGTTCATGGGCGAGGAGTGGGCCGCTTCGACTCCGTGGCAGTTTTTCACCGACCACCAGGAGATCGAGCTCGCGGACTCCGTGCGCCAGGGCCGGCGGCGGGAGTTCGCCGCCCACGGGTGGGCCGAGGAGTCGGTGCCCGACCCGCAGGACCCGGCGACCTGGCGACGCTCGGTCCTCGACTGGTCCGAGCTCGAGCACGGCACCCACGCCGAGATGCTCGACTGGCACCGGCGGCTCGTGCGGCTGCGGCGCGCCGAGCCCGAGCTCAGCGACCCGCGCCTGGACCGGGTCGAGGTCGTGGCCGACGCTGCGACCCGGACTGTCGTCGTGACCCGTGGCGCACTGCGGGTCCTCGCCAACCTGGGACCGGAGGCGCAGCGGTTCGACCTTGCCGTGGGCGAGGTGCTGCTCGCCTCTGTCGACCTGTCCGGGTCCGGCGAGGCCGGCGGGCGCGGGACGGGCGAGGCCGGCGGCCTCATGCTGCCCGCCGAGTCCGTGGCCGTCGTGCGCGTGGCAGGCTGAGACGCATGGACGGGCAAAATATCCTCACGACCCTGATCGTCGGCCTGGTGATCGGCCTGCTCGGCCGGCTCGTGGTGCCGGGCCGGCAGCCGATCGGCTGCCTGTTCACGGTCGCCGTCGGCCTGGTGGGCTCGGTGGGCGGACTTGCCGTCGCGCGGGCCGCGGGGATCGACTCGGGGCTGCTGGTCCTGGGCTGCCAGGTCGGCATCGCCGCGGTGTGCGTTGCGGTCATCGCCGCCGCGAGCCGCCGCCCCCGGAACAGGTTGCGCTGAGGTGCGGCGCCTTCTCCCGACGTACGCCGAGGAAGTGGATCTCACCGTCGCCTACGCCTACCCGGTGGGGCGGCGCTGGGTGCGCGCCAACATGGTGTCTTCGGTCGACGGGTCGGCCGTGGCCGAGGGGCGGTCCGGCGGCCTGTCCGGCGAGGCCGACAAGCGGGTCTTCGCGGCGCTGCGCGGCCTCGCCGACGTCGTGCTCGTCGGCGCCGGCACGGCACGGGTCGAGGGCTACCGCGCGCCTCGCCCCAAGGACGCCTATGCCGACCTGCGGGTCGCCGCCGGCCAGCGCCCCGCTCCGGCGCTGGCCCTGGTCACGTCCCGGCTCGACCTCGACCCGGCATCCCCGCTGTTCGGCGGCAGCGAGCCCACCATCGTCGTCACGTCCCGGTCCTCCGACCCGGCCGCCCGGGACCGCCTGGCCGAGGTCGCCGAGGTCATCGTGGCCGGGGAGGAGCACGTCGACATCTCCGGCGCGATCGACCGGCTGGCCGACCGCGGGCTGAGCCGGGTGCTCTGCGAGGGCGGCCCCCGGCTGCTCGGCGAGGTGGTGGCGTCCGGGTCGTTGGACGAGCTGTGCCTGACGATCTCGCCCGCCCTCGTCGGCGGTGCCGGGCCGCGGGTGCTCGTCGGTGCGGCGTTGCACGGCCCGAGCGACATCGACCTGGCGCACCTGCTGGAGGAGGACGGCGCGTTGTTCGCCCGCTATGTGCTGACTCGCCACTGATCGCCGGCCCTACCTGCCGGCCCTACTCGCGACCTGAGTGACGCGCTATGTCGAGCGCCCAGGCGATCAGCGGCACCTGCAGCGGCAGCCTCACCCAGGCCGCCGCCTGGTAGAGCCCCGACGTGCCGCCCGAGTCCAAAGCCATCGCCACGTTGGCCGGGAACACCGCCACGAACAGCGCCGCCGTCGCCCAACCTGCGAGCCGACGGGTGCGGGGGACGACCAGGCCGGCCGCACCGGCCAACTCTGCGGCGCCGCTGACATAAACCAGCGCGTAGTGGGCCGGCAGCCGGTCCGGCACGATCCCGGCGTAGGGCTTGGGGGCGAGGAAGTGCAGTGCCCCGGTGACCGTGAGCAGCCCCCCCAGCACGTACGGCGAGGCGGCGCGCCAGCGGGATCGGGGGGTCATGCCATCAGCCTTCCACGCAGCGCGCAGGCCACCCCTCCCCGCACCGACGGCGAAGTCGTCGCGACCACGGCATCCGTGGCCGAAGTGGCAGACACGCACGGTGCCGCACCCGTCAAGGCGCGGTCGCCAACATCGCGCAGGTGATCGAACGGGTCGCCGGCATCACCGACCATCAGATCGGGGTCGGACCTGATCGCGAGCGTCTGTTCCAGGTGCCCTGATCCAGTACCGTCGGCCCATGCACCTCCCGGTCATGCCCCCGGTCGGCCCGATGCTCGCGAAGTCGGTGAGCGGCGTGCCGGAGGGGGACTACCTCTACGAGCCCAAGTGGGACGGCTTCTGAGTTTTTTGTACGTAATGCCGTCTATACTCGGTCTATGAGCGCTCGACGAGCCCCTGCAAGCACTACGTCGCGGCTGGGTGTGGGCTATACGCGGTACTCGACCGAGGAGCAGGGCTCGACGACTGAACAGCGGGCTATCAACGAGATGGCCGCGGCCGATCACGGCGTCTCGTTGCTGGAGACGTTCACAGACGAGGGTGTCTCCCGGACGCTGGCCGACCGGCCGGGTCTCCAGGAGATGTTCGACCATCTGGAGACTCACCGCCACGTGCGGTTCCTGGTGGTCAACGAGCTGGAGCGGATCACGGCCGGCGTGGGTCAGCGCCAGAAGATCACGTCGTTGTGCAAGCGTCTCGGGATCACGCTGGTAACCGAGGACATCGGACTCATCGACCCGCACGACGAGGACGCGATGTACGACGCGGACGTGCGCGCGGTCAACGCCAAGGGCGAGGTGTTGAAGGTCCGGCGCCGTACCCGCAGGAACCTTCGGGCCAAGGTGGTTGCCGGGTCGACGGTGGCGATGCGCCCGCCGTATGGGGTGCGCATGAAGCCGCTGGTCGTCGAGGGCGTGGAGCTGCCATCCGGGATGCCGGCGTTCGTCAATGGCCGCAAGGTCCGCTCGGGGGCGCCCGAGCTGTATCCCGAGGAGTACCCGTGGCTGGTCCAGATGTTCACCTGGGCCGATGAGGGCGTGTCGGTCGAGGAGATCGCGCGGCGACTGACGCGAGAGGGCGTGCCGACCAAGACGGGCAAGGATGCGTGGCCGCCGAACTCGATCGCCGGGATTCTGGACAACCCGTTCTACAAGGGCGAGCTGACCTGGGGACGCCAGCAGGTGCTGCGGGATGAGAACGGCAAGCCATATCTGGAACGGCGGGGCGAAGATGACCCTGGCCGGGTGACCCGCGAGTCCCCATTGGGGGCGATCGTTGACCCTGAGTTGTGGCATCGGGTCAACGCGCGGAGGCTCTCCGCGCGCGGCCAGAAGAACAGGGACACGAAGGCCACGCCGGACAACGTTCTGGACGGGATCGTGTTCTGTGGGCGGTGCGGGCACCGGATGTACACGCGGATCGACAACCCTCGCAGCCACAAGACCGTGCGCATCCGGTTCTATTGCCCCGGCAAGCGGCCAGGCATGGTCCCGCGCTCCGGATACAGCCCCTGCGAGAAGGTCAACACGATCCTGGCCGACAACATCATCAAGGGCATCGCTTCGCAACCGATCCGCGGCGGGAAGACCGTCGCGGTGCAGGTGACGCGCGGCGTCGCCGCTGACGCGGACGCGGAGAAGAAGCGCGACCGGCTCAAAGCCCGGATCAGGGAGACCGAGGCGGAGTGGGCCAACGCCAAGCGGCTCGCGGTCAAGGGGCTGCTCGATGACGACGACGTCGCGACGGTCAAGGCCGAGACGGAGGCGATCATCTCCGAGGCCCGGACCACGCTTGAGGAGTTGGACCAGGCCGGCCGGGTCGAGGTGGTGCCGTTCACCGGGACCGTGGCCGACAGGTTCGCCGAGTTGGTCGACGGGTTGAGCGA
>JBBRHF010000135.1:0-12378 GCA_038223055.1 Actinomycetes bacterium | reverse complement strand
GGAGTGGCTCGAGGCCGTGCGGGTGGCCCGCGCCATCCTCACCCAGCCGGCCATGGACGAGTTCAACGACGGCGAGATCTCGCCCGGCACGTCGGTGACGACCGACCAGGAGGTTCTCGACTGGGTGGCCAAGGACGCCGAAACCGCGCTGCATCCCTCCTGCTCGCTGCGGATGGGCGTGGACGAGATGTCGGTGGTCGACCCGTTGACCATGGGCGTCCACGGTCTCGAAGGGATCAAGGTGGTGGACGCGTCGGTCATGCCGTACGTGACCAATGGCAACATCTATGCGCCAGTGATGATGCTGGCCGAGAAGGCCGCCGACCTGATCCTGGGCACGGCCCCGCTGCCGCCGTCGGAAGCCGAGTTCTACCGACACCAGGTAGTCGCCTGATTCTGGCCAACGGCATCTGCTGACACCAACCCCTGAACCCTGGCAACAGGGTTCAGGGGTTGGTGTCTGAGCGGGGCACGTGCCCACCAGGGTTTACCTCAGAATGTACTTAGGGGATTGTTGATGGACATCGTCCCGTTCTGGGTGACAGTTGGAGTTGAACGCTTGAGCGCACATGACGATCTCAGCCCACGCATAGCGTCCCCTCAGGAGTCGGCTGATGTGGTGGAGATCCTCGTAAGCGCCTTCTACGACGATCCGACCTGGAGCTGGGCCTTTCCGGATCCGTCCAAGCGGGCCGGGCAACACCGACGGCTGTGGGGGCTTTTCGTCGAGGGAGCCATCCGCTTTCCCTGGGTGTGGCTGACCCCGGGAGACACTGCAACGTCGGTGTGGATCCCCCCGAACGAGACAGACTTGTCGGACGAGCAGGAAGCAGCCTTGGAGCCCCTCCTCATCGAGATGCTTGGTTCGCGAGCTTCACGGGTACTCAAAGGGGTTGAGATGTTCGACCAGGCTCACCCGCGAGGTGTTCCACACTTTTTCCTGTCCCTCTTGGGCACGAGCCCCGAACATCGGGGCCACGCCTACGGGCTCCGGCTCCTGGCCGCGAACCTTCGACACGTCGACGAAGCCGGCCTTCCGTCATACCTGGAGGCGAGCAACCCGGCGAACGTTCCGCTCTACATGCGGTACGGATTCGAGGTGCTCGGCTCGTTCACTCTGCCCGAAGGCGGGCCCGAGGTCTTCACGATGTGGCGAGACCCCAAGCCTGTTGATGTCATGTTCGGACAGGGGTGAAGACAGTGGGCGCCTACAACGATCGAGTTCTCCCGCGGATCCTCAACGCTTCGGGTGGCCGCAAGAGGCTGGACCCGCTGCGACGGAAGGTCTGCGAGGGTCTCGCCGGGGACGTTGTCGAGATCGGCTTCGGATCGGGACTGAATGTTCCCTTCTATCCGGCTGCAGTCACCAGTGTTGCCGCGGTCGAGCCGTCTGACGCGAGCTGGCAACTGGCCGATGTTCGCCTCAGAGGGGCGAACGTCTCCGTACAGCGGTCCGGTCTGGACGCCCAGATGTTGCCCTTCGCGGACGACAGCTTCGACGCAGCCTTATCCACCTGGACGCTGTGCACCATCCCCGACGTCGCCACCGCCCTGAGCGAGCTGCGGCGGGTTCTCAAGCCTGGGGGGACCTTTCGTTTTCTCGAGCACGGACTGGCCCCCGATGAGCAGGTACGCCGCTGGCAACGACGCCTCGACCCGCTGCAGAGACGGATCGCCGGTGGATGCCACTTCACCCGGCCGACTACTGACCTGCTGAGGGCTGCGGGTTTCGCGATCACGGAGATTGACGTCTTCTACGAGGAGGGCACGTCGAAGATCGCGGGTGCCGATTCCCTCGGCAGCGCACTCTCCCCCTAGCAAGGGCCTGCGGGACGGAGAGCGCCCGGAGATTCCGCGGATCGTCCTTGCGCCTGATCTTGATTCATTCCAGAAAATGGGCTAGCGTCACGGATCGTGCCCACGGCTTCGGATTTCGAGCGCATGCTGCGCGGGGTTGCACTGCGTGTGACGCGTCCCCGGGTGGCAGTGCTGACCGCGGTGCACGACCATCCGCACGCCGACACGGACTCGATCATCGGTGTGGTGCGTGAGGATCTCGGTGAGGTGTCCCACCAGGCCGTCTACGACGTGCTTCGAGCACTCACTAGCGTGGGTCTGGTGCGGCGCATCCAGCCGACGGGCTCGGTGGCGCGGTACGAGTCGCGGGTCGGGGACAACCATCATCACGTCGCGTGCCGGTCGTGCGGCGCCATCGCTGACGTCGACTGCGCCGTCGGCATCACGCCCTGCTTGACCCCGTCCGACGACCAAAGCTTCGCGATCGACGAGGCCGAGGTCATCTACTGGGGTCTGTGCCCCATCTGCTCCACCGCACACAGTTCCTGAGCACACCCTCTGGTCCCGAAAGGATTCCCGTGTCTGACAGTCCGAACGCCGTTGTTGGAGAGATGAACGAGGCGAGCGAGGGGGGGTGCCCGGTCTTGACCGGGCGTCGCAAGCACCCGGCGGAGGGCGGGGGAAACCGTGACTGGTGGCCGGACCAGCTGAACCTGAAGATCCTCCGGAAGCATCCCGCCGTGGCCAACCCCATGGGCGAGGACTTCGACTACGCCGCGGCGTTCAACACCCTCGACCTCGATGCGCTGCGGCGCGAGGTCGACCAGGTGATGACCACGTCGCAGGACTGGTGGCCGGCCGACTTCGGCCACTACGGTCCGTTCTTCATCCGGATGGCGTGGCACAGCGCGGGCACGTACCGCATCAGCGACGGCCGCGGGGGCGCCGGCGCCGGCATGCAGCGCTTCGCGCCCCTGAACAGCTGGCCCGACAACGGGAACCTCGACAAGGCGCGCAGGCTGCTGTGGCCGGTCAAGAAGAAGTACGGTCGCGCGATCTCGTGGGCCGACCTCATGGTCTTCGCGGGAAACTGCGCCTTGGAGTCGATGGGCCTCAAGACCTTTGGCTTCGCCGGGGGTCGCCCGGACGTCTGGGAGCCGGACGAGGATGTCTACTGGGGCCCTGAAGCCACCTGGCTCGGCGACGAGCGTTACACCGGTGACCGGGAGCTCGAGAACCCCCTGGCCGCCGTTCAGATGGGCCTGATCTACGTGAACCCGGAGGGCCCGAACGGCGTCCCGGACCCGCTCGCCTCGGCCATCGACATCCGCGAGACGTTTCTGCGAATGGCGATGAACGACGAGGAGACGGTCGCGCTGATCGCGGGCGGCCATACCTTCGGCAAGACCCACGGTGCGGCAGACCCGGATCAGTATGTCGGCCCCGAGCCCGAGGGTGCCCCGCTTGAGCAGCAGGGCCTCGGGTGGAAGAACTCTTTCGGCACGGGCAAGGGCAGGGACGCGATCACCAGCGGGATCGAGATCGTGTGGACGCCCACCCCGACGACGTGGGACAACACCTACTTCGAGACCCTGTTCGGCTACGAGTGGGAGCTGACGAAGAGCCCTGCCGGGGCCAACCAGTGGCAGCCGAAGGACGGCGGCGGGGCGGGCACCGTGCCCGACCCTGAGGGAGACCCCTCGATGACCCGCCCCCCGATGATGTTGACCACCGACCTCGCGCTGCGCGTGGACCCGGTCTATGAGCCGATCTCGCGGCGATTCCTCGAGCACCCGGACGAGCTCGCCGACGCCTTCGCCCGCGCCTGGTTCAAGCTGACGCATCGTGACATGGGGCCACTGGCGCGCTACCTCGGACCACAGGTCCCGCAGGAGACGCTGCTGTGGCAGGACCCGATCCCCGACGACACGCACGAGCTGGTCGGGGCGCAGGACGTGGCCACCCTCAAGGGTCAGATCCTCGCCTCGGGGCTGTCCGTGTCCCAGCTCGTCGCCACCGCATGGGCGTCGGCCTCGACGTTCCGCGGCAGCGACAAGCGCGGGGGAGCAAACGGGGCGCGGATCCGCCTCGAACCCCAGAGCGGCTGGGATGTCAACAACCCCGACGACCTGACGACGGTGCTGGCCACCCTGGAGGGGATCCAGGAGGCCTTCAACAGCTCCCAGACCGGAGCGAAGAAGGTCTCGCTCGCCGACTTGATCGTGCTCGGCGGGTCTGCCGCTGTCGAGCAGGCCGCCAAGAACGCCGGCCACGGCGTCGCAGTCTCTTTCACCCCGGGACGCGCGGACGCGTCGCAGGAGCAGACCGACGTGGAGGCCTTCGCCGCGCTCGAGCCTGCCGCCGACGGGTTCCGCAACTACCCCGGAAAGGGGAACCGACTGCCGGCCGAGTACCTCCTGATCGACCGCGCGAACCTGCTGACCCTGGGCGCCCCCGAGATGACCGTCCTCGTGGGCGGACTGCGGGTCCTGGGCGCGAACTTCCAGCATTCCCCGCTCGGCGTCCTCACCTCGGCGCCCGAGACGCTGACCAACGACTTCTTCGTGAACCTGCTCGACCTGGGCACGACCTGGAAGCCGACGTCCGAGGACGCGGAGACCTTCGAGGGCCGCGACCTCGCCACGGGCGAGCTCAGGTGGACCGGCAGCCGCGTCGACCTCGTCTTCGGATCGAACTCCGAGCTGCGGGCACTTGCGGAGGTCTACGCGAGCGACGACTCGCAGGAGAAGTTCGTGCACGACTTCGTGGCCGCGTGGGACAAGGTCATGAACCTCGATCGGTTCGACCTCGCCTGATCCCGATGTCCAGGTCGGCCCCTCGTCGGCCGACCTGGACACCCTCGGTCGGGAGGTCGGGAGTCGTCGAGCCCGCCGTCAGGCGCACACCCGGATCGGCCGGCGGCCGGGCACGATCACGATCGCAGCTGCGGAGCCTCACGCTTTCTTGCAGGGCCAACGCGCTCACGCGGTCCCATAGCACATGGCGAGGGCTAGATTGACCAGCACGTACGCGCTATCAAAGGGGGGTGTCGCCGGTGAAGGATCATGAGTCCAGCGCCGACGTGGGGGCGCTGCTCAAAGCCCGGAGGTGGTCGCTCAAGCTTCTATTGGTGGCGGCTTTCGGCGTGATGGCGGCGGTGACCCTCAGCATCTGGTCCACAGTCGCTTTCATGCCGTCCGCGATGCTTGGGTCTGGCTTGGGTCCGGTGAACGTGAGCGACTGGGCGTTGGCGTTTGTGGTTTTTGGGAGTAGCGGCGCACTGTTGTTGCCGCTGGTGATGATTCTGATCTTCGGCTGTTTCGTGCTGATTCATCGTCCGCCGCTGCGTGGTGCCGATCCCCTGTCGTGGAACCAGCCTGCAAGTCGATTCTCTGATCTGCAGGCGGAGCTCGTGGCACTGGCGGTGTTTGCCGGGGTGGTGGCCCTGGGTTATGCGGGCGCAAGTGTCCTCGCACTCACGGTCTCCCGGTCGCAGTTGATGGAGGTGCCACAGCTCCGGGGTATCAACGCGCCGATCCTGGCCAGCAGCCTGGCCACTTGGTGCCTACTCGGGGTGCTGTTGACGTACTGGTGGATCCTGGGTGTGCCCTCGCGCGTCACTTCGGACTCCGCAGACGCGGTCGGGGCGGACCCGGTTGCCGGCGGTCGGGAATGGCCCCGCAGGCTTCCCTGGACGGTGGTCGTTGGGGTCGTGGCCGTCGTGGCCGTCGTCGTCATGGGGTGGGCGGTGACCCCCAACGGTGGCCGCACAGCGACTGGGCCGGCTCCCACAGCGACTGGGCCGGCTCCCACCGCGATATGGCTGGCCACCGACGGGACCACCAGCACTCTTTCCGAGGAAGCTGGAGTGGTGCACTACGGCGTCTAGCTGGTCAATGACACGGCCACGACCATGGTGGTCGACTCGGCGGTGGTGGTCACCGAGCAGGGAAAGGCCTTGTCGGGTCGCGCAGCCAGCGAGCTCACCGCAACCGTCGCGCCGATCAACGCGGTGTTGCGGCCCCCGCCGCTGGTGTTCCGGCTTCCCGGGGGTTCGGATTTGAAGCTCGAGGTCGGCCACTCGGCCCGCACCGGCCCAGAAAGGGCGCGCGCACTACGCACTCCTCCGCTATCGGCCATGCCGGTCGAATATTCAACCCCCACCATTGAGGATCGGGCCATCGACGTGCAGGGACAGTTGGCCGAACGCGGTCAGCATCGGGCACCGTCGATTCCGGACCTGCTCATCGCTGCCACCGCCGAGATCAGCAACCGCATCGTCCTTCACCTGGACAACGACTTCGAACTGATCGCCGAGCTGACCGGTCAGGGCAAACGCGCATGGCTGGGCGCCGTCCCGCAAGCAAGATAATCCTCCTCACGGCCACCCCGTCTGGCGGCCCGCGACCGTGGCCGACCTCGCGTGAACGGGAGCTCTCAGTGGGGGTGTCGCTGTAGAGTCCAACAGGCACTACGTAGTCGCTCCAGCCCTGCGCCGGAAGGCCGAAGGACGAGGCATAGACGGGGAGTAACCGGATGACGGGAAGGGCAGTAGCCGACGACCGTGGTGCGGTGCTCGTCGTCGATGACGACGAGATGATCGTGGGTCTGGTCGCGCACGGGCTGCTCGCAGCCGGCTACCGCGTCACGACGGCCTCCAGCGGCGCCGAGGCGCTGGAGAGGCTGGCCGAGGCGGTCCCGGACGTCGTCGTCTCCGACGTCAACATGCCGGACATGGACGGCTTCACCCTCGTGCAGCGACTGCGCGAGGACCCCCGGCTGCGTTCCTTGCCCCTGTTGTTCCTCACCAGCCGCACGGAGGCCGCGGACGTGGTGTCCGGCATGCGTCTCGGCGCGGACGACTACATCACCAAACCCTTCGACCTGCCGGTCCTGGTCGCTCGCGTGGACGCCAAGCGGCTACGGCCGCCGGTGCCTGCTGACCGACTTCAGACTGACCGCCGTACGGGGCTCGCCTCGTCCGCGACGTTCATGGGCGAGCTCGACCGGGAGCGCGAGCGGGCGCTGCGCAGTGGCCGCTCGGGGCACCTGGCCCTGCTCGGGCTGAACGAGTCCGGGAGCATCCGGGCGCGCTTCGGGGAGCGAGGGGTCGACGAGGTGATGCGGCAGGTCGCCGATGTGCTCAGCGCCGTGGTCACGCCGCTGGAGACGGCCGGCCGTACCCCAGATGGTGGCTTCGGGCTGCTGCTGCCGGAGACGTCGTCGGACGACGTGCGCGCCCTGCTGCAGGTGCTCTCCGAGCGCCTCGCCGGCCGCCGCCTGGACGTTGAGGGTTCCAAGGTCAGCGTTACCCCGCTCGTCGGATACGTCCCGCTCGACGCCGTCCAGTCGGCCAAGCAGTCGGTCGAGCAGGCCGGCGCGGCGCTCGAGCACGCGCAGGTGCACCTCGATCTTCGGCCGATCGCGTACCGCCCCGAGATGCTCGCCGAGGCCGCGGCGCCGCGCCGGCGTCGGCCGCTTGTCGAGCGGCTGCGCACGCCGTTCCAGCTCGCGCTGACGTTCGTCATAGGCACGGTGCTGCCGTACTTCCTCTACGTGTTGTGTGACCGCGCGGGTTTCGACATCACGCCGGTCGCCTACCTCGTCGTCGTCGTCTCGCTGCTGGTGACGGGGATCGCGATCTGGGTCGAGGGACTGCTCGCCCTGAACCCGGTGCAGCCGCCGCCCGCACCAGAAGAGAAGGACGGCGGTCCGGCGTACCCGCCTGCGAGTGCCGTCATCGCGGCGTACCTGCCGAATGAGGCCGCCACCGTCATGGAGACCGTCGAGGCCTTCCTGAAGGTGAACTACCCCGGCGACCTGCAGGTCGTGCTTGCCTACAACTCGCCCGTCCCGCTCCCTGTAGAGCGCGTCCTCGGTGAGCTCGCGCAGCGCGAGACGCGCTTCACGCTGCTCAAGGTGGAGGGGAGCACCTCCAAGGCGCAGAACGTCAACGCCGCCCTGCAGATCGTCACTGGTGAGTTCACTGGCGTCTTCGACGCCGACCACCTGCCCGCGGCAGACAGCTTCGTGCGCGCCCGCCGCTGGATGGCCGATGGGTACGACGTCGTGCAGGGCCACCCGGTGGTCCGCAACGGCGACGCCTCCTGGGTGGCGCGCACCGTAGCGGTCGAGTTCGAGATGATCTACGCAGTCAGCCACCCCGGCCGGGCCAAGCTGCACGGCTTCGGCATCTTCGGCGGGTCGAACGGCTACTGGCGCACCCAACTGCTGCGCGAGACGCGCTTCCGCGGCTCGATGCTCACCGAGGACATCGACTCTGCCCTGCGGGTCGTCGAAGCCGGCTACCGGATCGGCTCCGACCCGTACCTCATCAGCCGCGAGCTGGCGCCGACGACGCTGCAGGCACTGTGGAACCAGCGGATGCGCTGGGCGCAAGGGTGGTTCCAGGTGTCCCTCGGCCACCTCTTCGGGGCGCTGCGCAACCCCGGGCTCACGCCTAGACAGCGGTTCGGCTTCTTCTTCCTGCTGGGCTGGCGCGAGGTCTACCCCTGGTTGAGCGTCCAGATGTTCCCGCTCATCGCCTTCTACGCCCATCGCGCCGGAGGGCCGCAGCACCTCGACTGGTTTGTCCCGGTGTTCGTCCTCACGACCATCTTCACGCTCAGCGTCGGGCCGTGGCAGACGTTGTTCGCCTATCGCCGGGCCGATCCGGAGGTCCGCTCCCGCACGGCGTGGTTCTGGCTGTACCTCGTGGTTGCCTCGGTCTTCTACACCGAGTACAAGAACGTCATCGCACGCGTCGCGCAGGTGAAACAAGCCATGCGCGAGAAGGCCTGGAAGGTGCCGCCCCGGGCCGCTGGGACTGGTGGGGCGCCGGATGGCGGACTCGCCGCGCAGGCCGACGGTCCGGCGGCCAACGACCCCGAGCACCCGGCGGACGAGCCGCTGGTCCCGCCGCCGCTGCCCCACCACACGACTTCCCCAAGCCGTACGGCGTGACCACCTCACGCGAGCGCACCCGCGTCAAGGCGCTGCGGGCGCTGGGGCTGCTCGACCAGCCGAGGCAGGAGCGCTTCCGCCGGATCGTGGATCGTGCGCAGCATCAGCTGGACGTGCCGGTGGCCTACCTCAATCTCGTCGACGAGACGCGGCTGTGGGTCGTGGCCTGCACCGGCTCGACCGACCCCGAACTGGATCGCGACACGTCGTTCTGCCACTTCGTCGTCGTCGACGACGCCCCGGTGCTCGTCGGCGACGCTTCCACGCACCCGCGATTCTGTGACAATCCGCTCGTCGTCGGCCCTCCCAGCCTGCGCGCCTACGCCGGCTACCCGCTGCGCTGGGACGGGCAGGTTGTGGGAACGCTGTGTGCCTTCGACGTCGTGCCGCGCACGTGGAGCCGCGCGGACCTTGAAGTCCTGGCCGACCTGTCCGCGTGGGCCGAGCTCGAGCTCGGCGCCGAGGAGGTGCAGCGCCGGCTGGCGGCCGGTGAGCTGGCCCAGCGGCTCACAGACTCCGTGCTGCGTTCGGCGGGCGACGGGATCTGCGCGACTGACGGGGAGGGCCGGCTGGCGCTCGTCAACCCCGCGGCGTGCGACCTGCTCGCGGCACCGGCCGAACAGCTGCTTGGCCAGCCGCTGCACGAGTTGCTGCACCCCCAGGACAGCTCGTGCAACGACGGCGGCTGTGCGCTGGGCGCGGCGCTGCGTGACGAGCAGGTGCTCGTCGGCGTGGACGACGCCTTCCGTCGGCAGGACGGTGAGGTCTTCCTGGTGCAGCTCTCGTTTGCGCCGTTGCGGCAGGACGACCGGACGGCCGGCGCAGTGCTGGTCTTCCAAGATGTCAGCCAGCGGCGGGAGGTGGAGCGGCTCAAGGACGAGTTCGTCTCGGTGGTGAGCCACGAGCTTCGCACCCCGCTGACCTCGATGCGCGGCTCGCTCGGCCTCCTCGCTGCCGGGGTCGTCGCCGAGCTGCCGCCCGAGGCGCAGTCGCTTGTCGACGTCGCCCTCACCAACACCAACCGCCTCAGTCGGCTCGTGGCCGACATCCTCGATCTCGAGCGCCTGTCCGCCGGGCAGATGCACGTCGTACGCCGTCCTCACCGGCTGAGCGACCTGGTCGCGCTGGCGCTTGCAGCCGTAGAAGGGGTGGCCGCTCAGGCCGGCGTCCGGCTGGAGCAGGAGACCTCCGACGACGTCTGCTGGGGCGATGCCGACCGCCTCGCCCAGGTGCTCGTCAACCTCCTGGGAAACGCCATCCACTTCAGCCACTCCGGCAGCGCGGTCTGCGTCACCGCCCGGATGCAAGAGGGCGAGATCCGCTTCGAAGTGTGCGACAAGGGCCGCGGTATCCCGCCCGACCGGCTCGAGCAGGTCTTCGAGCGCTTCGCGCAGGTCGACGTGAGCGATGCCCGCGAGAAGCAGGGCAGCGGCCTCGGGCTCGCCATCTGCCAAAGCATCGTGCACGCGCACGGCGGCCGCATCGACGTCGACAGCGTCCTCGGGCAGGGTTCCACGTTCACGGTCGTGCTGCCGCAGCGCAGGCCTCGGAACGGGCCGTGGCCCGGCCCCCTACGGCGTGAGGAGGAGGAGTGACGCGCTGCGTGCTCGTCGTCGACGACGAGCCGGACATCCGCGCAGTCGCCCGACTCAGCCTCGAGCGAGTCGGCGGCATGCGGGTGATCGAGGCGTCCTCCGGTATGGAGGCGCTGGAGATGGTTGCCGCCTCCCAGCCGGACGCGGTGCTTCTCGACGTGATGATGCCTCTCGTCGACGGCCCGACAACGTATGCGCTGCTGCAGGCCGACCCGCGCACCCGCGCCATCCCGGTACTCCTGCTCACGGCACGGTCCGACGCCACCGAGCGAGAGCGGTGGCTGGCCGAGGGCGTGTGTGGCGTGCTGGCGAAGCCCTTCGACCCGATGGAGCTGCCGCGTCTGGTGTCCGAGGCGCTGGGATGGGGACCATGACCGACGCGGTGGACGGTTTCCTGGTCGAGATGTGGGAGCGGTACCGGTACCTCGCCGACCAGCGCGTAGCGGCACTCGAGCGGTACGTCGAGGCAGGGGGTGGAGACCGTTCGGGCGCTGCGCTGGCCGATGAGGCCGAGTCCGCCGCCCACAAGCTGGTCGGCGCGTTGGGCAGCTACCGCCGGCCCGGATCGGAGCAGGCCGCGGTTGTCGAGCGGCTGGTGCAGTCACGCGCTCCGCTCGAGCAGGTGGCTGCGGCCGTGAGCGAACTACGCCGGCTGGTCGGCTGAACCCCTGGTCTCGGCGCAGCCTCAACGGGCGGCTCCTGAGCTGGTTCATGGCCCCAACGCCAGGGCTTACGGCGTCGGCCAGCGTTTCCCCTGTCGCCGTCGTCCAGGCCCAGGGCGGCCACACGGGAACGGTTCGATCTCGACGATGACCCCAATGACAACTGGACGTGGATGAAGCCGGCGCAGTTAAGGCCAGACGAACTGCGTGACAGAGCGTGCTCTCAGATCGAGGTGGTTTGGATGCTGACGCGGTGTCGATCGCGGGCCTGATCTCGCCCTTCGTCGCCAGCTCACCGAGGGAGACCAGGTCTTCGTGACGGAGTTTCGGTGTCCCGTCGTCGACCGAGATGCAGCCCCCTCCGGGAACCAGCACTTGCCGGCACCGCCGAAGGGCAGCGGAGCTCTTTCTTTTGCCGCCGGCGTCGAAGATCAGGTCGTAACGCTCTTTCCTGTCGGTGTAGTCCTCACCGGTGTAGTCGACTACCGTCGAGGCGCCGAGCGATCCCAGCACACATACCGCGCGTATGTCCTGAAGCGGTGTCGATTGAAGCCGAATACCCGGTCACCCACCTCGAATGACCCGACGTCCGGTCCGACCGAATCCACTTCCCCTGACAGCACCATGCCGAGTACCGGTTGTCTTGGCGCGTTCCAGCCCAGTGCGAGCCTCCCCATGATCCGGTAGGCGGGAGTTAGCCTCAGGCCCCGGTTTCAGACGAACTCCGTGAGTGAGACGTTGTTGCCTAGGGGATCCACCCGCTGGATTGTCACCTCGGAGTTACGCCGAGAGGCGACGCCACCCCTAGCGAAAATAGTCACCGCCTCCCATGATGTTCGGGTTCCTGGCTGCTGTCTCGGGATGGGCAGCGCCCTCGACCTTCTTCATGGGCTGGCCATGCTGGCTATTGCGTACGTGGGTACCGCTGCGCCTGTGGCGGTAGATAGCAGCAGCGAGGGCTAGCAGTAGTACCGCACCAAGAACAGACCAGAACATGATGGACTCCTCTTTCGGGTTGGACGAGTCGGTGCCTGTGTGCAGGTAGCAGGCGATCTGAGTCGTTTCTGAGGGTTGTAGTACCACATCTGATGCCATATCTGCAGTGGGGGATCTTCGTTGTCGCCGTGGGATTCGAGCCACGCTGTTGAGCGACGCGAGCGGCAACTTCGGCAGGCTTACATGACCAGTCATCGGCAGGAGCGCGCCCAACGCGGCGCCGGTTGTTAGCTGCCGGTTCGGCCGCCGGCCGCCTGTTCGTGCTTGACGACATCGACCGAGATCTCGATCGCCGGAACCGCCCCCCTGTTCTCGAGCCAGTGGACGGTGTTCCGGTCCTCGGGCCAGCCGGCACCCGGCCCGTA
>JBBRHF010000134.1:0-12553 GCA_038223055.1 Actinomycetes bacterium | reverse complement strand
CCCTGGTTCGACAACGCCCAACGACTGCGCACCCTGCTCGCCGACCTCGAAGCACGCTCCTTCCGCGCCTTCACCGCCGCCGAAGACTGACCTGACCGCAAATGCCGAGAAATCACATCGCAGATGTGCGGAAGGTCAGCTATGAGTGACCTCAGATCGGACATTGCCGCCGCCGCAGCGCGGATGCCGCGCCGATTCGGTGCCAATCGAGCGATCCACAACCTGGCAGAGCAGCTGCTCGACGGCGAGACCGTGGAGGCGCTGGCCTTGGGCAGCTGGGGGGGTGGCACCGGGCTGGTCGTCGTCACGGATCACCGCTTGCTCCTGTTGCGCGATGACGTCAAGGGGCAGCGAGTCGAGGACGTGCAGAGGCGGGACATTGCCTCGGTGGAGTGGGCGACGGGCACGTTCGGCGGCCTATCCGTGCACACGAACAGCAACAAGCTTCGTGTCCGCGCTATGCACGACAAGGCTGGCCGCGAAATCGCTGACCTGCTTCGCTCGCGGCCGGCACCCGCTGTCCAAGAGCCCGACGTACTCGGACAGTTGGCCAAGCTCGGCGCGCTGCGTGATGCCGGTGTGCTGTCCGAAGAGGAGTTCGCGGCGAAGAAGGCAGAGCTTCTCGAACGGCTCTAGACGTCGACCTTCTCGAGCTCAGCAAGACGATCAAGGATCCGCGGCGCCAGCTCGGCTGCTGTCAGTCGATACCGCCGCCACCGGTCCTTCGAGCCCGACTTCATCGACGCGGTGAACTTGAATCTGCCCTTGCTGTTTGGCTTGGACAGCGTGGCGGCGTAGTCGTGGCTCGGCACCAGCCAAGCGGTCATGACCGCACCCCGCTCAATGTCGACGGCCACGAAGAGCATGTCAAGATCGCTACGCGCCGTGAAGGTCTGCGACCGCACAAAGGCGACGAAGCCCTCGGCCTGCACTCGTTTGCTGTCGCTCATACGGGACTTCACCTGCACGGCGAGCGTGGCTGTGTGGTCCCGTCTGTGGAAGACGAGGTCGACGCCCTCGTCGTCGATCATCGATGTCGAGACGTTTAGCTCTCCGCGTGTCGCGAGGATGCAGGCCGCCGCCACCAGGTACTCCGCAGCCTTGCCCATGCGGCCTGCGGATGAGCTCTTGTCGAGATAAGCATCGTCAATCGTCACGGTTTCATCTCCGACGGACTTGTCGATCAACTGAGCGACGCCTTGGACTGGTTGTACTCGGCGGCGAGGGCGACGAGGTCGAGCGCTTCGTATCGCGGCTGCGTGACGATTGGATATGTCGAGTAGACGAGCTTGATGAACCTGTTCCAGCCCATCGGGCTTGTTTCGCCTAGCACGTGATCGAGAATGGCGTAGTCCTCGGCACTGAGGGTGCTGGGTTCAGTTCGGATGTGCGTTGCCAGCTTGACGACTTCCTTGGGGGACCCAAACATGTTGTGCGTCTGCTCAAGTGTGAAGGCAGGGTCTCTTTTTGCGACATCGACAATTTCGTCGAGGTAAGGACCATAGTGATTGAAGGTCCAGACCAGCGTCGTGATCTGGTGCCGGCGGAGAATCGCCGATCGCCAGTCAGCAAGATAGATGATCTTGTTCAGTCGAGCCTTCGACAGCTCATCCTTCACTGGGTACTTGTCGCATATGTAGAGCATCACATCGCGAAGCGTTGCCATGGTTAAAACCCCCTTTCAAGGGCGTCTGACATGAGTGGGAGTGACTCGGGGCTCGAATTAATGAACGCCTGCAGCGTCTTCCAATGGGTCGAAGCTTCTATCTGATCTTGGAGATCCCGAGCTATACCTGTGGGCTCGGTGCTTTCGAAGATGGCGACGCCGAGGGGAAGGTGTAGCGGCGAGTCCGCACCGGGGTATCGCAAACCCAACAGGCAGCGGCTCTTCATCCTCATCCCTCCAATCACGTCAGCAGCGAGGCCGCTAGTCCTTTTCGTTTCTGTTCATATAGGCCTTGCCGTCGCCCGCCTCTGGGTCTGGCAGCTCCGAGACATAGGCCACACCGTCCCCCCAGGCATCCCCAATGATTCCTTGATCGACTGGGTAGATGCCTCGTCCAGCGGACTCAAAGTGAGGGTTTGCAGAATGCCTGGCGATCATGACGAACGCTGCCTTGTCGTGTAGATATAGACTGACTCGCTCCGTGGCCGTGAGTTCAAGCTCCGAAGCGAGGGCCGCCAGCATAATCCGAAGAAGGAAGCCGCTTTGCTGCGCCTGCGCTGCCGACGTCCGCTCTGCTGCCTGCTTGGCAATCAGCAGCTCTAGATACGTGGGCTTCTGAAGAAGTGCTCGAACGCCACCTGCCCCCGTCAAGGCAATGCCGACCAGGATCATCGCAACGCTGACGCCGCCTTCCGCGAGCGATCCGCCTGCCGCGGTAGCGCCGCCCACGACGAGCGCAGGATCCTGCCATCTGTGCCGGAGCCAGAAGGCGACGCGCTCGATCTGAGATCCGCCAAGCCGGCGTCCTGCCCCCGACATGCTCCGGACCCTAGCGCGTGGTCCGGACATATCAGCCGCCCATCGAAGCACCGTGCCACTTAGTGCCATAGCCGGAGGTGCCGAAGAGGTGCCGGGCGCAGGTGCAAGACACCCCGGACCCGCGTTTCCGCAGGTAGATGGGGTGCCCCCGGTAGGATTAGAACCTGCGACTCAGGTTTTAGGAAAGGGTCGGTACTTGCGGGCGGGTCGTGCCGCTGACCTGCAGCGATGTTGTCGCGACGAACTTGCATTGACTCACTTTGGCGCGTACTGGGCGCGGGTTACCGCCCGACAGACGGGACGCGTCGTCATGTCGAGACCGACGTCACCACCCGAATGGTCAACAAAGCCATCGGCGGGTTGTTCGTCCGGGTAGCTGGTGTGGGTGGCGCCGAGGCGACCATGGCGAGGGCGATAGGGGCTTCGGAGGACCGGTGCGCCCGGCTCAAGATTGTGCCCGTTTGGGTCCTCGTCGTGGACGGCGTCGACTCAGCGCGCGGGCTGCCGGCGGTGAGCGCGCGTCGTCCATCACGAGCAACTCACCGACCCCGACTTCTTGGCGAGAGCAATCCGTTGTGGTCAGTCGGGGATATCTCGGGAGGCTGCATCCTGTGGTGAGGCTAGGAGCACACGCCCCACGCTCAACTTCGCACCACGCCGTGCCGATATTGCGATAGATCGCCGGACCGCCGGGATACCGCGCCAGCGGACGAACCGTTGTGACTGCAGAGGAACATGATGAGAGTTAGCTTCAAGGTGGCTGCCGCGCTGATGACGGCAGCGGTATTGGTCGTTCCTGCCGCTCTTACCGCAGCGCCAGCGTCCGCGCAGGTTTCGCGCGCCGCAATATCCACTACCGCAAGGGCGGCGGCTCCGACCGCGAAGTTGTCCGCGGATCGCCGCTATCTGACCGTGAACCTGGATCGCCGGTTTCGCGGCGCGACAGTCACCGTCCGGGTGAAGTTGAGATCGACGTACGTGACACTGGGCAAGCTGAGGCTTAACCGCAACGGCGATGGCCGGCTGAAGGTCCCCGCGGCCCGGGTCAGGTCGATGAAGGCGAAGCTCCCGACCAGGATCATTAAGGCCGGCAAGACCATCGGGTCCGCATCGATGAGCAAGGCGGCGCCCGTCAAACCGGCTCCTCAGCCCCCCATCCTGCCGGCCCCGGTGCCGCCAGCGCTCGTCCTGCCGGCCCCGGTGCCGCCAGCGCCCGTCCTGCCGGCGCCGACAACCCCAGCGGTGCCCGAGGTGGCGGCACAGGACTTCATGGGTTCTGGAGATCAGGTTGTTCCGCTGGCCGCTGTCGCCGCCCGCTCCTTTATGGCCACCGTCACCGGCGCCGGAACATCCAACTTCATCGTGTGGGCTCTCGACTCGACCGGTCAAAAGTCCGATCTGATCGTCAACGAGATTGGCAACTTCCCCTCCGCCACCATGCTGGTTGATGTGCCGAGGGGTGAGACCATCGACGGCTTCCAGGTGACCGCTAGCGGCACCACCTGGACGCTCCAGGTACGGCCATTGTCGACTGCCACCAGCTGGACGGCCGGTCAAACGAACGGCCAGGGATCGACGGTCCTCGCTGTTGGCGAAGTCACCCGGGTCTCGGCTCTCAGCTTGTCCAACATCGGTAGCTCCAACTTCATCGTTTGGGCTGTCGACGCCGCTGGACACGAGTTCGACCTGCTCGTAAACGAGATTGGCAACTACAGCGGCACTGTCGTCATGCCCGTCGGTACGCGGTATCTGTCCATAGAGTCGGTCGGCGGCTCCTGGGCCGCGAGCCGCTCGTAGCCGCTGAGCGGACCCGGATCGCGCTGACCCGGGTCCGCACCTTCGGACTCATCGCGAGACGGCGCCGGACTGGGCAAGCCCTTTCCCCCGCGGTTGGGTTCGGCACCGGCGGGCAAGCCACGTAGACCTCATGTCATCCCAAATGCGTACTGCAGGCCCTGTTTCTTCATAGCCGTCATGCGGTGACCCCCGCCAACCGGTTGACCGTCGATTTGGATGCCAGGGGGCTCATCGAAGAGGGAGTTGATGCCCTCCCGCACCAGATCGGGGAGGTATGGCGGAAGCCGCTGAAGGATGGTCATGTCCACCGCATCACCGACTGCTACATAGGGTCGCAGGGCATTCATCACGTCCGCCCAAGGCACATCGTCGTGCCAAGAGCTCGGATTCCAAAGTTCGTAGTCTGCGAGCGTTCCGAGTTCGAGCTCGACCCAGACCGGGGTCAGTACCTCCGATGGCTCGAGGCTCTCGGGCGGGGCGGGCGGGTAGTACGGGAAGCCGGGTTCAAGGTCGTCAAGGATCACCTCGGCCGTTCGTGCGGACACGGGCGCAACGTCCGCGAGCATGATCGGGACACGGTCTCTCAGATCAGAGCCGGTCCAGCGGCCGGCTCGTTTCCCGGCGTTGATGAGGGTGGACGTGCCGCTGTCGTACTGGCCTGCCAGTTCGGTTTCCCAGGGGTATGGGCGCCGAAGGTCACGAAGGTGGCCGCCTTGTATCGCCCACGGGCAATCCCGGTCTTAGACGGCTACGTCGCCATGGCATTTGGCTTTGCCAGATACGGCTTCAGCGAGGGAAGAAAGCCACGTTGGGACCGCATCGAGCGCGTCGTCACCACGCTTGCTGTCGCCGTTGCGCAGTACGCAGAAACCCTTGCAGAGCTCCGACGCGACGCGCTCCCTTTGGTCCCGCACCTAAGTCTGATCTCAAATCTGCGGCTCCTCGACATCATAATCTGGACGTCCCAGGACGACCGACTCGGGCGCAAGGCCGTCCAGGTCCTGGTCCTCCGGAACTGCTGCGATACGCCCAGCGAGCTTTTGCCGTTTCGCGATGGTGAAGCTCGAGATGTCGCCGACACGGACTTGCCCGGCCAGCGCGTCTGCCCAGAGCAGAGACCAGGGGGTGAGCGTCTTGAACATCCCAGCGCGGCGTGCCTCGACGCCGCAGAGGTCGTACGTGGCCCAGCCGCTCTTCGGATCAGTGCAATAGGCCTGGACCCTGTGAAGCGCCTCCTCATATGACACGGGAGGAAGCACGTCACCTCTGAATCCCACGGTCAGATCGAAGCGCCTCAAGGTACTCATACGCCTCAGTCTGCCGAATCGAGGAGGCGGCGGGGTGCTGGCGGGTCCGCGGACTCGCAAAGTCGAATCAGTGTCCAAGATTCCGGTCAGCTTGAGGACGCACAAGGTGCCGTCCAGCTGACGCGTCTCGGTCACGACGCCGCCTGCTTCTGCCCTCGACCGGGCACTGCCCGTCGACGTACCCGTCGCCGTCGGGGTGACCGTCGACGTGGGCGTCGCGGCGCTGGTCGCCGGGCGCCGCGGGCGGGTCGGGCGGTCGGTGAGTCCTTGGGGGCCGCGTAGGTGCGCCGGGACGGGCACCGGGGTCCGGGTCGGTTTCGGTGCCGGCGATCAGGGTGCCTTTTACGGTGCGGTAGCCAGTCACCGCGACTGCGCGCGCAGGCTGCCTCAAGCCGTTCCGCGCCGTGGGTACCGGCCAGGCGCAGCACACTTTGTGCGGAGCGCAGCCGGTACAGGGCGTTGCCCGCGAGCAGTTCCCGATCACCGCGGGGGTGGCCGGGCCGATCCCGGCCGCAGTGTCCCGGCACCAGGTCGGGGTCCGCATGTGGAACGCGATCTTCTCCGGCGGGTAGTCGGCGTAGTCGGTGACCTTGCCCTTACCCGTGGCCCGCACATGGGTCTTGACCAGCTTCGCGTCCGCGCAGACCCGCACCACCCGGTCGGTGGCGCGCACGTCCACGTGGTGCCCGATCAGCTCCCACGGCACCGAGTTCAGGGCCTGGGCGACCTTGATGTGGATGTCGGGGCCGACCTTTGGTCGACACCACAAGGCCAGCTCGAACGGTCGGGCCGGCAACGCGCCCAGCGCGGCGGCTTCGACCGCGTCGAGCACCGCCTTGGGTGCGGCCCCGCCCAGCGGCCGGCACGCCCGGGTGCCGGCCACCTGCACACACCAACGGGCCGCCTCGGTCTGCATCACCGCCAACGTGAGGAACTCCCGGCCCCGCCAGAACGCGCCGCGCAGGAACGGTACCTGGCGTTCACACCGCGCCTTGTCCTTGGTTTGACCGCCCGCGAGGGGTCCAGCAGCACCCCTGTAGTGCGCCCCCAGCTCCGCGAAGGCCCGGTTCAGCTTCGGGCCATACAGGTCTGCCCTTCCCGACCCAGGTGGCCAGGTTGTCCAACACGATCCGGGCCGGCGACGAGAACTCGAACGCGGCGACATGACATTCACTCCACGCCCGCTGGTCCATCACCCGCACCGGGCGCACGAACATGTGCCGGCTGGTCGCCAGCACCATCGCGAACGCTCACACGCGCCGCCACCGGCCCGCGGCGGGGTCGAACCAGCGACACAGCATCCGGTAGTCCACCTGACCCTCCTGCCCGGCCAGGGGTCCTCCCGCAGCACCGTCAACGAGTCACGAGTGGACGGCTGGTGCGGGCCGCGAGCGACGGGCCACTCGCTCTCTGACCCTGATCAGACGACGCGCTGCGGCGAGGTCGTTGTACACCACATCCGTGGACGTAACTACGCTCACGTCGTGCTCCAGCAGTTCGCAGCATCTGACGACGCGCCGGCGGTCGGCGAGTTGGTGCGCGTCCGTGGCCAGCAGTGGGTGGTCAGCCGCACGAGCACGAGCACCCAGCCGCGGGACGAGCTCGCCGCAGACCTCCCGGGCCGAACTCTGGTGACGTTGACGAGTGTGAGCGACGACGACCTCGGGGCCGAGCTGACCGTGGCGTGGGACGTCGAGCCGGGCCGGGAGGTGCTGCCGGTGACCCGGCTACCGCAGGTGACAGCGACGGGCTGGGACGACCCGCAGGTGCTCGGCGCGTTCCTCGACGCCGTCCGATGGGGCACCGTGGCAAGCGCTGACGACACCACCTTGCAGGCACCTTTCCGGGCCGGCATCACGATCGAGGACTACCAGCTCGAACCCGTCGCCAAGGCGCTGGGGATGCCGCGGGTGAACCTGCTCATCGCCGATGACGTCGGGCTGGGCAAGACGATCGAGGCCGGTCTGGTGATCCAGGAGATGCTGTTGCGGCACCGCGCCCGCCGGGTGCTGGTCGTCTGCCCGGCACCGCTGACCGGCAAGTGGCGCGACGAGATGCTCGACCGCTTCGGCTTGGACATGGCTGTGCTCGACGCTCCCGCACTGAAGGCGCTGCGCCGCAGCCACGGCCTCGAGGCGAACCCGTTCACTGTCTTCCCCCGCACGATCGTCAGCCTCCAGTGGCTTCGCACGCCCCGGGTTCAGCGGCTGCTGGACGAAGTGCTGACACCGCAGACCAGGCATCCGGGTTTCTTCGACATCCTCATCGTGGACGAGGCACACCATTGCGCCCCACCGGCCCCGGCGACCGGGAAGCACTACGCCGTCGACAGCTTGCAGACTCAGGCCGTCCGCCGTCTCGGCTTGCACGCCCAGCACCGGCTGTTCCTGACAGCAACCCCACACAACGGCTACCCCGAGTCGTGGCAGGCCCTGCTGGAGATGCTGGACCCGACCCGCTTCGCTAGGGGCGTGGAGCCGGACCCAGCGGTCGTCCAGCAGGTGATGGTTCGCCGGCTCAAGGATGACTTGCAGCTGCCGGATGGCAGCAGGCGGTTCCCCGGCCGGCGGGCACGGGCGATCGAGGTCGCCTACACCGCTGACGAGCGGACCGGCCACGACCTGCTCACGGCCTACACGTTGGGACGCCAGCGTCCCACCGGCACCACCGCGGTCCGGGCCGGTGACCTCATCACCTTGCTGCTCAAGAAGCGACTGTTCTCCTCTCCGGCCGCGTTCGCGCGCACCCTGCAGGCGCACCGCGAGACGCTCGCTCGGGCAGCAACGTCGGCTGACAGCAGCGGGGAGGACCTACCGGAGTGGCTGGTCGAAGCGCTGGCATGGGATGACGAAGACCCCGACCCCGCCCAAGACGAGGCGGACAACGAAAGGGACCTGCTCGGCCGGGCCGCCGCCTTGACCGAGGCGGTGTCCGAGGAGCAGACGGCCCTGCTAAACCGGCTAACCGCGTGGGCGGAACGACGCGCGGAGCCGGCTGACAGCAAGGCGGAGGCGCTGGTCGCCGAGCTGCGCCGACTCTGCCCACCGGGCAGCTCGCAGCGGGCGATCGTGTTCGCCGAGTACCGAGACACCCAGGTGTGGCTGGCGGGCATTCTCGCCGCCCGCGGCCTGGGCGGCGAGCAGCTGGGGCTGCTGCACGGCGGCATGGACGAAGCTCGCCGCGAGCACCTCAAGGACGCCTTCCAGGCCGCGCCGGACCGCGACCCGCTGCGCATCCTGCTGGCGACCGACACCGCCAGCGAAGGCATCGACCTGCAACGGCATTGCCACACCGTCATCCACTACGACATTCCGTTCAACCCGAACCGGCTCGAGCAGCGGATCGGCAGGGTCGACCGGTACGGCCAACACCACGAAGTCGACGTCGCGCATTTCGTCGGCAGCGGCTGGCAGCAGGCCGAGGCCGGCTCGTACGTCGCGGACCTAGAGTTCCTCTCCAGGGTTGCCCGCAAGGTCGCCGCGGAGCGCCGCGACCTCGGCAGCGTCAACCCGGTTCTGGCCGGCGCGGTCGAAGCCCGGATGCTGGGCCGGCCGGTCTTGCTGGATCCGCTCCAGCTGGCCCCAAAAGCGGCCACAAGCGTCCTGCGCGCCGAACAGGACCTGCGCGAACAGGCACAGCGGCTGCGCGCCCAGCTCGACCGGTCAGTGAAGCGCCTGCACGTCGCGCCGGCAAACGTGCGGCGGGTGATCGACACCGCCCTCTCTCTGGCCGAACAGCCGCCCCTGGTCGATGTCGCGTCTGGGGAGGTAGCACCACCCCTGCTACGGGCAGGATGGGAACGCACCCTCGAAGGGTTAACCGACCCGCTGTCCGGCGAACCGAGGACGTTAACCGTCGATCCCGCAGTCGCTGAGGGACGTGACGATGTCGTGCTCGCCCACCTCGGGCACCCCTTGGTCACCCAGTCGACCCGGCTTCTCCGCAGCGCGGTATGGGGTGGGCGCACCGATCTGCACCGGGTGACAGCCGTCCGCTTCACGCCGCCGACCGAACTCCCGCTGCGCGGCCCCCTGGTGGTCGTCGTCGCCCGGCTCGTGGTCGTCGGCGCTGACGGCAGGCGTCTGCACGAGGAAATCGTGCTGGCCGGCCGGGAACTCCCTCAAACTGGACGCGGAAAGCGCCTTGACCTGGAGCAGCGCGCCTACGGGGCCTTACGATCGGCGGTGGAGGCGGCGCTCGAGCCCGGCGCCTGCCGGCCGGCGCCGCGTGCGGCACGCGAGTGGCTCGCGGAGCGATGGGCGGACCTGACCCCCCGGCTGGTGGAGGACGTCAACGTGCGCGCCCGAATCCAGAAGGAGGCGCTCGCCGTCGATCTATCCCGTCAACTCGCAAGAGCTCAGGCGCACACGTCGGCGGTCTTCGCTCAGCTACGCCAAACCCTCGCGGGAGCGCTACACACGCCCACCGCCACACAGCTGTCATTGGACGGGCTCGACCCGACCGAGCGCCAGCAGTTCGATCGAGACCGCCGGGCCTGGCAAGACCGCCTGGACTCCCTCGATGAGTCGCGGGCCAGGGAGCTGGCCCAGCTCGAACGGCGCTACGCCGACGTCCGCGAGCTGGTCTTCCCGTTCGCGGTGGTCATGGCGGTGCCGCCGGCTGAGGCCCGGCCGTGAGCCCGGTCCGTCGACGTCGCCGCTACAGCGCCGGGGAAGCGGCCCGCCGCCGGCACGGCTGGCTCGAGCTCGTCCAACTGTCCGGACCGTTCCTGACCTTGCCGGTCGCCGACCGGGCCTTCCCGAACGGACTGCCGGAGGTAGCCCGAGAACCCCGAAGCGCCGTCCGGGCCGCGGTGGCCGACGCGCTGGCCACCCGCGGGGCAACCCGGCACCAGGCGATCCGCGCGGTGCTCTGCGAGGCGCTGGACTGGGCTGAGCACCTACAGCTCGACGCGGACCTCCCGGCGGCACTGGCGGAGCCCGTGCCCGAGCACGGCCTGGTGCTGCGCCCGGACATCGGCTTCTACGCCGAATCGGGCGGATCCCATGAGCCCGAGGAATCCATCGCGGAAGCTGACGACGACAACGAAGCACCCGAAGAGAACGCGCACACGACTGACGTCGAGCAGCCCTGGCGCTTGCTCGGCATGGTCACCGATTGGGGTGCTCACCCGCTGGCCCGGACCGTGACGCAGGGCTGGTCGACGAGCCCGGTGGAACGGCTCGCGGTGCTGCTGCGGGCGCGTCATGTGCCGATCGGGCTGGTGACGGACGGGCGCTGGTGGGCGCTGGTGTGGGCGCCCGAGGGAGGCACCTCCGGGGTGGCGGTGTGGGACGCCAGCCTGTGGGGGGAGGAGCCGGAATCCTTCCGCGCCTTCGTCGCGCTGCTGGAGCGCAACCGGTTCCTGTCCGTCGCCGCGTCGGACACGCTTCCGGCACTGCTGGCGGAGAGCCTGGGTGCGCAGGAGGAGGTCACCGAAACCCTCGGGCACCAGGTCAGGGAGGCAGTCGAGTTGCTCGTCGAGACCCTCGACCGCCTCGACGCCGAAAGCGCTGTGCTGGCCGGGGTGTCCGACGATGACCTGTACGACGGCGTCGTCACGGTCCTGATGCGGATCGTGTTCCTGCTCTTCGCCGAGGAGCGGCGGCTGCTGCCCAGCGACGACGAGGTCTACGTTGCGGCCTACAGCGTCGGTCGGCTGGTCGAGCAACTGGAGGAAGCCCAGGCGCTGTCGGGTGCGCAGACTCTGGAACACCGCACTGGTGCCTGGCACCGGCTGCTCGCGGTCAGCCGGGCGCTGCACGCCGGCGTGGCGCATGAGGACCTGCGGCTGCCGGCGTACGGCGGAGGGCTGTTCGACCCAGACCGCTACCCGTGGCTGGAGGGCCGCGGCAGCGTCGATGCACCCGCCGCCCGGCCGCCCGCAGTCGACGACCGCACCGTGCTGCGGCTGCTGCAGGCGGTGCAGTACGTCGAAGTCGGCGGCGAGCGCCGACGGTTAACGTTCCGGGCGCTCGACGTGGAACAGATCGGCTACGTCTACGAAGGGCTGCTCGAGCTCGAGGTCAGGACCGCCGCGGAGCACGTCCTCGGCTTGCACCGCCCGCGGGACTGGCCCAAGGGCAAGGAACCCAGTGAACTGCCGCTCAGCGAGGCCAACCGGTGGCTGACCGAAGTCCCGCCACGGCTGGCAACGAAGCTGAAGGCCCGGACAGGTCAAACGGAAAGTGCTTTGGAGCAGAGGCTGATCCGCGTCCTTGCCGACCATGAGCCGGCGGCGCTCCGGCGGGCGGTGCGCGACCAGGATGTCGCGGAACGGATTCTGCCGTTGGCCCCGGTGCTGCGCTGGGACGAGTTGGGCCGGCCGTCGGTCACGCTGCCTGGCCGCCGCTTCGTCGCGCCGAGCACCCGCCGGGCGAGCACCGGCACGCACTACACCCCACGGGCCCTGGCCGAGGACGTCGCGGACAATGCCCTGGAGCCACTGGTCTACCGCCCGGGCCCGCTCGAGACCCGCGAACGGTCCGCTTGGCGGATCCGGCCCTCTACCGAACTGATGGACGTGCGGGTCGCCGACATCGCCATGGGTTCCGGAGCGTTCCTGGTCGCGGCCTGCCGATACCTCGCCGACCGGCTGGTCGAGGCGTGGGAGGCGGAGGGCCGCCCGGAGGCCCTGCTCGCGGCACGGCACCGCACCCAGGCGCGGCTGTCCGCAGACGCCGAGGTCGAGCAGGTGGCCCTAGAAGCCCGGCGGCTCGTGGCCGAGCACTGCCTCTACGGAGTCGACATCAACCCCCTTGCGGTCGAGATGGCCAAGCTGTCGCTGTGGCTGGTCACCATGGACCGGGAACGACCCTTCGGTGTGACTGGATAGGTCCCGAGTTTTGGGTGTGCCCGGTGTCCTGAGTTGATGCGGGTGGGGCGCTTGGCGTGTCGTGGTGATCGTTGGGTGCGTGACCGTGTTTGGATCTTGCCGTGTCCGATCCGCAGGTTCCGCCGTCGC
>JBBRHF010000133.1:0-12591 GCA_038223055.1 Actinomycetes bacterium | reverse complement strand
TGGTCCTTGACCTGGCCATGCGCCTGGGCGATCAGGTCCTGCGCCTGGCGCTTGGTCTCACCGGCCACGTTCTTGGCCTGATCGGTCGCGGTGGACGCGACCTGGCCGCCCGCGTCCTTGGCCGACTGGCCGACGTTTGCTGCCTCGGCCTTCGCCTTGTCCTTGGTGGAGTTGTCGGTGCTCTGGTCCTGGGTAAGCACGGCACCGGATGCGGGCGAGCCGTTGCCGGCCAGGTCAGCGGTTGCGGCGGCGGCTGCGGTGTAGGCAGTGTCCGTGGTGTGGCGGGTGTCCGTGGTGTGGCGGGTGTCCGCCGGGTAGCCGGAGTCGCTGGCGTACCCGGTCTGCACGGCAAGCTCCGGCGCGCTTACCGAGCCGGTCACGCTTGGTGTTTCGGCCGTGCTCGGCGGCTGGTAGCCGCCTGTGGGGCTGGTCATGAGGTCCCTCCTGGTAGTTCGTCGCTGTTCGGCGGCTGTGCTGTCTTGCCGCTTCCGGGCGCGTTCAAACTGCCCGTTTTCTGCAGACCGGTGCGGCCATGGAGTGCCGGTGCCCCGACCATGTGCCCGCGCTGGTTCAGTCGAAACCGCCCAGAAGCAAGCGCAGCGATCTTGTTTCGGAAGGCCGGATCGATGGAAAGACGACTCCTGCGGGACCACCGACCGACCGCCCATCCGAGGAGGAGCCATGCCCGAGCAGTCCCGCTTTCCGGACCCGAACGACGAGCGCAAGCCCGACACCCCGACCGACCTGCACAAGCGGTCCTGGCTCGGGGTCCTCAAGCGCACGGCGACAGAGTTCAAGGACGACAACTGCACCGACTGGGCTGCCGCGCTGACCTACTACGGCGTCCTGGCTATGTTCCCCGCGATCATCGCCCTCACCTCACTGATCGGGCTGTTCGGCGACCCGAAGAAGACGACCAAGGCGTTGCTCGACATCGTGAACACGCTGGGGCCATCGACTGCCGTGCAGACGTTCGCCAAGCCGATCCAGCAGGTCGTGGCGGCCCAGAACACGGCGGGGCTGCTCCTCCTGGTCGGACTACTTGGCGCCCTCTGGTCGGCGTCGGGCTACGTCGGCGCCTTCTCGCGCGCCTCCAACGCCATCTACGAGGTGGAGGAGGGCCGGCCGTTCTACAAGCTTCGCCCGGTGCAGTTGCTGGTGACCCTGGTCTGCGTCATCCTCGTCGCGCTCGTCGCGATCTCCCTGGTGGTGTCCGGCCCGCTCGCCAAGGCGGTCGGCGGGGCCGTCGGAGCCGGCGACCTCGCGGTGACCCTGTGGGGCATCCTCAAGTGGCCGGTGCTCGCCGTGATCGTGAGCCTCATCTTCTCGCTGCTCTACTACGCGACGCCCAACGTGAAGCAGCCCAAGTTCACCTGGTTCACCCTCGGTGGGTTCATCGCGCTGGTGGTCTGGGTCGTCGCCTCCGCAGCCTTCGCGCTGTACGTCGCCAACTTCGGCTCCTACAACAAGACGTACGGCTCCCTGGGCGCCGTGGTCAGCTTCCTCGTCTGGCTGTGGATCACCAACCTCGCCGTGCTGTTCGGCGCCGAGTTCAACGCGGAGATGGAGCGCGGGCGCGAGTTGCAGGCCGGGATGGCGGAGGCCGAAGACACGATCCAGCTGCCGCCGCGGCAGGAGACGAAGGCGAAGGATCGCCAGGAGGTCGGGCAGGAGACGAAGTAGGCCGGCCGCGGCCCGGTTTTGACGGGCCGGGCGGGACGCGTCAGGCGTGGACGGGCCAGGCGTGGACGGGCCAGGCGTGGACGGCGGGACGCGTCAGGCGTCCCCGAGCCGGGCGCGCAGGTCGTCGAGCTCGGTCCAGAGCATGGCCGGCACGCGGTCCGAGCCGATCTTGTCCAACCACTCCCGGATCAGGGGCAGTTCCGCGTGCCACTCGGCCGGGATCACCGCAAGTGCCTTCGCCACCTGCTCCGGGGTGACGTCCAGTCCGGACACATCCAGCGACTCCGGCGTGGGCACGTGCCCGATCGCCGTTTCCAGGGCCGCTGCGCGGCCCTCGAGCCTTTCGATGACCCACTTGAGGACGCGGCTGTTCTCGCCGTATCCGGGCCACAGGAAGGACCCGTCCTCGTCGCGGCGGAACCAGTTGACGTAGAAGATCCTCGGCAGCTTGGCCGCATCACCGCCCTTGCCGACGGAAATCCAGTGGTCCAGGTAGTCACCGGCGTTGTAGCCGATGAACGGCAGCATGGCCATCGGGTCTCGCCGGACCACGCCCACCTCGCCGGTGGCTGCCGCGGTCGTCTCGGAGGACAATGTCGCGCCCAGGAACACGCCGTGCACCCAGTCGCGCGCCTCGGTGACCAGCGGGACCGTCGTCTTGCGGCGACCGCCGAACAGGATCGCCGAGATCGGCACCCCGCGCGGGTCGTCGTACTCGGGGGCGATGATCGGGCACTGCTTGATCGGCGTACAGAACCGGCTGTTGGGGTGCGCAGCAGGCCCGGTGGAGTCCGGTGTCCAGTCCTGGCCGGTCCAGTCGATCAGGTGGGCGGGAGGCTCGTCGGTCATGCCCTCCCACCAGACGTCGCCGTCGTCGGTGAGCGCAACGTTCGTGAACAGGGAATTGCCCTTGGCGATCGTGCGCATGGCGTTGGGGTTGGTGTCCCAGCCGGTGCCGGGCGCGACGCCGAACAGGCCGTACTCCGGGTTGAGCGCGTAGAGGCGACCGTCCTCGCCGAAGCGCATCCAGGCGATGTCGTCGCCCAGGACTTCGGCGCTCCAGCCCTCGATGGTCGGCGAGATCATCGCGAGGTTGGTCTTGCCGCAGGCGCTCGGGAACGCCGCTGCGACGTAGTGTGCGGCCTGGTCCGGGGAGGTCAGCTTGATGATCAGCATGTGCTCGGCCATCCAGCCCTCGTCGCGGGCCATCACCGAAGCGATGCGCAGCGAGTAGCACTTCTTGCCCAGCAAGGCGTTGCCGCCATAGCCGGAGCCGAAGCTCCAGATCATCCGCTCGTCGGGAAACTGCGAGATGTACTTCGTATCGTTGCAGGGCCACGGCACGTCGGCCTGCCCGGGTTCGAGCGGCATACCCACCGAGTGCAGGCAGGGGACGAAATCGACCTCGTCGTCGCCGCAGCCCATCGCCTCGAGGATCGCGGCGCCCATCCGCGCCATGATGTGCATCGAGCATGCGACGTAGGCCGAGTCGGTGATCTCCACGCCGAACTTCGGCGCCTGGGCGTCGAGGGGCCCCATGCAGAAGGGGATCACGAACATCGTGCGCCCTCGCATCGAGCCGCGGTAGAGATCGGTCATGATCCCCTTCATCTGCTGGGGGTCCATCCAGTTGTTCGTCGGCCCGGCGTCGGCCTCGTCGCGGGAGCAGATGAATGTGCGATTTTCCACCCGCGCGACGTCACTGGGGTGGGAGGCGCACCAGAACGAGTTCGGCTTCTTGTCTTCGGCCAGCCGGACGAACGTGCCCGCGTCCACCAACTCGCTGGTCAGCCGCTCCCACTCTTCGACGGACCCGTCACACCACACGACCCGATCCGGTTGGGTCAACCGGGCCACCTCGTCCACCCAGGCGAGAAGTCTCCGGTGGGTGGTCGGGGCGTCAGTCGCGGGTGCCGTCATAGGGGTCGTGTCCCTTTCGCGTCGTCGCCGAGGATCCCCCGAAGGGAGACCTCACGGTAACCCCTGACGGCCACGCCAGGGGACCAGGGGGATCTGAGACGGTCGGCCGAAACGCTTGCCATGAGGGTTCATTGGGCTTCATACTCCCGCACCGGTCAGGCTGGTGGCCGGCTATCCATCGACCGGTTCGGGCGGTTCGGGCGGTTCGTCAGTTCGGGCGGCGAGTCGCCGGCGCGGTGAGACCCGATGTTCGCGGGAGCCGGCGCTCTCCTCGGACGAAGCGACTGGCGGCGCTCGTCGCCGGTTGATTGGGAGCCGCCCTCCTTGTCTAGTACGCTTGCCCAGGCCCTCCGGGTCGCTGCGCCCGTAGCTCAACGGATAGAGCATCTGACTACGGATCAGAAGGTTGGGGGTTCGAATCCCTTCGGGCGCGCACACGAATTAGCCTCCTGACCTGCGGAAACGCCGATCCGTCCCGCCACGTGCGCCGCCCTTGAACTCGCCGTGGGCCCAACAATGGGCCCAACAATGGCTTGCGCGGTCCCCCAGGCGACTCAGCGACACTTCCGGTGTGCTCCAGTCGCCTCAACGCCCACCGCGCCTCAGGTCGCGGATGCTGCGCTGGCGGTCCGCGCACCGACTCTCGACCGAGGACGGCAGCTGGCCGTCTTCTCGCCGCTGGCCCGGCCCGCGGGTCGCAGAGTGGGGCTTCCGTTCGGGCCAGGAAATAATCTTCTGCGCAGGTGACCACCAGGGCGGTCCTGCGAGGCTTATGGCGGGTATGGAGACCACAGCGCTGATCGACGGCCAGCCCACCCTGCTGCTCACGCTCGCCGAGGTAGCCGCGCACCTGCGATGTACCCGGCGCAGCATCGAGCGGCAGGTCGCCAAGCAGCGCCTGCGCGTCGTGCACATCGGGCGCGCCGTCCGGGTCGAGCGAAGCGAACTGGACAGGTACGTGCGGTCGCTGCGAGTGGGCGACGATGGCGGGTAGGCGCCGCCTCCCTCCGGCGGAAACCACGACGACGAAGTGCCGCGGCAGCGACGGGCGTTGGCACGCACGCGTGGTGATGGGCACCCGGCTGGACGGGTCCACTGACCGCAAGCACGTCAGCCGCCTGACCAAGGGCGAGCTCGATCGTGCCGTACGCCAGCTCGAGCGGTCCCGAGACACCGGGCAGTACACGCGGACCGAGGGCGACCCGACCCTGGGACTGTGGCTCACCCACTGGCTGGAGGCGGTGCTGCCCATGTCGGTGAGGTGGAAGACGCTCTCGACCTACGGCAGCCAGATGCGGCTGCATGTCATCCCCGCGCTCGGCTCGATCAAGCTGAGCGAACTGCGACCGGAAACGCTGGAGGCCCACTATCGGAACCTTCTTGACGCCGGCCGATCTGCGCACGTGGTCCATGCTGTGCATCGTGTGCTGCGCTCTGCTCTGAACGAGGCGCTGCGCCGGCAACGCATCGGCAGCAACCCGGCGCTGCTCGCGCGTCCGCCCCGCGTTCCCGAGGTCGAGGTGCGGCCGCTGACCCAGGAGGAGTGCCGCGCGATTCTCAGCGCCGCCGCAGGACGGCGAAACAGCGCGAGGTGGTCGGTCGCTCTCGCCCTCGGCCTGCGCCAGGGTGAAGCACTAGGGCTGCAGTGGGGCGACGTTGACCTGGCGGCCCAGACACTGCAGGTCCGTCGATCGGTGCAGCGGCAGACGTGGAAACACGGCTGCGGCGGCGGCGAATCGGCGCCCAGCTGCGAGCGCAAACGCGGCGGATACTGCCCTCAACGCACGGGCGGTGGAGTCCTGCTTGTCGAGACCAAGACCAAAGCCTCACGACGCACCATCGTTCTGCCACCTCCCCTGCTCGCCGAGCTGCGCACACACCGCCGCGTTCAGAGCGAGGAGAGCCTGCAGAAGGGTCGAGTGCACATGCAGTCGCTCGACCTGGTGTTTCCCGATCCACATGGCCGACCCGTCGACCCAAGGAAAGACCACCGTGACTGGAAGTCGCTTCTGAAAGTTGCCGGCGTCCGCCAAGTGCGCCTGCATGACGCCCGGCACACGGCTGCGACCCTGCTCCTCGTCCAAGGTGTGGACCTGCGGACCGTCATGGCGATCATGGGATGGACCGAGATGGCAACCTCTCAACGTTACACGCACGTGGTCGACGAGATGAGCGCCAACGCCGCGCGGAAGATGGGAGCGGCGTTGTGGCCCGCGTCAGGAGTCACCTGAGCGATCGTTCCTACGACTACGGTTGCGGCTCCCGGCGTACGTAGGCCGACTGACGCCGTTGATCTGACGGCGACATACCTGAGCTTGCGAGGGAGCGAGGGATACGCGTTCCACTCGCGGGCATCGCAGGGTGTTCAGCCGTGGTCGCGGCCTCGCGTTCCGGGCATCGCCCGGCGCGGACCAGGCGCCTTGACGCGTGGCAGGCCAAGCGGTTCCCAAATGAGGACCATCGGCGGTCGTGATCGTCGGGGCGGGAAGCGACTGAGCAGCGGAAACGGCACGTGACCTGCGGAGACCTCGTGTCGACAAGGCTCCCGACGTGTCTCGGTCCGTCCAGTGGAATCTGGCTGTTACTCAGTCTCCACGGGCAAACCACGGGCAGATTCTGCAGGCGGTGCCCGGCGGCCCGACGCGCCGGATGCGGAACTCGGCCGTGGCGAGGCCGATCGTTCTCGGGCGCGGGTGCCCTAGCTAGGCTGCGGAGGCGGCCGCGGACGTCACCGCTGAAATCGCAGAACACCTCCGCCTCGAGCTATGCGGCCGCGAATCGGCCCGGTCTTGCGCGGATGTACGGGCCCCCGACGGCGGCGCTAGCATGCCGGCCAGTTGAGTGCTTTCGGTGTATGTAACTCCCTCTCTGTGGACGCTGCCTCCATGTTGTAGAGCGACGGCTCGGCGGGGTGGGTTGCTCGAGGACGGCCGCGCCGGGTTGGTCAATCCTTCGCGGGACATGCGCTGCCCTGGCTTCGCTTGCTGGGGGGGCGCGTGGTCATGTGTTGAACGTCAATGTGCGGCGTACCCAGTCGAGCGTCTCGTCGGCCCACCCGATCACATCGAGGCCAGGTTTGAGGTTTTGTGGTGGCTGGCGGATCAGGGTGTCTCGCGAGATCAGTCGTCCGAAGTCCACGGTCACCGGATCGGCCCGCGGCTGACCGTTCTCGTGCCGAAACTCGACTCCCGCCAGACGCATGATGTTGATCATCTCTTGGGCGATGAGGCCGTACCCGACGGTCGTCGGATGCACCCCGTCGAGGGAGAACAGCCCGCCGGTGGCCCTGCCGCCGTTGCCGTCTCCGGTCAGGAACCGCGAGTCCGGGACCGGGTCGAGAGACTTGACCGCGGCCGGCAAGGGGTAGGGCGTCCACCACTCGGGTCGGGCGTTGGGATCGTTGATGTATCTGCGGGCGGCCAACCGGTCCAGCAGCCCAGCGACGTCCAGCAGGTACCAGTCGCGACGGTTTCCGTTTGCACTGCGGGCCTGTTCGACGGCTTGCTGGATTGCTTCGTTGTACATGTCGACGGCGCAGTCGACCGCCCGCGCCTGGCGCCCGGTGATGTGCCTGTCCTGGCTCGCACTGAAGTCTGTGTCCTTCACCCAGGGCCGCGCGTAGTAGGGGAAGTAGCGCGAGCCGGGCTCGACCTTGTCCCCGATACCTCGGGCGATCGGGGCGATCGTGACGTGCGGGACAGTGCACCAGATGACGTGGCGGGCATTGATGGCGCGGACCGCGGCGACGACCTGGTCGAACTCAGCCTTGAAGTGCTTCGGGGTCCAGACGGTGAACGCGCCCTTCTTGCTCAAATTGGCGTAGTCCGCATCGGTGGTCCAATCGACCCTCAGATCGGTCACGGTCTGAAGCGCATTGTTGGCGCCCAGGAACACTACGAGGGTCTCGATGCCGCAATCGGTCGCGGGCCCCAAGTCCTTGCCGAGTTCTGCTGCCGCCCGGAACAGAGTCATCTTCTTGGTCGCGGCATCCCAGTGGGGGTAGACGCGCAGGGCCGCCCGCTCGCTGTTGTTCTCGACCACCTGCATCACGAGGTCGTCCTTGGGCTTCTTGATCGCCGCTTCGCAGCTGGCCGCTGTCCTGCTCAACGCGTCGCGCAGGTCCCAGCCGTAGACGGCGAGCGCATGGTTGTACGAGGAGATGCTTGGCGCGTCTCTACCGGCCCCACGCTCCCAGTAATCCTCGACACCGTCCATGAACTCGCGGGCACGAAACAGGGCCATCGGAAGCTCCCAGAAACTCACACTTGAGCCGAACCGGCTCTCGAGGTCTCTGAGTAGCAACTCGATATTCAACGGAAGACCGCCCCGCCCGGGATAGCGCGGATACCGGAACTGTCCGAGCCACCCAAGCTCGTAAGCGATGATTGCCGCGTAGGAGAGGTCCGTGTTGAACACGGCTCCGCTTTGGAACCCATGGGACAGCGAGTCCCCGATCACCACCAGTCGATGTGGTGGGTCGCCCGTCCCCGACGAGGGACTCTTCTTGCCCAGAGTCGGGTCGAAGACAGGCACCCGAGCAGCCTTGAGCGCCTGCGCCTTGACCTCCTCAGGCGTGTCCTGCGGGACCAACGCGTCATCGTCGCGCGTCATGTCACTCACCAACCCCCTCCAAGCACGACGACAACAACTCCCTTTGCCTTCCGTGAACATGCACGCGAAGACCCGAACTGTCAATGCTCGGGTCCCGAACCAAATGCTTGCGTCTTGCGTCGGTCGGTGTGTTCCGCCTACTTGGTTCCGCCGACGGCCGCCGGGTCCTTCTTGTCGTCCTTGCTCTTTTGCAGGTTCGTCACCAGGTCGTGTAGCGGCTTGGTCCCGGCGCCGACGACGAGCCCGGTGATGAGCAGATCCGCCCAGAACGGGGGCTGACCGGAGTTCTGCGCGCGGATCGACTGCATCAGGGTGATGTTCAGGGCGCTACTCAACACGAATCCGAGGGCGCTGGCGACTCCCCATCCCACGATGGCGGTGAGTTCACGACCTCGCTTCACGTCGGCCTGCATGTTGGCCGCCTTCTGGGCCGCGCCTTCCGCCAGCGCGTCGTTGCGGTCCTGCTCCGTTTGCTCCGTGTCGATTCCCAAGTACTTGGTGAAGGGCTCCAGGACGCGTTCGATCGCCAAGGCGAGCACGAAGAGCCCGGCGAAGGCGCTCCACTGACTGTCGATGCGGTACGTGCTGGGCGCTTGTCCATGCACGAGCAGGGCACCTCCGTAGGTCACGGCGGCCACGCCGTAGCCGACCGCGATGGACACCACGGTCTTGCTGCGCGTCCTGATCGCGGAGCCCGTCTTCGAGGCTGACGCCATCGCGGTGCCTCCAACGCCGATTGCGAGGGCCACTGCCTGCCTCCTGAGACTGAGATGAGGATCCGATACGGGTACGAGACGTCGGCCTGCGGCCTGATACCAGGCGGGCCGCTGGGCTGGACGACCGGGTTACAAAGCCCTGCAAGTTGCTAGATCCATCAGCGCCCGGGCCCTCATGGAGCGCCGGCCAGCACCAGCTGATGATCGGTGCTCCGCCACGCCCGCACTAGGCGCCGCCGGCGTTTGGCCTGATCGACGCCTAACGGGGCTTCGCCCCAGCCCGACGAGCGGTGTGTGCGGGTGTGGCGGCTTGTAGGCTCCGGTCGCGGGTCACACGGAGAGACATGATCTCCGTCATTTGACCGCTCGAGGCGGTTGGGTGGCTCGTAGGCCCAGCCCACGACCGGAGCTTGAGATGACGGTAGCCCGCAGCGTCACCGATGTCCTGGATGAGCACGTGACGCTGGAGGTTGAGGTGGAGTGCATCGACCGGATGTTCCTCAACGTCTACCAGCCGCGGCTGCAGCACGTGAACGGGGTGGTGTGGTTCTTCCGCGGGCACCGGGGGGCGCCGTTCGCGTCCTCGGCGTTGATGGACCCGATCAGCAAGGAGTTCGTCGCCTCGATCCACCGGTTCTGCCGTGACAGCGACGTGGCGATGGTCGACTTCGTGAAGGGTCAGCGCAAGGACGACCTGGCGCATGACTACCTTGCCAAGTTCGAGGCGGCCGGGGGCACCGAGGGGGTGCTGTTCGTCGGGCGGGCGCAGGAGAAGAACCGGGTGTTCCGCACCGAGAAGCGCCGCAACCCGCTCACTGGGGCGACCTACCCGTGGATCGTGTCCTCGACCGGGGTGATCAACCAGTTCTACTTCTACTGCCTGGACGCGGACTTCGGGCCGTTCTTCCTCAAGTTCTCCTCCTACTTCCCCTACACCGCCAAGCTGTGCCTGAACGGGAACGAGTGGGCCAAGTGCCAAGCGCCAAGCGCCAGGCAGCCAAAGCCGGGATCGGGTTCACCGCGCTGGACAACGGGTTCGCGTCCTGCCAGGACCCTGCGGCTGCAGAAGATCTGCCGCCGGCTGAGCCCGGGGAAGATCGACGCGCTGCTACGCAAGTGGCTGGCGATCCTGCCGCACCCGTTCACCCGCGCGGACCGGACCGCCGGCTACCGCTACGACATCTCCATGTTGCAGGTCGAGTTCTCCCTCACCCAGATGCTCGACCGCCCGGTCTCGGGCCGGGTGCTGTTCGAGGAGATCCTGCGGGAGAACCCCGACGTGGGCCGCCCGGACAAGGTCGGGCTGGTCTTCGACCGGCGGATCCGCCGACGCGGGAAGCACCCGACCCCGGGCCGGTTCCGCACCCGGGTCCTGACCGAGGGGGTCACCCCCAGCCTGCACGTGGACTACAAGCACAACAAGATCAAGCAGTACCACAAGGAAGGGCGCGCGCTGCGCACCGAGACGACCATCAACGACAGCCGCGACTTCACCATCGGTAAGCGGCTGTGTAACCTGCCCGCCCTGGCGCAGGTCGACTTCGCCGCCAACCGACGTCTGCTCGACGTCGAACGTCTCACCAGCGACCCCACCATCGGCCAGGACGCCTTCCGGGCGGTCGCTGAGCCCGATCGTGGTCAACAGCCAACGCGCGTCCGCCCTGCCGTTTGACTCGGCCCGCACCCAGGCCCTGCTCTCCGCGCTCGTCGTGTTCCATCTGCTGCCCCACGGGTTCCGCAACGCCGATCTACGGGCGCTCCTCGCGCCCTTGCTGGGCCTCGACCCCAGCCTCATGACCCAAGGCAGAATGAGCTACGACCTGCGCCGGCTGCGCCTGCATGGACTCATCGAACGCATCCCCGAAACCCACCGCTACACCGTCACCGACCGCGGTTTCCGTCTCGCGGTGTACCTCACCCGGGTCCACAACCGCCTCCTCAGACCCGGCCTGACCGACATCCTGGCCACCCACGACCCCGACACCCCACTACGGCGCGAGTTCAACCGCCTCGACACCGCCATCGACAATCTCGCCAGGAAACACAGGCTCATCGCGTAGAACTTGACCCATAAAGACAACCTCTCACCCTCAAGCCCTCTAGCTGCCTGCTCGAGCAACTTTAGGTCAACAGACGCGTGGAGGGGCTGACAACGAGTTCCTCGCCGGTCCTTGTAAAGACCTTGTTGTCGGCTATGACGGTAACGATCGTTTGCTGGCCGTGCGTCGATGGGCAACGACAAGTCAGGGCCGCCGCCAAGGCAGACCGGAGCTTGGCCGCCGCGCGACCTCACCCCCAGTGCCCGCTCGTCTCTGTCTCCGGCACCATGGCAGGCGCATCCTTCCGGCTCGCCTTTGTTGTCAACCGGTGGTTTGGGGCGTCCGTGGCTGGGAGGTTTTCCCGGTGAGCGATGCTCGACCGAGAGATCGACGCCGGCGGGTCCGCGATATCCCCGTCCTATGTCGCTTCCTGGCATCAGCATCGGCCACCCTCGCCCAGCCTGCACGATACCGAGTGGGCCATCGCGGAGCACATCGTCGGGTCGGTGATCGCGGCTACCGATCCGAGCGGCCGGGACGTCGGTGACGCCGCGCGGATGTGGGACCGCGCCGAGCTCCGCGAATCGAGTGCCACCACAGGTTCAGCGGTGGACGAGGTGCAGCGCGGTGAGGGTGGCCGGCATGTCCGGCGCAGTTGTTGGCTCGCTGAGCTGGTGGATCCGCTCGAACGTGGCCGCGGTGTTGGACCGGCGAGCAATGACCTGGGCCAGGGCGGGCGCGAGGCCGACCCGGCGCACGTGGTGGTCCCCGAGCTTGGTCAGGTGCTGGGGCCAGGCGCGTTCCCAGCGGGGGATGAGGTAACTCGCGACGATGACCGCGGCGGAGCCGATCCCGATGATCGGGTAGCCGTCTTGGGTGTTCACCACGATCGTGAGGGGCGCGTAGATGATCCGGGTGCGCCACGCCAGGGCGACCATGGGGGCGCAGCCGGCGGCGCGGACCGCCGCGTGAACGCTGGCGCGTAGTGCCCGCCAGGGCAGGGTCCAGAACAGCAGGGCCGGGTCGCGGCGGGTGGCGCCGGCCAGGACCGGGCCGGCGGCGTGGGCGATGACCGCGGCGACCTCCTCGGCGGGTAGCGCCCGGTTGCGGGCCGCGGCGATCAGCCCGGCGGAGATGAGCACCGGTGCGCCGGCCCAGGCCCCACGCGCAGACGGCCCGGACGTGGGGCTGGACCCGCAGCACGGTCAGCGGCGGGCCCAGCCCGCGCTGGCACAGCAGGTTCAGCGTCGGGGCGAGCGCGGCCCGCTCGGCCGCGGTCAGCGGCCGGGACCCGGCCTCGATCCGGGCCACCCACTGCTTCCCTTTCCCGGCGAGCAGCAACACCTCCACGGCCAGCCCGCCGTAGAACAACACGCCACCGGCCACCGGCGGCAGCAGGACGCCGACCATGCAGGTCAACACGGTGCTGACCACCACGGCGGGTGCGTGCGCCCGGATCTTGACCCACCTCGTTGACCGCGGCATCGCCGCCACCTCCTGCCCTGGGCGCGCTCGCGCTTCGCCATCGACGTTGTCCCCTGCTGAGCACCGGGAGCCATCCCCGGGGCTTGAGGGGTGTGTCAGCCCGAGTGTCAACCCGACCCCCGACAGTGCCCGCCCGG
>JBBRHF010000132.1:0-12704 GCA_038223055.1 Actinomycetes bacterium | reverse complement strand
TCGTCGTACTTCATGAAGTCCCCGCCCGAGCAGTTCCGCGATGACATCGCCGCCGAGAAGGTCGAGCAGTTCATCCGCGGCGAGGTCGCCCGCTAGACCCCGCGCTCGCCACGTTCAGGCAACACTGGTCAGGCTGGCCCGACCAGTTTTGCATGATCGTGGCAGGGGGTCGGCTAGTACCCTGACGTAGTGTCGTTCACCGGTGACCTGCGTGCCATCGTCCGCCGCCGCGACTTCCGTCGGCTCTACGTCACCCGGCTGAGCTCCCAGGCTGCCGACGGCGCGTTCCAGGCGGCCCTGGCCAGCCTGTTCTTCTTCTCCCCGGAGAAGCAGACCTCCGCCGGCAGCGTGGCCGCCGCGTTCGCCACCCTGCTGCTGCCCTACTCGCTGGTCGGACCGTTCGCCGGGGTGCTGCTGGACCGGTGGCGGCGCCGGCAGATCCTGGTCAACGCCAACCTGCTGCGCGCGGTGATGGTCCTCGGCGTCGCAACCCTGGTGCAGCTGCGGATCGACGGCCCGGTGCTGTACGCCGCCGTGCTGGCCTGTCTGAGCGTCAACAGGTTCTTCCTCTCCGGCCTGTCGGCCGCGCTTCCCCACGTGGTGTCCCGCGCCCAACTGGTCATGGCAAACTCCGTCTCCACAACGTCGGGGACCATCGTGGCGATCCTCGGCGGCGGCGTCGGTTTCGGGCTCAAGCGCCTGATCGGCGAGGGGTCGACCGCCGACGCCCAGGTGATCGTTGTCGCCGCGTTCGGCTACCTCGCGGCCGCCGGCCTGGCCGCCAGGATGGACCGGGACCTGCTCGGCCCGGACTTCGCCGACGAGCCGATGGCGACCCGGGAGGCCGTTCGCCACGTCGCCCGCGGCCTCACCGACGGCGCGCGCCATGTGTGGGACCGCCGCGCTGCCGGCCACGCCCTGGCCGCGATCACGGCCCACCGATTCTTCTACGGCATCTCGACCATCTCCGCGATCCTGCTGTTCCGCAGCCATTTCAACGACCCCGACGACGTCGAGGCCGGCCTGGGGGGTCTCGCCACCGCCTTCGCCGCCTCCGGAGCCGGCTTCCTGCTCGCCGCCCTGATCACCCCCGGGGTGGTCCATCGCGTGCGCAAGGCGACCTGGATCACCCTGTGCTTCGGCCTCGCCGCCGTGACCGAGGCCTGCTACGTCGTGCTGCTCACCGAGCCGGCGCTGCTCGCCGGCGCCTTCGTCGTCGGGGTCGCGGCGCAGGGTTCGAAGATCTGCGTCGACACGATCGTGCAGGAGTCGGTCGACGACGCCTACCGCGGGCGGGTCTTCTCCTTCTACGACGTGCTGTTCAACCTCGCGTTCGTCTCGGCCGCGGTTTTCGGCGCCGCCGCGCTGCCCCCGGACGGCAACTCCCCGGCGGTCTACGCGGTGATCGCGACCGGCTACGCGCTGACCGCCGTCGTCTACGGCCGGGTCAGCCGGGTCAGCCGGGTCAGCCGGGTCAGCCGGGTCAGCCGGCGTTCTCCGGCTGCTCGGCCCACCACCTCAGCAGGTGCTCCTCCGCCTCACGGCGGTCCAGCGGCCCGCGATCCAGACGCAACTCCTTGAGGTGCTTCCAGGCCCGGCCGACGACCGGGCCGGGGGGGACCCCGAGCAGGACCATGATGTCGTTCCCGTCGAGGTCGGGCCGGATCGCGTCGAGGTCCTCCTGCTCGCGCAGCCAGGCGATCCGAGCCTCCAGCTCGTCGTAGGCGCGGCGCAGCGTCTCGGCCTTGCGCCGGTTGCGCGTGGTCGAGTCCGAGCGGGTCAGCTTGTGCAGCCGGTCGAGCAGCGGCCCGGCATCGGCGACATATCGACGCACGGCCGCGTCGGTCCACGCCCCCGAGCCGTAGCCGTGGAAGCGCAGGTGCAGCTCCACCAGCCGGGAGACGTCCTCGACGTCGCTCTTGGGGAAGCGCAGCGCCCTCAGCCGGGCAGCGGTGAGCTTGGCGCCGACCACCTCGTGGTGGTGGAAGGACACCCCGCCGGCCGGCTCGAACCGGCGGGTCTTGGGCTTGCCAACGTCGTGCATGAGCGCCGCGAGTCGCAGCACCACGTCCGGCGCAGCCCCTGGCTCCTCGAGGTCGATCGCCTGCTCCAGCACGGTGAGGGTGTGCTCGTAGACATCCTTGTGCCGGTGGTGCTCGTCGATCTCCAGCGCCAGGCGCGGCAGCTCGGGCAGCACCTGGTCGGCCAGCCCGGTGTCCACGAGCAGGGTCAGGCCCGGCCGCGGCGAGCGCGACGACACCAGCTTGACCAGCTCGTCGCGCACCCGCTCGGCCGAGACGATGGCGATCCGCCCGGCCATGGCGGTCATGGCCGACACGACCGGCGGGTCGACCGCGAAGCCCAGCTGCGCAGCGAAGCGGGCAGCGCGCATCATCCGCAGCGGGTCGTCGCGAAACGAGTCCTCGGGCCGGCGGGGTGTGCGCAACACGCGTTGCGCGAGGTCGAGCAGCCCGCCGTGCGGGTCGACGAAATGCCGATCGGGCAGCGACACGGCCAGCGCGTTGACGGTGAAGTCGCGCCGGACGAGGTCCTCGGCCAGCGTCTCGCCGTAGGTCACCTCCGGCTTGCGCGACGCGCTGTGATAGACCTCGTCGCGATAGGTCGTGATCTCGATCAGATAGCGGCCCTTGCGCAGGCCGATGGTGCCGAACGCGATGCCGACCTCCCACTGCTGGTCGGGCCACCCGCGCACGACCTGCACGACCCGCTCGGGGCGGGCGTCCGTGGTGAAGTCGAGGTCCTGCCCGAGCCGGCCGAGCAAGGCGTCGCGGACCGAGCCGCCCACCAGGGCCAGCTCGTGCCCCGCGGCGGCGAAGCGCTCCCCCAGCTCGTCGATGACGGGGGCGACCTCGACCAGGCCCACGATGAGGCGGCGCTGAGCCGCGGAGAGCTCGCCGCGGTCGGGCGGGTCAGGAGGCACGGGACGCAAGGGTACGGCGAGGGTGGCGGGCCGCCGCCCCGGCCCTGGCTACGATCCAGGCATGCCCCACCCCGCCTCCCCTCGCCGGCGCGGCACTCGCCAGGCGCTGCGCAAGGTGGAGGAGACCTCGGCGGGCGGGATGGTCGTCGACCGCAGCGAGGGCGGACCACGGGTCGCCGTCATCGGGCGCAAGGACCGGCGCGGGCGGCTGCTGTGGTCGCTGCCCAAAGGCCACCTGGAGCACGGCGAGACCGCCGAGGACGCCGCCGTCCGGGAGGTCGAGGAGGAGACCGGAATCCGGGGTCGCGTCGTCGCCACGCTGGGCACCGTCGACTACTGGTTCGTCGCCGAGGACCACCGGGTGCACAAGACAGTTCACCACTACCTGCTCGAGGCCTCCGGCGGCCAGCTCAGCGACGCCGACGCCGAGGTCGACGAGGTCGCCTGGGTGCCCGTAGGTGAGCTGCGTGAGCGGCTCGCCTATGCCGGTGAGCGACGGCTGGCTGTCAAGGCCGCCGGCCTCATCGCGGAGACGGCGTGACCGCAGCCCCGGCGCGCCGGTGGCTGGTCTTGCTGGTCCTGCTGCTGCTCGCCCCGCTGGCCCTGTCCGCGGTTCCGACCTCAGGCGCCGCCGCCGCCAAGCGGGCGCGGGCAACCGTGACGGTCACCACGCTCGACCCCCAGGTCGGCGCACCGGGTCAGCGCCTGCACGCCGCCGGCTCAGTGCGCAACACCGGCAACCTGCGGCTGTCCGGTCTCGTCGTGGACCTGCGGCTGTCCGGGACCCCGCTCTCGAGCCGGGCCGAGCTGGCCACCGTCGCCGAGGGTCGGACCGACTCCCGTCGCGGGCAGGTCGTGTCCTCGCAGCGGCTCCCGGCCCGACTCAAACCGGGGCAGCAGGCCGGGTTCGACCTCGGCGTAGCCCTCTCCGACGTGTCCTTCCTGGGGTCCTTCGGCGTGCACGTGCTGACCCTGGAGGTGCGCGCGACCTCCACCCTCGGGATCGGCCGGGTCGGCGTCGCTCGCTCCTTCCTGCCGTGGGCACCGGACGCCCGCGAGTTCAAGGCGACGTCCTTCGGCTGGCTGTGGCCGGTCGGGAGCCGACCCCGCCGCGTGGCGGCGGGCCAGTTCGTCGACGACGGACTCGCGGCGGAGCTCGGGCCGCTGGGCCGGCTGGGGCGGCTGGTCACAGCGGGGCAGCGGGTCCAGGCCAAGATGCCGGTCTCCTGGGTCGTCGACCCCACCGTCCTGGACGACGCCACGGCCATGACCGGCGAGACCTACTTCGACGCCGACCCCACCGGCAAGCTGGTCAAGGGCACCGGGAGCGGCGTCGCCGGGGAGTGGCTCAACCAGCTTCGAGCGGCCACCCTCGACCGGCCGGTCCTCACCCTGCCCTACGGCGACCCGGACCTCGTCGCGCTGCGGCGGGCCGGCCTGGAGGGGGATCTCACCCGGGCACATCTCGAGGGCGGCACGGTCACCGCCGACGTCCTCGGTGGCACGCCCACGACCGATGTCGCCTGGCCCGCCGACGGGTTCGTCGACGCCACCACCTTGGGCACCCTGCGCGCCGAGGCCTTCCGCGCCGTGGTGCTCAACGCCGACGCCGTCCCGCCGGCGGAGCCGCCGAGCGCGACGCCCACCGGCCGGGCGAACCTGCGCACGGCGAGCGGCACCACGACCGCCCTGCTCTACGACCCGACGCTGACCCGCACTCTCTCGCCGCCGGCGAACGCGTCCCCCGTCCTCAGCGCGCAGCGCTTCCTCGCCGAGACGGCCATGATCACCGCCGAGAGTCCCCGGCTCGGCGCCTCCCGGAAGATCCTCGTCGCGCCGCCCCGGCAGTGGGCACCGGGGCAGGAGTTCCTCGACCGGGTCGTGGATGCCACGCTGGCCGCGCCGTGGATCGGCGGCGTGGACCTCGACGCGCTGAGGGCCACGGCCCCGCCGGAGATCGCGCGCGACCGGCTGCGCTACCCCCGGTCGGCGCGGGCCCGCGAGCTGTCCTCGACGTACCTCCGGGGAGTGCAGGTGATGGACTCCGAAATCGCCCTGTTCTCCTCGGTGCTGTCCAGCCCGGAGCTGCTCGTCCCGTCCCTCGACCACGCCGTGTTCCGGCTGGAGTCGGCCTGGTGGCGTCGCCGCGACCGGCAACGGGACGATCGGGCGGTGCTCGAGCGCCGCCACCTGACCATACTTCGGCGGATGATCAAGGTCTCGCCCGGCAGCTACACGTTCGGCAGCCGCACCGGAACGATCCCGGTGACCATCGTCAACGGGCTGGACCAGGAAGTCACGGTCCGGGTCCAGCTGATCCCCCTCATCGCCAAGCTGTCGGTCGACAACGCCTCGGTGGACCCGTCGCCCATCGGCGCGAACCGCAAGGTGCAGGTGCCGGTGCCGGCGTCGGCCCGGGCCAGTGGCCGGCTGACCGTGCAGACCAGGCTGTTCACCCCGGCCGGGCAGCGCTACGACGACCAGCCGGTCGATCTCGAGGTCAACATCACCCAGCTCGGCACGGCCGCGCTATACGTCACGATGGGGGCAGCCGGCGTGCTGCTGCTCGTCGGCGGGGCACGGGTCGCCCGCCGCGTCATCGGCGGGCGCGGACGCCATCCGGCCGCGGGGAGCTCATGAGGACGATCCGGTCATGACCGAGCCGAACAACACCCCGCTGCTGCGCTCCACCGGCGTGATGGCCGCCGGCACGGTGGCCTCGCGCGCCCTCGGCATCGTGCGCAACGTCGTGCTCGCCGGTGCGATCGGGACCGACCTGGTGGCCACGACATTCAACGTGGCCAACACGGTGCCCAACATCATCTACATCCTCATCGCCGGGGGCGTGCTGAACGCCGTCTTCGTCCCCCAGCTGGTGCGGGCGATGAAGGACCCCGACGGCGGCCAGGCCTACGCCGACCGGCTGCTCACCCTGGCCGGGATCGTGCTCGTGGGGCTGACGGCGCTCGCCACCGCCGCCGCACCGCTCATCGTCGGGCTCTACACGCCGGGCACGTGGAGCGGGACCGATGTCGCGGTGGCCACCACGTTCGCCTTCTGGTGCCTGCCGCAGATCCTCTTCTACGGCATCTACACGATGTTGGGTCAGGTCCTCAACGCGCGGGGCAGCTTCGGCCCGATGATGTGGGCGCCGATCGTCAACAACGTCGTGGCCATCGCGACGGGCGTGGCCTTCATTGTCTTGTTCACGGTCGACAAGCACGACCCGGCGTCGCTGACCGGTGCCCAGATCGGCTTCCTTGGCGCGGGGACGACGCTCGGGGTGGTCGCGCAGGCGCTCGTGCTCGTGCCGGTGTTGCGACGCTCCGGCTTTCACTACCGTCCCCGGTTCTCCTTCCGGGGATCCGGGCTGGGCAAGGCCCGCGAGCTGGCCAAGTGGTCGCTGCTATTCGTGCTGGTCAACCAGGCGGCCTACGTCGTCGTGGTCAACCTGGGCGCGCGGGTCGACAAGGACGCGCAAGGCGTCATCGCCTACGGCGTGGGCTACACGGCGTACGCCTTCGCCTATCTCATCTTCATCCTGCCGCACTCGATCATCACGGTGTCCGTCGTGACCGCCCTGCTGCCCCGGATGAGCGCGGCCGCGGCCGATCATCGCCTCGACGACCTGCGCGATGACCTCTCCACCGGCTGGCGCCTCACCGGCGTGGGAGTCGTGCCGGCCGCCGCGGCCTTCCTGGCGCTGGGACCCGACGTGACCGGCATCCTCTACGCGAGCTCGGGCGCCGATGGCGGGCGCTACATCGGCCTCGTGCTCGCCGCGTTCGCGGTCGGGCTCCCGGCGTTCTCCGCGCAGTACCTCGCGCTGCGCGGCTTCTACGCTCTCGAGGACACCCGCACGCCGTTCCTGCTCCAGGTGGTCATCGCGGTCACCAACGTCGCGCTGGCTCTCACGGCCTATGCCGTCTTGCCGCTGCGCTGGAGGGTCGTGGGGATCGCCGGCGCCTACGCGCTCACCTACTTCATCGGTCTCGCCCTGTCCACGTCGGTCCTGCGCCGGCGGATCGGCGGCCTGGACGGACACCGGGTGGTGCGCACCTATGTCCGCCTGATCCTCGCCGCCACGCCGCCTGCCGCCGCGGCCTACGGCCTGTCCCGGCTGGTCACCCGATGGCTCGATGAGGGGCTGATCGGCTCCGCGGTCGCACTCTTGTCTGGTGGCACCGTGCTGCTGGCCGGCTACCTGCTGCTGGCCCGCGCCATGCGGGTGCGAGAGCTCGACGCGCTGGTGGGGATGGCGCGCTCCCGCGTGGGCCGCTGAACCCGTCGGCCTCAAGCCTGCAGCCAGATCCGCCGACGCACTGAGCATGCCCCATCCCACGCTGAGCGCCCGCCACAATGATCGCCGGGACGATCGCGGCGGCATCGTACTCGGCTGGCTCACCAAGCTCGCGGTCGTGCTCGCGATCGTGGGGGTCGCGGCCTTCGACGCCATCTCGGTGGGCACGACGGCGGCCAACCTGAGCGATCAGGGTGGCTACGCCGCGCGAGCCGCTAGCGACTCCTGGCTGACGTCCAAGAACATCCAGGTCGCGTACGACGCGGCGCTGGCCGCGGCGATCGAGCAGGACCCGGCCAACGCCGTCGACACCACCAGCTTCGCCGTCGACGCCGACGGCACCGTGCACCTGCGCGTATCCCGCACGGCGAGCACGCTCGTCTTGTTCCGGTTCTCGAAGACCCGGCACTGGGCCGACGTCGAGCGGGCCGCCAGCGGTCGCAGCGTGTCCTAGCCCAGGTCCTAGCCCAGTCCCTGCCCGTCCTGCCCGGCCTGCCCGGCCTGCCCGTCCTGCCCGTCCTGCCCGGCCTGCCCGTCCTGCCCGTCCTGTCCGTCCTGTCCGGTCGAACTCCGGGGTCGAACGCGTCCAGTCCAGGGCAAAAAGACCCCCCGCGCAGGCAGCCGGGTTCCTATCCCTGGACGCGGACGCGCGCCACTCGTGGACTGAACACTGTCAGGACGGGTAATCCGCCTACCATTGCCTGAGCGGGCAACCCGACCCGCACCAGAGCGTGCCTCGCCAGCCGTCCGGGTTCCGGATCACGCCGAGGCCCGGCGCGAAGGAGTCCAGTGCCCCCCTTCGTCGTCGAGCCGGGCACCCGGCTCGTCGACCGCTACCGGCTCGAGGAACCGCTGGGTGAGTCCGGGCCCACGTCCTATTGGCGCGCCCTCGACGAGTTGCTCGACCGCCCGGTGGGCATCTGCCTGCTGCGCGAGGACGACTACCAGCGCGGCGAGCCCGACGCCGACACCGTCGCCGCCCACGAGGCCTCGCCGGCCGACCAGGTGCTGGCCGCCGCCCGGCGCGCCGCCGCGGTGACCGATCCCCGGTTCCTGCGCGTCCTCGATGCCAGCGAGAGCGACGACTTGATCTATGTCGTGACCGAGTGGGTCAAGGCCAACAGCCTCACCGACCTGCTTGCCGACGGCCCGATGCTGCCCGAGGATGCCCGGCACCTGGCCGCCCAGACCGCCCAGGCGCTGACCTCCGCCCACCGCGAGGGGCTGGCTCACCTGTGCCTGACGCCCGACCACGTGCTGCGCACCGCCAACGGGCAGATCAAGGTGGCCGGCCTGGCCGTCGACGCCGCGGTGCGCGGGCTGCGGTCGGCGAGCCCGACCGAGGCGGCCCGTCGTGACACCGAGGGCTGCGCTGCGGTTCTCTATGCTGCGTTGACCGCGCGCTGGCCCGGGCCGGGCCCGAGCACGCTGCCCTCGGCGCCGCGGGAGAACGGCCTGTTGTGCAGCCCCCGTCAGGTGCGGGCCGGCATCCCCGATGACCTCGACGACATCGCTACCCGGGTGCTGGTCACCCGCCACCGGTCCGGCACCGACCCGCTGAACACTCCCGGCGCGCTCGTCAAGGTGCTGGCCGCGGCGCACGCCACGACCCGCATCCCCGTCGTGGCGTCGGGCCGTCGGCCGGTCCGCGAGGTGCCGCCGCCTTACCCGGGCTACGTCGCTCCCTACGAGGACGACACGCGGCGCCGCAGCCGAGTCGCCCGGGTCGCCCGGGCTGCCTGGGTGCTGGCCGCGCTCGCGCTGCTCGTCGGCATCGTCCTGGTCGGCTACCAGCTGATCCCCAACCTCGGCAACGGTCGCTCGGGCAGCGGCAGCTCGCCGTTGGCCAGCGCCAACGCCAAGCCCAAACCCACCAGAGCGGCGATCAAGGTGGCGTCGGTGAGTGCCTTCGACCCACCCCCTGACGGCAACGGCGAGGAGAACAACGCGCGGGCCGGGTTGGTCATCGACGGTGACTCCGCGACATCGTGGAACACCAAGCGCTACAAGCAGGAATTCGGTCCGGGTGGCATCAAGCGCGGCGTCGGGCTGGTGCTCGACCTCGGCCGTGCGCGCAGCGTCGGCTCGGTCTCGGTGTCCCTGCTGGGGCAGGGCACCGACGTCGAGTTGCGCGCCAGCGCCAACCAGGGCGCCACGGTCAAGGACTTCCGGCGGGTCGCTGCGGTCGCCGACAGTGCTTCCGGTCTGGCCGAGCTTCGACCCGCGACCCCTGTTTCGGCGCGCTACCTGCTGGTGTGGTTCACCGGGCTGCCGAACGCGGGCAACGGCTACCTCGGTGTCATCAACGAGATCACCGTCCGCGGCTGACCGGTGGCCGTGAGAGCCGAGCCGTCCGACAACGACCTCCTGCGCCGCCACGGCGAGGGCGATCGCGATGCGTTCGGGGAGCTGGTACGCCGCCATCGCGACCGGCTGTGGGCGGTCGCCCTGCGCACCCTCGGCGACCGGGAGGAGGCCGCTGACGCCGTTCAGGATGCCCTGGTGTCGGCCTGGCGCGCCTCCGCGCGGGGCAGCGGCGGCGCGGCTGAGGGCAGCACGGCCAGGGACACGTCGGCGGGCGCGGCTACCGGGCCGACCGCCGGCTCCGCGGCCTTCCGGGGGGAGGCGGCCGTGACAACCTGGCTGCACCGGATCGTGGTCAACGCGTGCATCGACCGGACCCGGCGCCGAGCCGTCCGGCCGACGGAACCGCTGCCCGCCCGTGAGCCGGCCGACCCGCGGCCCGATGCGCACGCGGCTCTCGTGACCGGCCTGGATGTCACCGCGGCGTTACAGGTGCTGGCGCCGGAGCAGCGCGCGGCGCTGGTCCTCGTCGACATGTACGGCTGGTCGGTCGAAGATGCAGCCGCCATCCTCGACTGTCCGACCGGCACGGTGAAGAGTCGCTGCGCCCGTGGTCGGGCCCGGCTGCGCCCCCTTCTGCGCGATGTCCACGGTGATCCTGGCGTCGGGGGTGATCCTGGCGTCGGGGGTGATCCTGGCGTCGGGGGTGATCCTGGCGTCGGGGGTGATCCCGGCGCCACGGGTGTCAACGGCGCCCCTGTCGGGTCGGCGCGGCCGGGGAACCCCGCGTCAGGCGCCCGCGTCAGACCGCCGGACCCCGTGCGGCCCAGCGCGTCGACCGAAGGAGGTGAACCCGCGCCGTGACCACGAACGTCGAACACCTGGAACTCGACCGGATCGCCGACCTGCAGGAGGGGCTGCTTGACGAAGGGCAGGCCACGCAGGCGCGGGCCCACCTCGCCGACTGCGACCAGTGCCGGTCCGAGGCGGCGGCCCTGCTCGACCTCCGGGCGAGGCTCGCCGCGGTCGTCACCGACCCCATGCCCGACGACGTCGTCGCCCGCCTCGATGCGGCCCTGGTCGATGAGGCGCGGGCCGAGCCCACCCTGGCCGAGCCCACCCTGGCCGAGCGCCGTACGGTCACCCCGCTGCGAGCCCGCCGCCCGCAACGTCAGCCGTCCTCTGGCAGTAGGCTGCTGTCGGCCGCCGCCGCCGCCGCCCTCCTGCTGGCAGGGGTCGCAGTGGCGGTGTCCTTCCTGTCTCGATCTGGTGGCAACGACAGCACCAGTTCCACCGCCGCGACCAAGCAGAGCGGCCGCGACGACAGCGTCAGCCCCGAGGCTGGGGGCCGCTACCCGGTGCTGTCATCCGGCACCGACTACACCGCAAAGACGGTCGCCGCCGCCGTACCCCGCCTGCTCAGTGCGCCCGCGACCGCACCCTCGGCGCTCCCACAGCCGTCCTCGAAGGGCCAGTCCCGAGCTGATGCCCAGGCCTCGCCCGGCGCGTCTTCGGCCGCCCCCGAGGGATTGGCCGATCGGCTTTCGGGTGGCCCGGCGCTCGCCGACTGCTTGGCCGAACTCACGGGCACGTCGGGCGCCCAGCCGCTGGCCGTCGACCTCGCGACCTTCGACGGCAAGCCGGCCACGGTGATCCTGCTGCCGACGCGGGGAGACCCAGCGAAGGTAGACGTTCAGGTCGTCGGGCCGGGCTGTCGGCAGGGTGATGCGGCGCTGCTGAACTTCACCCGGGTGGCTTTGCCCTGAGGGGTGCCCTCTCCACGCCTCTCTGGCCGCAACGCCGCTCCACGCCTCTGGCGGCCTTGCGAGGTGCTGCCTCGAATCACCTAGCGGCCGGGTGGGGCGCGACGGTCCTGTGTTGCCGGCGTGTGCGCAGCGATGAGTCTTTCGTAGCGGCTGACGCTGGTGACGCTTCCGGACAGAGCACGTTGTCCTGGTGCTCCCCGAACCTCTGCGTCTCCCCGGTGGGCGAAGCCACCCCGGTGGCAGTAGAGGCGTAAGGAGCCGTTCCACGAGACGCAGTCCAGCCGGAGCCGGTCGCGGCGGTGAGCACCGGCGACCTGGTCAGCCCAGTTCATGAGCCCATCGCCCATCCGAGCTCCGTGCCGGGTCTCGGCCAGGCGGTGGACGTAGCCAGCCGTGGCGTCGTCGGGCCAGAGTGGGTCTGACCACGACAGCGTCTCGGTGGCGACGGGTTCGTCATGCAGTCGGACCAGCCAGGTTTCGCCACGGTCTATCGCATCGACCAACCAGTCAGCGGAGAAGCGCTCGGGCCACTGGTCGATACCGCGCGTCCGGAGCCAGGCGGCGGTGGTGTCAAGGACTGTGAGGACGTCAGAGACGCAGCTTTCGGTCGCAACGACGGGTTCCGGAAAGTCGTGCTGAGCGGCCACGAACGCACGGTTTCGCGAGGGTTCTCCTCGGTCCGCGCGTTTGTGTCGGGGGCGGCGTACTCACTCCCGGCGAGCGTGGCTCATGGCGTCGGGGAGTCGGACGGCGAATCCGTATCCACGTGGCGGCGCGGGATAGGGGTGGGCCGGTCTGGGTTGGGCCAAGCCACGGTGATCGGCACACCCTTTTTGGGTGACGGCGGCGCACGCCGATGAATCAGAGCGGCGGCCCGTCGCGGCGACGTTCCGCGGGGTGTGACTTGACTATCGCCCGCCAGCTCGAGAGACATAGTTCAAGATCTTTTCGGCGGGGGCCTGTTTCGGGCCGGGTCTTGTCGGACCCCCCGGATACGTTGTCTTCATGGTCGAAGATGTGTTCGATCCGCCGGTGGACCCGTGTCCGCCCCAGGCGTGGTTGGACTGGTTCGACCTGCGCTGCGACGAGGACCTCGGTGACCCGTTCGACCCGGCCATCCCGCCAGACCCGCAGGACCCGTGGAGCTGGTCCGACGAGGTCGACGGCGGCGGGGACGGCGGCGGGGGGGACGACGGCGGCGGGGGCCGGGTGCAGGCGCGGGTGCTGTCGCGCGCGGAGACCGGGCGGTTGATGGTGGAGCGGGTGTTGGGGTGCCCGCCGGACGCGTCGACGGTGAGTCTGCTGGCCAGGCTGGACCCGGGCGTGTTGGACGCCGATACCCGGGTGGATCTGATCGTGGCGTGGGCCCGGATCCAGTCCTGGGTCGCTTCCC
>JBBRHF010000131.1:0-12949 GCA_038223055.1 Actinomycetes bacterium | reverse complement strand
CGTCGACAACCTGGGATGCATGGACCTCGACCTCCCCGCCGAAGCCGCGAGACGGCTTGAGGATGCCACGGGCTTCGACGTCGGCTTTCCCACCGACTGCGAAGAACCGATTGCATCTCGACCTTCGAGTGTCCGGGGAAGGCACGCCGGAGCAAAAGTGGTCGAGCATCACGACTGAGGTTGCTCGGCTCAGCGCGGCCGGCGCGGTCGCGCTGCATACCTTCGCGGGGCAGCACGTGGTCATGACCGACCCTGAGAGCAACGAGTTCTGCGCTTGTTGACCGCCCTGCGTCAGCTATGGCGTCAGTGTCGCCGCGCGTGTTCACTACCCACCATGACAACCAGACGATGGACACCACCCGGAACACACAGTGACGGCGCGAGAGGAAAGCCCGGCCGACGGGCGCCGGCTGCTGACGGCGTTGGGAAGGGGCGATGATCAGCAACACGCTCCGCAGCGTCGTGCTGATGGGCGCCACGATCACCATGGGGCTCGTCGCCGGCGTCTTCGCGCTCTATGCCCACACGATCATGCCGGCGCTGAAGAGCACCGACGACCGCACCTTCGTCACCGCCTTTCAAGCCCTCGACCGCGCGATCATCAACCCCTGGTTCATGGCCGGCGGGTTCGTCGGCGCACTGGTGTTCACGGTGGCCGCTACGGTACTGAACCTGCACCAGTCCGCATTCCGGTGGATCCTGGCCGCGCTGATCCTGTATCTGGCCGCGGTCGTGGCCACCATCGCGGTCAACGTCCCGCTCAACGACGCCATCAAGGCCGCCGGAGATCCCGACCACATCGCGAACCTCGCCCTCGTCCGTGCCCAGTTTCACGAGACGCGCTGGGCTGTGTGGAACGTGCTGCGCACTATCACCTCCATCGCGGCATTCGCGAGCCTGGCCTGGGCGCTCGTGCTGCACGGCCGGGCGACCGGGTGATCCGCGTCCACGACGTACGCTCTCGGCCGGTTCGAGCCGTCAGTCGTGGGCGCGCGGGTGCGCGCCGGCGTAGACCTCGCGGAGCCGGTCCACGGTGACCAGTGTGTAGACCTGGGTCGTGGTCACCGACGCGTGGCCGAGCAGCTCCTGCACGACCCGGACATCCGCGCCGCCGTCGAGCAGGTGGGTGGCGAACGAGTGCCGCAGCGTGTGCGGCGAGATCTCCCGGGCCAGCCCCGCGCGCCCGGCAGCTGCCCGCAGCACCGTCCAGGCACTCTGCCGGGAGAGCCGTCCGCCCCGGGCGTTGAGGAAAAGGGCGGCGGGAACCGTGCGGGCGCCCGCCGCGAGTGGGGGCCGGCCCCGCACCAGATAGGCGTCCACGGCCGCGCGCGCGTAGGAGCCCAGCGGCACGACGCGCTCCTTGCTGCCCTTGCCGAGCAGCCGGACGGATCCGGCGTCGAGGTCCAGCTCGTCGACATCGAGGCCAACCGCCTCGGAGATGCGCGCCCCGCTGCCGTACAGCAGCTCCAGCAGCGCGCGGTCCCGCAGCGCCCGCGGAGTCTCATCGGCGCCTGCGGCCTCCAGCAGCGCCGCCACGTCCTGCACCGAGATCGCCTTGGGCAGCCGCTTGGACGGTGTCGGCGGATGCACGGCGCGTGACGGGTCGTGCGCCGTCATCCCCTCCCGAAGCAGGAAGCGATGGAACCCGCGTACGGCGACCACGGCCCGGGCTGAGGATATCGCTGCCAGCGGCGGGTGCGCGTCGTCGCCCTCGCGCAACGCCCCGAGGAAATCGGTCACCTGCGCCTCGGTCACCGCCCCGAGGTGTTCGATGCCGCCGGAGCGAAGATGCGCAAGGTAGCGGCGCAGGTCACGCCGATAGGAGGACAGCGTGTTGGCCGCCAGCCCGCGCTCGACCGTGAGGTGGTCGAGGTAGGCGCGCAGCGCCGACTCCAGGCCCGCACCGGCAGTGACATCGGGCTCGCCCGACTCGACCTGCACGCCCGACTCGACCGTCAACGCCCTGGTGACCGCTCCGGCCACGGCGCGTCCGGGGGCCGCAGGACCGCCCACCCGCCGTCGCGGGCGGCGCAAGCGGCGAGGATGCCGCAGACAGCCGTGGGGTTGTGCAACCGCCCGGCGAGCACCAGGTCTCGCGCCTGCTCCAGGCTCAGCCAGGCCATCGACATGTCGCGTTCCTCCCCGTCGCCGCGGTGGCGTTCGTGTTCGGGCACCGAGTTCAATCCGCGGGCGAGGTAGCAGCGAAACGCTTCGGTGCTGCCGCCGGGAGAGTTGAAGAAGTCGACGAGCACGTGCCACTCGTCGGCGAGCAGGTGGGCTTCCTCGGCCAGCTCGCGGCGGGCGGCGTCAAGCGGGTCCTCGCCGTCGACGTCGAGCAGGCCGGCGGGCGGCTCCCACAGATAGTGGCGCACCGGGTGGCGGTACTGCCGAACCAGCAGGATCCGCTCGTCGTCATCGAGCGCGACCACGCCGACGGCCCCGGTGTGGTTCACGACCTCGCGGGTCACTGTCTGGCCGTCCGCCAGCTCGACCTCGTCGCGGCGCACGTCCCACACCATGCCCTCGAACACCGTCGCCGAGGACACGACCGTGAGTGCGGCCGGCTGATCACCCACCGATCCCCGTCGGTCGCCCATCAGGCCGTGGCGCTCGGGACGATGGCCAGCCCGACGGGTTGCGCCTGCCGTTTGGCAATCGCGGCCGCGATCAGCCCGGCGAACAGCGGGTGCGCCCGAGCCGGGCGGGAGCGGAACTCTGGGTGGGCCTGAGTGGCGATGAAGTAGGGATGTACGTCGCGCGGCAACTCGACGTACTCGACCAGGCGCCCGCCCGGTGACACGCCGGAGAACACCAGCCCGGCGTCCTCGAGCGCGCCGCGGTAGGAGTTGTTGACCTCGTAGCGGTGGCGGTGGCGCTCCTCGACGTGGGTCACGGCGTAGATCTCGCGGGCGAGCGAGCCGTCGGCGAGCTTGGCCGGATAGAGCCCGAGGCGCATCGTGCCACCCATGTCGCGCTCGCCGGCGACCACGTCACGTTGGTCGACCATCGTCGAGATCACCGGGTGCGGCGTGGCCTCGTCGAACTCGGTGGAGTTGGCGCCGGTCAGGCCCGCCACCGTCCGGGCGTATTCGATCACCATGCACTGCAGCCCGAGGCACAGACCGAGCAGCGGGATGCGGTGCTCGCGGGCGTGACGGATCGCGCCGAGCTTTCCCTCGATCCCGCGCACGCCGAAGCCGCCGGGGATGCATACGGCGTCGATGCCCTCAAGTTCGCTCGCGGCACCCTCGGTCGTCTGGCAGTCGTCCGACGCGACCCAGCGCAGATGCACCTTGCAGTCGTTGGCGAACCCGCCCGCTCGCAACGCCTCGGTGACCGACAGATAGGCATCGGGCAGGTCGACGTACTTGCCGACAATCGCGACCGCGACCTGCGCGGCGGGGCGGTGCACCCGGCGCAGCAACTCGTCCCACGCGGTCCAGTCCACGTCGCGGAACGGCAGGCCCAGCCGGCGTACGACGTAGGCATCGAGCCCTTCGGCGTGCAGAACCTTGGGTATGTCATAGATCGAGGGCGCGTCCACGGCCGCCACGACAGCCTCGTCGTCGACGTCGCACATCAGCGAGATCTTGCGCTTGACGCTGGGCGGGATGTCGCGGTCGGAGCGGCAGACGATGGCGTCGGGCTGGATGCCGATGGAGCGCAGCGCCGCCACCGAGTGCTGGGTGGGCTTGGTCTTGAGCTCACCCGAGGGCCCGATGTAGGGCACCAGGGAGACGTGCAGGAAGAACACGCCGTCGCGACCCACGTCGTGGCGCACCTGCCGGGCGGCCTCCAAGAAGGGCAACGACTCGATGTCCCCGACGGTGCCGCCGATCTCGGTGATCACGACGTCGACGCGCTCGCCGGACCCGTCGGCCATGGCCCGGATGCGGGACTTGATCTCGTTGGTGATGTGCGGGATGACCTGCACGGTGTCGCCGAGATATTCGCCGCGGCGCTCCTTGGCGATGACGGTGGAGTAGATCTGGCCGGTCGTCACGTTGGCCGATCCGTGCAGGCTCCGGTCCAGGAACCGCTCGTAGTGCCCGACGTCAAGGTCGGTCTCTGCCCCGTCGTCGGTGACGAAGACCTCGCCGTGCTGGAAGGGGTTCATCGTGCCGGGGTCGACGTTGAGGTAGGGGTCCAGCTTCTGCATCGTCACGCTCAGCCCGCGGGAGCGCAGCAGGTGGCCCAGGCCGGAGGCGGTGAGGCCCTTGCCGATCGAGGACGCGACGCCACCGGTCACGAAGATGTGCTTGGTCGTCTGCGCCGCGGCCAATGGGGGCTCCCGTGGTCAGATGTGCGACTGGTGGCCCAGTCCGTCCACGGGCTTCGAGGGTATCAGTACGGCGGCCGGCCAGCTCCCGCACCGCGCCACGCCCCCCCGGCCCCCCCATTTCCATGATCGTGAGGGGAATCCGCAGCAAACCAGGCACGATTCCCCTCACGATCATGAAGAAACGGTACGGCGGGCTGCGCGGGGTTGGCCTACCGGGCCTTGAGACCGGTCGTGAACGCCACCCGCTCCATGCGTTGCCTTCCCGGAGCCGGGTCGGCGCCACCTGGGACGGCGACGGGTCACCCGGGCGGCGCGGCGACCTCGGGCACCAGCCGGGTGGCCCCCTTCGCCAGACCGTAGTCCCCGGCCCGACCCTGGACCTGCCCGGCCAGCGCCAGCACCACCAGGGCGGGACCCGTGGCCGGGTCGGCGACGTCGACGGTGGATGCGCCGGTCGCCGGCCCCGAACGCAGGCCGGCGAGCACGCCCCGGCCCACCGCCGAGGCGGTCGGTCCGATGACCACCGCCCCGAGGCTGCCGCGGTCGAGGGCGCCCACCAGGCCGGCCACGGCGGCTCGCTCAGCAGCGGCGACCTTGACGGTCGCGGCGGAGCCGCCAGAGCCGCCAGAGCCGCCGCCAACTCCGATCGCGCCATCCGGTGCAACCACGAGAGCGGTGTCGGCGCGGTGCCCCGGCTCGCCGCCGCCGGTGCGCAGGGCGCCGAGATCCGCCAACCCAGCGAGCACCTCGGCGCCGGGCTGGTCGACGGCTGCGAGGTCGCCCGGCGCCGCGCCGACGACCGCCCGGGCCAGCACGGTGCTCACCCGGTCGATCGGCGTGGCGCCCTGCGGGAAGGTCACCCCCGGCGGCACCAGCCGAAGCGCGAGGTCCTCGAGCGGGGACGCGGCCTGGGCCGCGTCGAAGTAGGACGCCTTCAGGTTGAGCGTCAGCACCACTGTCGCGCCGGCCTTCGCGAGACCGGCGGCCGCGTCGCGAACGGTGGCAGCGTTCGCCCCGGGCAGCCCCAGCACGACGACCGTGCGCCCCGCCAGCCGCCCGGCGATGGCCGGCCCGGTCACCTCCGTCGCAAAGATGCCGCCCGAAGCGACTTCCGCCCGAAGGTCTGCTACCTGGCGCCGAAGACTGGTCTGCTCGCTGCGCAACGCGGCGGAGTTGCCCTCGACCCGGTCCTGCCCGGAAGCGGCGAGCGGTCCGGCACCCACGATGACTCCGGTGGCCAGCGCCGCGATCGCGGCCACCAGCGCCAGCAGGTGGTAGCGCGCCCCGGTCACCGGTTGACCACCCCGTCGAGCCAGTCCCGGACCGAGTCCCACCAGTCGTTCAGCGCGATAGTGTCCAGCGCGCTGCCCCCGGCGAGCACGACCGCGGTCACCAACGCGGCGAGCAGGAGCATGACCAGGGCATACAGCGGCCAGACCGCCACCCTGGGGCGGTGCAACTGGGCGACCGCGGACGCGTCGACGAGCTTGCCACCGACCCGTAACCGGGTGAGGAAGGTGCTGGCCATGCCGGTGCGGCCCTTGTCGAGGCACTCCACCAGGGTCGCGTGCATACCGGCCACGACGATCAACTCGGCGCCTTTGTCGTCGGCGAGCAGCAGCGCCACGTCCTCGCTGGTCCCGGAGGTCGCAAACACGACGTACGACACGCCGCTCTCCTCCACCCGCGCGAGCCCGGGCGCCCGCCCGTCGCGGAAGGCGTGGACGACGACCTCGGCACCGCAGGTGAGGGCGGCGTCGGAGACCGCGTCGGCGTCCCCGACGATCAGGTCCGGGCGGTAGCCGCGGCGCAGCAGGGCATCGGCGCCCCCGTCGACGCCGACCAGTACGGGCGTTCGCTCTCGCAGATAGTCCCGCAGGCTGGCGAGGTCGGCGTCGTGGTCATAGCCGGCGACAACGACGAGCACCTGTCGCCCCTCCAGCCGGGTCCGGATGTCGGGCACCCCGACGCCTTCGAGCAGCAACTCGCGCTCACGGCGCAGGTGTTCGATCGTGTTCCCGGCGAAGGCCTCGAGGTGCACTGCCAGCCCGTCCCTGGCGTGGGTCATCGCCTGCTCGACGGTCCCGGGAGTCAGCGGGCACCCCGTCGCGATGATCTGGCTGCCACGGAACAGCGTGTCGCCGTCCAAGCGGACGAGCTCGCCATCCTCGACCGAGCGCACCACCTCGGCGCCGGCCGCGTCGAGCAACGGGACGCCCGAGGCCACGACGATGCCGGGACCGAGGTTCGGGAACCGTCCGGATGTGCTGGGCGAGGCATTCACAACTCCGGCGACCCCGGCCCCGAGAAGCGCCTCGGCGCTGGTCTTGTCCAGGTCGAGGTGGTCGATCACCGCGATGTCCCCGGGGCGCAGCCGCTTGACCAGGTCCTTGGTACGGCTGTCCACCCGGGCAACCCCGATGACTCCGGGCAGGTCAGGCAGCTTTCGGTCGCGTCTGAGCGTGGCGATGCGCATGAGACCGATGGTGTCAGAGGGACCGCCGAGATCCCGGCAGGCGCGTACGGCGGGTGGCCCTCACTTTTCACAACCAACCAGCAGGCGCGTACGGCGGGTGGCCCTCACTCTTCGCGAGCAGCCGGCAGGCACATACGGCATGCGGAGCTCACTCCTCGCGAACAGCCGGCAGGCGGCGCGTCTGCGCCCTCGGTCGCACCGTGGCCGGCCGCGGCGACGCGCGATGGGGCGCGGCCTTGCTGGCGCTGGCGGTCTGCAGCAACTCGGCTGCGTGGGCCTGGGCGGTCTCGGAGCCCTCCATCCCGGCGAGCATGCGGGACAACTCCTGCACCCGATCGGCACCGTCGACGGCTGTGACCCCGCTGCGCGTCACGGCGCCGTCGCTCGCTTTGCGGACGACGAGATGCCGGTCGGCAAACGCCGCGACCTGAGGCAGGTGGGTCACGACGATCACCTGCGCGGTGCGGGCCAGCATGGCCAGCCGGCGGCCCACCTCGACCGCGGCCTTGCCGCCGACTCCCGCGTCGACCTCGTCGAAGACGAGCGTCGGGACCGGGTCGGCACCGGCGAACACCACCTCGATCGCGAGCATGACCCGGGACAGCTCGCCACCCGATGCTCCCTTCGCCAGGCTGCGGGCGGGCGCGCCGGGATGGGGACGCAGCAACAGCTCGACGTCATCGACGCCGTGCGGGCCGAAGGCCAGCGACCGGCCGGACACCATCAGGCCCGCGGCGGGTTCGCTGGCGGAAAGCTGGGAGACCGCGACGTCGAGCGCGGCCTGCCCCATCGCCAGCGACGCCATCTCCGTGGTCACCGCCGCGCCGAACCGCTCCCCCGCCGCCGTCCGGGCCTCGGTGAGCCGCTCGGCCAGGGATTCGAGTGCGCCGACGAGGTCCTGCTCGCGGCTGGCCAGTGCCGCGATGCGGTCGTCGTCGCCCTCGAGCCGGGTCAGTCGCTCGATCGCGCGCTGCGACCAGCCGAGCACCTGGTCGATCGCCCCGTCGGCCGGATGCGCGGGGCCGGACCCCGTCGCCGCATCGCCACCCGGCGCGTCGCCCCCGGCGTACTTGCGGATGAGGCGGACCAGCGCGGAGCGGCGCTGCTGCACCGCGGCGAGCCGGGCCGGGTCGACCTCGACCGAGCCGAGGTAGGACGCCAGCTCACTCGCGACATCGGCCAGCAGGTAGCCAACGTCGCGCAGCCGGGCGGCAAGCGTGGCCAGCTCGACGTCATGGTCGCCGGCTTGGTCGAGGCTGGCCCTCGCCGCCGCGACCAGAGCGTTGGCGTCGGGCCGTTGGTCGCCGCCCCCGCTGTCGCGGTCGCCCACCAGGGCCGCGTGACCGATCTCCGCCGCCGAGCGCAGGGCATCGGCGTGGGCCAGCCGGTCCTCCTCGCGGGCCAGGGCGACGTCCTCGCCGGGCTGCGGGTCGAGCGCCGCGATCTCCTCCAGCCCGAAACGCAGCAGGTCCGCCTCGGCTCGCCGTTCCCGGGCCCTCGTCGTGAGCTCGTCGATCTCTCGCCGGACCGAGCGCAGCTCACGATCGTGCTCGGCGAACCGCTCTCGCGTCGCTAACACCGGTGCACCGGCGTAGCGGTCGAGGGCCTCGCGCTGGCGCGCGGGCTGGCGCAACCGCGACTGGTCGGACTGGCCGTGCACCGCCAGGCATTGGTCGGCCAGCTCGGCCAGCACACCGGCCGGCACCGCCCGCCCGCCGAGGTGAGCGCGCGACCGGCCCTCGGCCGTCACGCTGCGAGCGAGCAGCAAGACGTCGTCCTCGAGTTCGGCGCCGGCCTCGACGGCGCGGGCGGCGACGTCGCCACCGGGCTCGACGCGCAGGCGTCCCTCGACCAGGCAGCCCTGCGCCCGGGCGCCGACCGCACCGCTATCGGCCCGACCGCCGAAGAGGAGCCCCAGCCCCGTGACGACCATGGTCTTTCCGGCGCCGGTCTCACCAGTCACGACGGTCAGCCCAGGAGCCAGCTCGAGCACTGCGTCGTCGATGACGCCCAATCCGCGGATGCGCATCTCCTCGAGCACCCGGTGAGCCTACGCGGGAGGGGCGTCAGACCGGGTTGCCGCGCCAGCCGGACACCGGCAGCTGGAATTTCGCGACCAGCCGGTCGGCGAACGGCGCGGCATGCAGGCGGGCGAACAGCACCGGCTGCTCACCGCGGCAGACCTGCACGCGGGCGTTCGGCGGCAGGTCGATGGCGCGTCGCCCGTCGCACCACAAGACGCCGGCGCCGCGGGCGCCCGTGATAACGTCCACGGCGAGGACCGACCGGGGCGAGACAACCATCGGCCGGGCGAACAGCGCGTGCGCGCTGATCGGCACGAGCAGCAGCGCATCCACCTCGGGCCAGACGACCGGACCTCCCGCGGAGAACGCATAGGCGGTCGAGCCGGTGGGCGTCGCGAACACCACCCCGTCGCACCCCCACCGGGACAGCGGTCGACCATCGATCTCGGCGACGAGCTCGATCATCCGCTCGCGGCTGGCCTTCTCGACGGCGGCCTCGTTCAGCGCCCAGCCACGGGATACGACGGCACCGTCGACGATCACCGCGACGTCGAGGGTCATCCGTTCTTCGACGCCGTAGTCGCGCGCCGCGATGCGCTCGACCGTCGCTGCGAGGTTCTCCGGCTCGGCCTCAGCGAGGAACCCGACATGGCCGAGGTTGACGCCCAGCATGGGTGTCTGGCTGGCGCGGCCGAACTCGGCAGCGCGCAGCAGGGTGCCGTCCCCACCGAACACCACGACGAGTTCGCACCCGTCGGCGGCCGCATGGTCGCTCGGCACGACCACCGCGTCCGGAAGGAAGAGGTCCCCGGCCTCCTCCGTCAAGGCCCGCACCGCGATGCCCTGGTCGGCCAAGCCAGCGGTCGCCGCGCGGACGGCCGCGATGACGTCGTCGCGCCCGGTGTGACTGACGACCAGCACGCTTCGGACCGTCACGCTGGCCCCTCCGCAATCGCGCAGGCCAGATCCGCGGGGTCCAGCGGGGGGGCGCCGCGGTGCAGCCAGAGGAAATACTCCACGTTGCCCGCCGGCCCGGGCAGCATGCTGGCCACGACCCCCAGCACCCCCAGCCCGATGCCTCGGGCACTCGTCGCGACCTCGGTCACCGCCGACGCGCGCAACTCGGGGTCGCGGACCACCCCGCCGTCCCCGAGGTGGGCCCGGCCCACCTCGAACTGCGGTTTGACCATCAGCAACAGGTCCGCGTCCGCCTCGGCTGCCCGGGCCAGCGCAGGAAGCACCAGCCGGAGCGAGATGAAGGACAGGTCGGCCACGACAACCTCGACCGGACCACCGATCGACGCGACGGTCAGGTCTCGCACGTTCGTACGGTCGAGCACGGTGACGCGCGGGTCGTTCCGCAAAGACCACGCGAGCTGGCCATAGCCCACGTCGACGCAGACGACGTGGGTTGCCTCCCGGCGCAGCAGTACGTCGGTGAAACCGCCAGTCGACGCGCCCGCGTCCAGGCAACGGCGCCCGCTCACCCGCAGCCCGGCACCGGCGAAGGCGTCCAACGCGCCGGCCAACTTGTGGCCGCCGCGCGACACGAAGTCGGGAGCACCCTGGGTCTCGGCCACCGTGATCGGTTCGTCGATGGCCACCTGCGTGGCGACCTTGAGCGCGGTGCGGCCCGGCACCCGGACCCGGCCCGCGTCCACGAGCACCCCAGCCTGTTCGCGGGACCGGGCCAGCCCACGGCGTACGAGTTCGGTGTCCAGACGTGCCCGCCGACTCACCGGCCGGCGTCTTCCGCTCCGGCGCCGAGGGTCTGATCGTCCTCGGCCCCGTGAACGCCCGCCGCTGTCCCCTCTGCCGCCTGCGCGAGGACCTCCTGCAGGCTGCGATGTACGTCGTCGTAGATCTCGACGTGGTCGCCGGGCGCTGACCCGGCCAACTCGCCCATCCGCCCCAGGGCGCGCTCGACCCGAGGGTCGGCCTCGCTGGACGCCCCGGCCGGGGCGTCCGCGCTCGGTGTCGGGTCCTCGGTCATCCAGTCTCCTTGCGGGCACGGGTCCCCGTCGCCTTCGTCGCGGTCGCCTTGGTCGCGGTCGCCTTGGTCGCGGCGGCCTTCGTCGCGGTCGTCCCCGTCGCCGTCGTCGCGGTCGTCCCCGTCGCCTTCGTCGCGGTCGTCCCCGTCGCCGTCGTCGCGGCGACCTTCTTCGCCGTCGCCTTCGTGGCGGTCCTCTTCTGGGCGGTCGCTGTCTTTGCCGCTCCCTTCGTCGGGGTCCCCGACGCGTCGCCAGCGGCGGGGCGCTCCTGGGCGGCTCGCAGCGACCGTTCGAGGTCCTGGACCCGGTCCGCCAGCAGCTGCGCGCGATGGGTCGCGGCCTCCAGCTCGGTGGCGGAGACCAGGCCGAGGCGGCTGACGGAACGCTCGACCTCGACCCGCACCAGACCGACGAGCAGGTCGCGGTTGGCCCGGCTGGTGGCCAGGAGGTCTTCCGCGATGGAACTGACCTGTCCCTTCAGCTGATCCGGGAGCACCGTCGCGACACCCGCCTCCCCCTGCTGAACGAGCGACCGCGCCGTCGCCATGGCCCGGGCCTTGGTCACGTCGGTGAGACCATTGGCCAGCTGGAGGTAGGCGCGCAAACCGTCGAACACCATCTGCTGTCTCCATTCTCGAGCCGCGGGACTGAATGCTGCAGACGCTACCGCCCCCAGCCACGGCCGATGGGCTCCGGTAGCGTCGCGCACCGAGGTAAGGAGGCAACCCAGATGGCCACCCTGGACGATTGCCGAGCCGCACTCGAGCGTCTCGCCGGACGCCTGAGTTCGGTCGGTGAGGACGAAGAACGCGAGCACGCCTTCGACCGATCGATCAGCTGCCACGTTCCCGACCTCGACACGACTTTCACCGGCCAGCTCGAAAATGGCCACATCGTGGGCATCACGACTGAGGATGCACCGCGGGCCCAGATCCGGCTGACCGCCGACAGCGACGACCTTGTCGCGATGACCGATGCGAATCTGAGTTTCGGGCAGGCATGGCTCAGCGGCAAGGTCAAGGTGCAGGCCGGTGTGCTGGACCTGATCAAGCTCAAGTCGCTCATCTGACTCGCGTCACCAAGCCAGCCGGGCCAACGCCGCGTCGGCATCGGACCCCTGAGCCCACGCCGCGACACACACGACCCGAAGCCCGTCCACCGGGTCGCCCTCACCGGCGAGTTGAACCTCGCCGTCGACGACCCGGGCCGTCCACCCCCCGCATGCGCAGGCTCCGTCGCCCGTGCTGATCGCCGCGTGGGGCCGCAGCAGCCCCTGCTCGATGTCCATGGCGAGATAGGTCGGTCGCAAACCGGCTGGCGCAGTGACCAGTTGGGCCGGCGTCGTGACCCCGGTCATCACCAGCAGGCTGGCCACGCCCGCACGGTTAGCGCCCTCGATGTCGGTGTCGAGGCGGTCGCCGACCACCAACGGCCGCCGGGCCCCCGTCCGTCGCATGGCCTCGGCGTGCAGCGGCAACTCCGGCTTGCCGGCCACCTGCGGACTGCGGCCCGTCGCGGCGGCGATGGCCGCGACGAGCGTGCCGTTGCCCGGTGCGATGCCTCGAGCCGTCGGGATCGTGAGGTCGGTGTTGGACGCCACCCACGGCACGCCGCTCGACACGACGTACGAGCCCTCGGCGAGGTCCTTCCATCCAACGTCGGGAGAGTAACCCTGAACCACAGCCAGCGGCCGGTCGGCGGCCGAGCGAACGGGTCGCAGTCCCCGCTCCTCCAACGCCACGACCAGCCCCTGGCCACCCACGACGAGCACCGGCGCCCCGGCCGGCAGCCGATCCGCGAGCAGCCGCGCAGCCGCCTGCGCTGACGTCACGACGTCGGTGTCAGTCGCCTCGATGCCCAGCTCGATCAGGTGAGCCGCGACGTCCGCCGGCGTTCGGTTGGCGTTGTTGGTGACATAGGCCACGGCCATCCCGAGGGCACGCGCCCCCCTGACGGCAGCGGCGGCACCCGGCACGGCGTGCGCCCCGACGTAGACCACCCCGTCAAGGTCGACCAGGGCGGTGCTGTACGCCGTTGCGAGCGGCCCGACGCCGCCCTCGACCAGTGGTGCGGGTTGATTCGTGTGGTCGGCCTCGTCGGACGCGATCGGCGTGGCCGGCCACGCCGGGTCGATGCCCCAATCGGGGCCGCCGGCACGGCTCACCACGGCAGCCCC
>JBBRHF010000130.1:0-12965 GCA_038223055.1 Actinomycetes bacterium | reverse complement strand
CCGTGAGTTCCTGGCCCGGGTCATCGAGGCCGGCCGGCTGTGACCGCCTGGTGGCTCAGCGCCAGGTCTGGCCGGTGAGCCGCTGGCAGGCCTCGACATACCTCGCCCTGGTCTGGTCCACCACCTCGTCCGGCAGCTCGGGGGGCGGGTCGCCCGAGTCGCGCCGCCAGCCGCTCGCCGGCGAGGTCAGCCAGTCGCGCAGATATTGCTTGTCGAACGAAGGCTGCGGCGCTCCCGGACGCCACCCCTCGGCCGGCCAGAAGCGCGACGAGTCGGGGGTGAGGACCTCGTCGCCGAGCAGGATGCCGGTGGGGTCGGCGGGGTCGCGCCCGAACTCCAGCTTGGTGTCGGCGACCACGATGCCCCGCTGGCGGGCGATGTCGCGGGACCGGCGGTAGACCGCGAGCGTCAGCCGGCGCAGCTCGGTGGCCGTCGGCGCTCCCACGGTCGCCGCGACGGCGTCGAAGGTCACGTTCTCGTCGTGCTCACCCAGGACCGCCTTGGTGGCGGGCGTGAAGATTGGCTCCGGCAGCTCGGATCCCTCGACCAAACCGGGCGGCAGGGAGACTCCGCAGACCGCGCCTGACCCGGCGTACTCGACCAGGCCGGAGCCGGCGAGGTAGCCCCGCGCGACGCACTCGACCGGGAGCATGTCCAGCCGACGGCAGATCACGGCGCGGCCGGCAAACTCGGAGGGTACGTCGGTGGAGAGCACGTGGTTCGGCACGATGTCGGCCAGCTGCTCGAACCACCACAGCGAGAGCTGGGTCAGGATCGCACCCTTGTCCGGGATCGGCGTCGGCATGATCACGTCGTAGGCCGAGATGCGGTCGCTCGCGACCATCAGCAGGGTGCCATCGGTCAGGGCATAGAGATCGCGCACCTTGCCGCTGTGCAGATGGTGATAGGGCAGGGGTTCACGGGCTGCCACCGGGGCAGTCTGGCAGGGAAGGCGGCTCAGGTCGACAGTGACACGGCGAGGCGCTCGAGGAACGGCCGCTGGCCTGCCACCAGCTTTTCCTTCGCCTCGGCGAAGGTGAACCAGCCCACCCGGTCGATCTCCGGGAACTCACGGATGACCCCGGAGCCCTTGGGCCATTCCATCTCGAAGGTCCCGGGCGTGACCGCGGCTGGGTCGAGATCGGCCTCCAGCGCCCACACCGAGACCACCTTGCCGCTGCGCTGACGGATCTCCCCCAGCTCCACCAGCGCGCCCGGCGGCACGGGCAGTCCGAGCTCTTCGGTGAACTCGCGGCGGGCCGCGTCCGTGGGCGTCTCGTCGGGTCCGTGCTCACCCTTGGGCACCGACCAGCCACCCGCGTCCTTGCGCGCCCAGAACGGGCCACCCATGTGTCCGAGCAGCACCTGGACCGAGTCCCCCGCCCGACGGAAGAGCAAGATCCCTGCGCTGCGCGTGGCCGTCATGGGTCCCCTTCTGGCGGCTCAGGACTCGTAGAGCCCGCGGGGTGTCGGTGCCGCCCACTGGCGCAGGATCGCGACGATCCGCAGCACGAACACCAGCGACACCGAGATGCCTGCCGCCACGCCGCCGTAGCGATCAAGCTGGTCGGCCACCACGACCACCGCCGCACCGGCCAGCGCGGCGACCGCGTAGATCTGCCCGTCGCGCAACACGAGGGGGATCTCCTGCAGGAGTACGTCGCGCAACAACGACCCGCCGATGCCGGTGAGCAGACCGAGCAGGCTCGCGGGCACGGGGCCCAGGCCCGCCGCGAGGGCCTTGGCGGTGCCCGCCGTGGCGAAAAAGCCCAGCCCCGCTGCGTCCAGGACCCGCACGCCGCGCCCGATGCGAGAGACGTAGGGGTGGTAGCAGAAGACCAGGAGTGCGGCCGCGGCCGGCACGGCGGAATAGCGCCAGTCACGCAGGCCCGGCGGCGGCACGTCCCCGAGCAGCACGTCTCGCAGCAAGCCGCCGCCGACGGCGGCCACGATCCCGACAACGACCACTCCCACGACGTCGAGGCGCTTGTAGACCGCGGCCAGGGCCCCAGCCAGGGCGAACACGAAGACGCCAGCCAGGTCCAGCGTCACCGTCAGGGTGGTGGGCGGCACGACCGCCAGCCTAGCGGCGCACCGATCGTCATCAGCGGACGCAAGCAACCAGCGAGCATGTCGCGGGGACCACGGTCGGTCGATCCGCCCGATCCGCCCCGATCCGCCCCGATCCGCCCCGATCCGCACAACGTCCGAACTAGCGTGCACCATGGACTCCGCTTGTTCGGACGTTACGGGGGGGCCACCCGTCCAAGTGGATCTGAGGACGAAACGGACTGAGAGAACGCCTCGGTACTGCGCCCCGCGCCGTGCAGCACCTATGTATAGCGGTGGTGCTTCTCGGCATGGCCAGCCGGCCGGCGGCAGCTCTTGCCGCCCATGTTGCGGTGCCCGCACAGGCCAGCGTCGGCGCTCGGAACAGGTCCGGCCGGGGGCGCCTGCGGCATGGCCACCGCAGGCCGCAACTGCGACGCCGGGACGCCCGCGCCACGCACTGCCGCCGCCCGTGGCGTCGCGATGCGATTGGCGGCGTAGCGGGCTTCCCTCATCGCGCGCTGCGCGTCGACCTTGCTCACGAGGCGTCAGCCTAGGCCAGCGTGGCGGTTCGGGACCTGCGGCGCGCCCGTCGTCCCCAGGACATCGAGGCGGTACGTCGTCCACAGCACCCGCCGTTGTCTGTCGCTGGCCTCGGCGCGCTGCCATGCTGGGGTAGGAGGTGCTTGTGAACGGCACGTTGATCTGCCCGTCGTGTGCCGAGCCGTTGCCCGGCCCTATCGCCGCATGCCCGGCCTGCGCTCTGCCGCTGCTCGGTCCGGCCGCGGGACGGCTGTGGCAGGTCGACCAGCAACTTCTGGCGCTGCGCGACGAGCGAGTCCGGCTGCTCGCCGAGTTGCGAGACCCGGCGCGGACGTCGGGCGGCCCGAACCCCGGCGGCCCGAAACCCGGCGGCCCGAACCCCGGCGGCCCGAACCCCGGCGGCCCGACCACAGGTGGCCCGACGGCAGGTGGCCCGACCGCAGGCGCACTCACCCCGGGCGCCTGGACGCCGCCGGCGGACGGTGAGCCCGTCTCGGGGCAGGCGGCCCGGATCCCGCCCACCGCCAGCCGGACGGGTCAGCGAGTGTTGCTGGGCACCGGCGTGATGCTGCTGATCGTGGCATCGGCCGTCTTCCTCGCCGTGACGTGGGGACTGATCGGCGTGGGTGGCCAGGTGACGGTGATGCTGCTGGCGACGGTCGTGGCGGCCAGGTCGGCGCTGCGTGTCTCCCGCCGCGGGCTGCCCCAGACGGCGGAGGCACTGGCCGTGCTCACCGCGGGCCTGCTCACGGTCGAGCTCGGGCAAGCCCGTTCGCTGGGTTTCGCCGGACTCGACCACATCACCCGCGACACCTACATCGCAGGCGCGGCGACGGTCGGAGCACTGCTGCTGGGCGCGCTCGCCTCGCGCGACAGGCGGATCATCGCCGCGCGGATCGCTTGCGCGGGTGCCAGCGCCATCGCCGTCGTCGCCGCCGTCGAGTCAGCGGAGCCGCCCCTCACCGGGCGTGCCGTCGCCTATCTTGTCGCGGCGGGTGCCTTCGGTGTGTTCGGTCAGCGCATCCAGATCGCGCACCGGAGCGCTTCGGTGAATGGCGTGGCGTTCCTCGGTCTGGGCATCGCGACCGCGATCGCCGGAACTATCGTCGAGAGCTCGGCCGCAGCGAGCCTCGGGTGCTCCGCGACCCTGCTCGGAACGGGGATCGTCGCGGGCGCTGTGCGCGATCGGGTCGACGGAGCGTGGCTGCGCGCCGTGCTCGTCGGCGCCGTCGCGGTGTGCGTGCCGGCCGGAGTGGTCTCCGCGGCAGCCGAGGGTGGCAGCGCCACCCTAGTGGGCGTAGGCGTGGCTCTCGCCGCCGCTGCCGCTGCCGCCATGACGACGTTCCCGAGGCGCTGGGCATTGCTGGCGCACGTCACAGCCCTGGTCGCGGTCGCGGTGCTCCTGGTGCGCGCCGACACAGGTGCGGCCGCCCTGATCCTGGCCGCCCTGGCCCTGTCGGCAGCAAGCACTGCCTGGTCGCAGTCCGACCTGCGGGCCGAGAGCGCCGGCTGTGCTGCGGTCGCGGGTGCCGGTGCGATAGTTCTCGGGACGCCCGAGCTACCTGGTGTCGCGGATCCCGCGACCGTCGCCGTCTCGGTTGCCCTGACGACCTACGCCGTCCTGCTCGCAGCACTGTCCGCCTGGCGACTACGGCGGCCCGAGGAGCTCACCCTCGGACCCGTCTCCGCCCTGGTGGCGGGCTTGGCGGCCACGGCGACCCTCGATCATCCGGCACACGCCGTGCTGCTCAGTCTGGTGCTGGCGGTCAGCGGTCTGACCATGTTCGGCTACGGGCTGCTGCCCGGTCGGGGCGCGCTGGCCGCGCCGGCCGTGCTCAGCTGTTCGGCGGCGACGTGGGTGCTGTCCCACGACGCCGGCGTCTATGCCATCGAGGCCTACTCGTTGCCCCTCGCGGTCCTGTCCCTGCTGGTGGGGCTGATCCGGTGGCGCCGCTACCCCGGAGCGCCCTCGTGGACCACCGTCGGTCCGGCCAGTTCGGCCGCTCTGCTGCCCTCGGCATGGGCAAGCATCGCCGACCCTGGCTTGACCAGGCCGTTGCTGACCCTGGCTGCCGCGCTCGTCGTGCTCTTCGTCGGGGTCCGCCTGCACTGGAACTCCCCGGTCGTCACCGGGTCGGTCGCTGCCGGTGTCGTCGCGTTCTCGCAACTGGCGCCTTACGCGGTGGGGCTGCCGCGTTGGCTCAGCCTTGGGACGGCCGGAGCGCTGCTGCTCGGCGTCGGCGTCACCTACGAGCGCCGCCGGGTCCAGCTGCATTCCGCCGCGGACTGGGTTTCCACGCTGCACTGAGGGGTTCCCGATGATGCCACCCCTCGTGCGACGCGGTAGCAATCGAATGGGAGTGGCTGCCCTCGCTTCCCACTGGGCCGCAGAACGGGCACAGCGTCGTACATCGGCCACCATTGAGGTGGTGCGTCGGCAGTGCAGGCCCTGGGAGCGGCACCGACCGAGGCGAAACGCAGCCGACATAGGTGTCGACACCTCGTGAGGCGCGCCTTGACCTTGGTACGTGGGCAAATCTCATCTGTCGGACGCAGCGTCGCCCACCATGTGTCCCTCGGGCAGAGCCGCACCCCCATCGAATGTGGATGCCGCTTGCCGGCGTTGTTGAAGCCGATGGTTCCATCCCGTTTCGACGGGACGAGGCGTCAGCTCGCACGGGTGGAAGCCGGCGAGGCGGTGTGGCCCGCGCCGAGGCAGATGAAGCTCGCGGCGCTGGCCCGCGACCGTGGGCTGCCCTGGTCGTGCTGCTGCTGGGCTTGAGCGAGGGCGCTGGCCGGGGGCTGCCCGGCCAGCAGGAACCGGTGGTAGCGCTCCATGAGGGGCGCGGTCTCGGCGTCCGGGATGGGCACGACCGGAGCCACCAGCGTTGCGGTGTGCTGACGCAGCAGCGCGGCAGCCAGGCCCAGGATCTCCTCGCCGGCCGTCACGTGGGACCTCGCGGTGTCGCAGGCGGCCAGGATCACGTGGTGAGGCGTGCGGGCGAGCCGCTCCAGGTCATAGACCGTGAACGGGCCATCGGCGAGCTGCAAGGACGAGAACAGCGGGTTGTCCGACCGGAGGGTCCCGTGTGCTGCTACATGGGCGAGGCCGGCGCCGTCCATCGCCGCCCCCACGGCGCTGGCCGTCGCCGCGGCACCACGCAGAAGCTGCGCGCCGGGATACAGCGCGGCCACCGCCCGCGCCTCCTCGAGAGCACCCGGCAGGCCCGGGCCGGCAACGACCACGGTGACCTGACCCTGGCCCACCCGGGCGGCATGACGCTGGTACGCCGCGTGCCAGAGCGCCGCAGACGGGGACACGCTCACGGGTCGCCCGGAGCACGAGTCAAGCACCGACCAGGGCAGGGACTGCAGCCACCCCATCGGCACGATCAGCAACGGACGATCACCCAGCCAGCGCGCCAACGGTGCGAGCAGGATGGCGTCCAGCGTGGCCGCGACGTGGGTCAGAACGCTGGTGGCCGCGCGCAGCTGGATCGTGGTGGTGGCGGGGTGCGCCAGACGGTGCAGCGCGAACGGCAGATGGGTGAGGCCGTGGCGCACCGGGTGGCTGGCGCCCAGGGCGTGCAGCCTGACCCGGCCGCCGATGATGGTGACGGCGTGCAGGACCTGGTCGAGCTCGAGGTACTCCACCAGCGCGGTGTCCCCCAGACCTCCAGCCAACTCCCCGACGCTGGGCGACCCAGCAGCCGCCCGCCCGTCGACGCCTGGCGTGCGCCGGATGTGGTCCCGGATCCGGTGCTCGAGCTCGACCTGGCGCGCCACCATCGCCGAGGCCGCCAATCCGGCACCGCGGGCCCGATCGATCTCGGCCATCGTGGCGCGCAGATCTTGCAGGTCGTGCGCCAGGGCCGGGTCATCGGGTGGACGCACCGGGCGCATCCGGGTCGCGCTGGCCCGCCCCCGTTCGGCCCACCAGTGCGCCGCCCGGGCGTCACCGTCGGCGAGAGCCATCCGCAGACCGTTGCGGGCGAGCGCGCCCCGGTGCACGGACACATGCGCCCGCAGCTCGGTGGCCCCGAGCGTGGCCTGGTAGTCCTCGACGACCCGCAGTCCGGCTCGCAGCGCGGACCCGGCAGCGCGGCGGCGGCCGTCGGCCTTGCGCAACAGCGCTTCCGCGAGCCAGGCGCGGGCGCGGACGTCGGCCGGGCCGGAGCGGCGAGCCCGGGCGGCCAGCACGAGGTCGGCCCGCGCCGCCTCCGGCCGGCCCTGGTCCAGCGCCAGCCGGCCGGCCAGCACTCGGGCTTCCAGCGCCGGCACGCTCCAGCCGGCGCGTTCCAGCTCCTCCGCCCGCGCCCTGGCGCGCCGCGGCGACACTGGGTGCCCCTCCTTCACCGCCAGCCCCGTGGGTTGGGAGTCGGCGTTGCCGAGGCTGGTAGCTGCGACGGCTGCCTGCAGCTGGGCATAGCGGGCCAGCGCCAGCCATCCTTGGCGACCCAGCCGGGCGAAGCCGCGCGCGGCGCTGGCCGCCGCCGACGTGGCTGTCGCCAGGTCGTTGTCCAGCAACGCGGCGGTGGACACCAGCAGCTGAGCCTCGGGGAGGTACATCGTGCGCCGCTGCGCGGCGAAGGCGGCCGCGGCGGCTTCGGCACTGGCCCGCGCCTCGGCGACCAGCCGCACCGAGAGCAACACCTTGGCGCGGTCCATCAGCAGTTCCCCCACCTCCAGGCCCAGCTCGCGGTAGCGCTCGGCAGCGGCGTCGAAATGCATCAAGGCGGCGGGTACGTCGCCGCGATCGCCGTAGACGCAGCCAAGGTTCTGCTGCGCGTAGGCATCGGCCAGGTCGAGGCCGTTCTCGCCGCAGAGTCGTTGCGCCCGGACGAGGTCGGCTTCGGCTGCGGCGAACAGGCGACGGGCGGTGAACATCAGGCTGCGGTTGGACAGCGCCCTGGTCTCCCACTCCACGTCGCCGTGCCGACGCAGCACCGGGAGGGCGAGCCGCAGGTCGTCCAGCGCCTCGTCGACCCGGCCGATCTCCTGCAAGATCGCCGAGCGCTGGATGCGGGCGCGGGCGGCGCTCAGGCCGGTGAGCTGGCGCAGCGCGGCGTCGATCGAGGCGAAGGCGCGCCCAGGAGCACCGTGCAGCACGAGCGCCGAGGCCAGGCTCATGTGCGCCTCCCCGACCAGCCGCGGTTCCCCCGCCCTGCGCCCGGCGGCGATCGCGCCACGCAGCCGCTGGAGCGCAACGTCGTGGCGCCGCAGTTGCACCGCGGCGACCCCGCTGGCGCGGAGGGCGACGCTGACCGTGGCCCAGTCATGACTGTCCCGGCCGCCCTGCTCGGCCTGCCGTCCGAGCGCCTCGGCCCGCTCCGGGCTCACGGTGGCAAGCCGAAGTGCCTCGGCTGCCAGCGCGGACCACCCGTCGCCCGCCGAGGGGCTGCGCTCGTTCGCCCTCACAACCGCGCGGGTCGCGGTGCCCGTGCCGGGCCTGGCTGCTCGCAGCGGGGGTGCGGCGAAGCCGCCCGAGCTCGCCGACGACCCGTCGGTGCGCGACGTCTGTGTCCTCGTCAGAGGGTGCGCAGCCGAAGGAACGGGGCGTATGTGTGGTCGACGGCTGGCGATCCGCTGCGCTGGAGCGACCCGAGGATGTCCTGGAGCGCGGCGCCGCCGGTCACCCGGCCAGGTTCGGTGCCCGCAGCGATCGCCCCGCTGACCAGCGCCGCGGCGAACGACGTACCGCTCCATCGCGCAAAGCCACCGAAGTCCCTCGGTTCGGCGTCAGGCCCGGCCTTGGCCCGGGCCAGGTAGGTGCTCAGCAGGTTCACGCCGGGCGCGTGTACGTCGACCCACGGCGCGTCGGGGGAAAAGTCGGCCCGGCTTCCGTCGTCGGCGCACGCTCCCACCGCGACGACGTCATCCAGCGCCGCGGGCCAGGCCGGCTTGCGCCGCTGCTCGTCGATGCGCACAGCCTCATCGGCGGAATCCGCGCCGGTGGGGGCCGCCAGAGCACCATGGTTTCCGGCGGCCGCGACGACGACGAGGGCGGGGTCCAGCCGGTCCACCGCGGCCGAGAGCACCATCGGGGGTTGGCCGTCCTCGGAGTAGCAGACGAAGGACAGATTGAGTACGTCGAGCCCGCTGCTGCCCATCCGGACGATCTCCTGGGCCGTCGTCCACGAGTCCGCCGTGCCGTCACCGGCGAGCACGCGGCGCACCTCCACGGTGGCGCCGGGTGCCTGGCTGAGCACGAGACCGGCGATGAACGTAGCGTGCCCCTCGGGGTATTCGGGCACGGTCGCACCCGTGTCGTTGTCGGTGTCGGAGAATCGCGCCGCCCAACCGCCGGCGAGCCACGGCTGAGGGGACAGGCCGGTGTCGAGGACGCCCACCCGCACACCGCGACCCGGGCCGTCCGCTCTCGCCGCGAGGCTGGGCGGGGGGCTGACCATCTGCGGGTCGCCGCCACCGCCGTGGGAGATCACGCCGACCCCGTGAACCCGGCCGAGCACCCTGTTCTTTCCGACGGTGGGGGTCCAGCCGGCGTGGCCGGCTGCGAACAGCCCGCGCAGGCCCCAGAGCACCTGGTCGAGAGGGAGCGCGGGTCGAGGGAACCGGCGCACGGCGGCCACGGCCGCTGCGTCGGCGTCAAGCTGCGCGAGGGTCGCGGCGGCGGCCGCCCCGACGTTGGTCAACGGAATCCGAGCCAGCCCGAGCGCTTCGGACAGATCTGGCGTTCGGTGCGCCACGCTCATCCCATCGAGCTGCGCGAGCACATGCCCCAAATGCGGCAGGGCAACGATCACGTCCTCTCGGGCGAAGGCGTAGGGACCACCGGCGACACGGAACGGTTGATCTGGCACGGTCACGGATCGTAACTCCTACCGAAGGGTATGGACAGCGCTTTCACCCGAACGGGCTCCCTGTGCTGCGGCGACGGCACGGACGGTGATCAGGCCCGCGGGTCGAGGTGCGCCCACTCGGTCACCGCGGTGGAGCCCGACGCGGCGATGTGCAGCCGCAACATCCCGTGGCCGGGGGTCGGCAGCGTGAAGCAGCCCAGCTCGTCGCAGACGACGGCGATGCGAGTCCCATCGGATGCCTCCGCGAAGACACTGGCTCCCACGGGAGGCGCGACCTGACCGACGATGCCGTCGTCGGTGATCTCCATCTCGACCGAGACGGCATCGGACTCGAAGACCACGGTGCGGGCGGCCTTCGCGGCCCGACCGGCACCCACCGGATCGGCGTCCAGCAGCGAGTCGTAGATCAGGCTGGCCAACTCCTCCTCCATGGTGCGGAAAGAGAAAGCGGCCTGCGCACCGGCGGTCAGAGCGGCAATCCCGGCAATGCCGTCGGCAGCGGGCGCACGGGTGACGGCCAAGGCCTCGTGCAGCGCGGCAAGCAACGCGTCGTCATCAGCAAAGGTGCGAGAACTCATGCTGGTCACCTCCTCGCGTTTCCGGTGAAGCTCTGGGTCCGGTCAGCATCGTCATCGGTCCCGAGCAGGGCGGCCAAGGCAGGACTTCGGCGCAGCCGGGCCACGGCGCGCGCCCTGGTGGGCCCTATCCCCCCGATGGGCATCCCCAGCCGCTCGCTGATCTCGGCGTAGCTCACGGGCGGGTCCGCGAGCAGCAGCATCAGCAGGTCGCGGTGGCGGTCGGGCAGTTCGGCGAACGCGGCGAGCAGCGCCTCGTGGCGCTCCTCGCGGAGCAGTTCCTCGTCCGGGTCGGCCTGGGCATCGCTGCGCAGATCGACCCGGTCTGCGGGGGACTCGGTGAGCGGATCGTAGGGCGACACGCGCGAGCCGCTGCGCAGCACCCGGAAACACTCGTTGCGGGTGGTCGTCACGATCCAGCCGGGCAGAGCCTGCGGCTCCCGCAGCGTGTGCAGGTTCTGCACCAGTCGCAGCCAGAGCGTCTGTGACACGTCGGCGACGTCGCCCTCGGCGAGTCGGTAGCGGGCCGCGACGGACATGACCAGGGGCATGTAGCGCGCCACCAGGCCGTCCCACGCGCGCTGATCACCGGCGGCAGCGGCCTGCACCAGATCGGCGACGGTCGGCTGGTCCTGTGTCTCGTCCTGTTCCAAGCCGGGCACCTCCTCGACGCGACGGGTGAGTCGGTCCACCATCCTAGGGTGCACCACACCCGGTCGGCGGACCATGGATGGCTGATCGGTCGGCCCCCAAGGGCCGGTCACGTGATCGGCGATCACGCGAGTTCCGATCCACCTGGCCGGCGAAAGATACCGCGCCGACGCCACCGGCTGGCCCGCCGGACGTCATCGCCGAGCGGACCATCCGACGGACCGGGCGCCGGGTCTGCCTGTCCTACTCCCCGCCCAGATCGACGTGATAGGCCTCGTAGAGCAGGTCGGCCCCCCGTTGCCGGTGCCGGCTGAGCGCGGCAATCGTCTCGGTGAGGTGCTCCCGCACCCGGCTGAGGTCGTCGTCGTTCGTCTCCCGCAGCGCGAGTTCGGCCCCGTCGAGGCGGTCGGCGATGTCGGTGTGCTCGCGGATGAGCCGCTTCAGCAGCGGGTCCAGCCGAGGAGCGTCGCCGCGCACCTGGTCGAAGAGTCCATCCCGGGCCTCGGTGATCGAGATGTGCGCCGCGAAGGCGTCCCGCACGGCCGCCGTCGCCGGCACGAGGCGGGCCAACCACTCGGCCGGGCGCTGGACGAGGGGGGCAGCGAGAGCCGCCTCGAGCTCCTGGCTCGACCTGCGCAGCCGAGCCCGACGTGCTCGGACGGTGGACAGGGCCTGGGGTGGAGTGACCGGTTCCTGGGACATCGGCGCCTCGCTCCGGTCCGGGCGGCCGCCCGACGTCGGAACGGCCCACCGCCCCCAACGTACGGCGTGGAAGGCGGCCGCGATAGGGCTGCACGACCCGGATCGGGAGTCGGCCCGACGGCCGAGCAGCGGAATGTATTTACCTGCGCGTTACCTGTCGGGCGCCGCCGGGGGCCACAGTGGGTGTCATGGCAGTGAACCAGGATGTGTTCGACCGTTGGTGGGCCAGCCAGTCGGCCTCCGCGCGCCCTGCGGAGACCCGGCCGGCCGGGCCGGTCGTTGGGGCCAAGCCGGCCGGGGCCCATCAGTCGGCCAGCCGCCCCGACCGGAACGGCACCGATCGATCCCACCGACATGGCGGTCGATCCGACCGAAACGGTCAGGAACCAACTGGCCGACCCGGCAGCCCGGCCGGCTCGGACGTGTCCCCGTTAGGTTTCGGCCACGCTCGGCCGAGCAGCTCAAGCCTCGACACGACGCTTGAGTGGTGATCGTTGCGCACGGCCGGTGAGCCGCAGAACGGCCACCGGGCGACGCGACCTCGGCGTCAGGCCGAGGCGCGGTCGCTTTCCCTAGCCCGCTCGCGGGCCGTGCGGCGCTTGAGGGAGCGACGCTCGTCCTCGTCCAAGCCGCCCCAGACGCCCGCTTCCTGACCGCTGCCCAGCGCCCAGGCAAGGCACGCCTCCTGAACGACGCAGCGCCGACACACCGCCTTGGCCGCCTGGATCTGCACGAGCGCCGGACCGGTGGTGCCGACAGGGAAGAACAGTTCCGGGTCCTCGTCCCGGCACGCTGCATTGTCACGCCAGTCCATCCGGTCTCCTTCAAGCATTCGGGGTCGCGACGACCACCGGTGAAACCGGCAGGGACCAGGCCGGTGGGATTGTTCCCCGCTAGGACGGCGCCAGCACTCGCAAGACTCGCGAGGACAAAGGCGACCATCCGGTTGAACTATGCAGCAGTCTCGTCCCCCCGGCAAGCGTGTCCCAAACAACCAGAGCGAAAATTCTCAGAAAATCGCGCCGGGAACGTAGGAGGCCGCGCCGGGGTAGCGGCGCGTGACGGCCTCGACCTGCTCGACCACCTCGCGGACCTGAGCGTCGGCGGCACCGGTGAACGACCCCTCGTCGGCCAGCAGCGCAGCCAGCGCCGGCCGGCTCAGGCCGAGTCGCTCGTCGGCGCCCAGCCGGTCCATCAGGTCGTTGACCGGCGTCCCGGATTCGCGCATGGACAGCGCCACCGCGACCGCGTGCTCCTTGATCGCCTCGTGCGCCTGCTCGCGTCCCACACCCGCCCGCACCGCGGCCATCAGCACTTTCGTCGTCGCGAGGAAGGGCAGGTAGCGGTCCATCTCGCGGGCGACGACCGCGGGGTAGGCCCCGAAGTCATCCAGGACGGTGAGCAGCGTCGCGAACAACCCGTCGGCGGCGAAGAACGCATCCGGCAGTGCCACCCGGCGTACGACGGAACAGGAGACGTCGCCCTCGTTCCACTGGTCACCGGCCAGCTCGGCGACCATCGAGAGGTAGCCGCGCAGCACCACCGCAAGTCCGTTGATCCGCTCGCAGGACCGGGTGTTCATCTTGTGCGGCATCGCGCTGGAGCCGACCTGCCCGGCCCGGAA
>JBBRHF010000129.1:0-13049 GCA_038223055.1 Actinomycetes bacterium | reverse complement strand
GAACACCACCTCGACGAGGTTCACGTGGTGACCTCCGGTGGCGTCGGGGGGGCGGGGGGCAGCGGCGCGGCGGGCGGCGGCGGCGTCGGAGGAGCGGGGGGCAGCGGCGCGGCGGGCGGCGGCGGCATCGGCGGTTCGGATGTGGCGGCGGCCTTGGCGACCGCCTTGGCCGCCGCTTCGACCTCCTTGGGCACCTCGGCTCCGTCGTCGAGCGCGGGCGGCGGCGGCACGGTGGCCATCCACTGGCCCAGGCGGTCCTTGTCGTGGGTGAGGTTGCGGATGTCCAGCTCGGCGTACTCGAACTCGGGGGACCAGAACAGCGCGTCGAACGGGCAGACCTCGATGCAGATGCCGCAGTACATGCACAGCGAGAAGTCGATGTCGAACCGATCCAGGACGTTGCGCTGACGCTCCCGGCCTCCCGGCGGCGCGGGGATCGTCTCCTTGTGCGAGTCGATGTAGATGCACCAGTCCGGGCACTCGCGGGCGCACAGCATGCAGACCGTGCAGTTCTCCTCGAGCAGCGCGATGACCCCTCTGCTGCGCGGCGGCAGCTCGGGTGCGACGTCGGGGTATTGCTGGGTGACCGAGCGGCGGGTCATCCGCCGCAGGGTCACGGCCAGACCCCTGGCCAACCCGGCGCCCGGCAGCTTGGCAACGCCCGACCGGTTCACGACAGCGCCACCCGGACCACGCCGGTCAGCGCGAGCTGGGCCAGGGCCACGGGCACCAGGGCCTGCCACGCGAGCCGCTGCAACTGGTCCTCGCGCAGCCGCGGGTAGGACACCCGCAACCAGATGACCACGAACGCCAGCGCCATGGTCTTGACCAGCGTCCAGGCCCAGCCGAGCTGGTCGGGGAACGGTCCGTGCCAGCCGCCGAGAAACAGCACGGTCGTCATGGCCGACAGCACGACGATGCCGGCGTATTCCGCGAGCAGGAAGAACGCGAAGCGCAGCCCGCCGTACTCGGTGTAAGCACCAAAGATGATCTCCGAGTCGGCGACCGGCATGTCGAACGGCGGCCGTTGCAGCTCGGCGAGGCCGGCCACGAAGAAGACCACGCCGCCGGGCAGCTGCCAGAGCAGCCACCAGGGCTGCCATGCGTCGAGGATGGCGGGCAACGAGAGGGTGCCGGCCGCCATCGCGACCGATGCGGCGGCGAGCAGGAAGGGCAGCTCGTAGGCCATCAGCTGCGCCGCGGTCCGCAGCCCGCCCAGCAGCGCGAACTTGTTGGCGCTGGCCCAGCCGGCCATCAGGGCGCCGAGCACGCCGATGCCCATGACGGCGAGGACGAAGAACAGGCCGGTGTCCAGGTCCTGGACGACCAGCCCCGGACCGAGCGGGATCGCGACGAGGACCACGAGGTAGGGGATCAGGGCGACGGCCGGGGCGAGCTTGAACACGGCGCGGTCCGCGCGGGCCGGGACGATGTCCTCCTTCTGCGCGAACTTCACGCCGTCGGCGACCAGCTGGGCCCAACCGTGGAAGCCCCCGGCGTACATGGGTCCGAGGCGGGACTGCATGTGGGCCATGGCCTTGTGTTCGGTCTGGCCCACGAGCAGCGGCAGGACGAGGAACACGCCCAGGACGAGCACGAGCCGCAGCGCCACCTCGAGGACCTCGGTCATGCTCCGTCCTCCGGCCGCTCCGGCCGCTCCGGCTGGTCGGGAGGCGAGCTGCGAAGCAGGGACGTCGCGGCGCGGGGCGGGCGAGGGCCCCACTGCTCCGGATCGGGTACGCCGGGGGGCCGCGTCTTGCGCCGACTCGGCGAGGCGGCTCCGGGCTCGTCGGGCTCGCCGGGCTCCTTGGCGCCGGGCCACGCCTTGGCCGCCCGCGCGGCGAGCACGAAGTCCTTGCGCAGCGGATTGCCCTCGAACCCCTCGGGCAGCAACAGCGGGACCAGGTGGGGGTGGCCGGCGAAGTCGATGCCGAACATCTCGAAGGTCTCCCGCTCATGCCACGATGCGCCGGCGAAGACACCGGTCGCGGTGTCCAGGCGGGGATCGACGGGCGGGACCCGGGTGCGCATCAGCAGGTGCTCTCGGCGCTGCAGCGACCACAGGTGGGCCACGACATCGAAGCCCTCGGCGAGTTGGTCGACGGCGGTGATCCAGTCGAAGTAGCCGAAGCCCAGCTCGTCCCGGGCCAGCGTCAGCGCGCCCACCCAGTCCGCCGGGTCCACGTCGACGGTGGTCTGGCCGTGGGCCGAGGTCCCTCGGGCGGTCGGCGCGAGCCGGCCCGCCAACTCCTCGGCGCGTGCACCGCCGCCGGAGGCGGCGTCGTGGTTAGCCGTCACGGTGCACCTGGTAACGATCGCGCAGCGACTCCTGGGCGATCTTGTCCTGGAGCTTGAGGATGCCCTGCAGCAGCGCTTCCGGACGCGGCGGGCAGCCCGGCACGTAGACATCGACGGGCACGATCTGGTCGACACCCTTGGTCACGCAGTAGGAGTCCCAGTAGGGCCCGCCGGAGTTCGAGCAGGCGCCGAAGGAGATGACGTACTTGGGCTCGGGCATCTGCTCGTAGAGCCGCGCGATCGCCGGGGCCATCTTGTCGGTCACGGTGCCCGACACGACCATCAGGTCGGCCTGGCGGGGTCCCGGGGCGAAGGGGATCACGCCCAGGCGGATGAAGTCGTGCCGCGACATCGACGCGGCGATGAACTCGATGGCGCAGCAGGCCAGGCCGAAGTTGAAGACCCACAGGCTGTAGCGACGCCCCCAGTTGAGCACCAGGCGCATCGGCTCGGGCGCCATCCGCTGCAGTGCGCCCAACGTCGGCGCTGCAACCCTCGGTGCTCCCGCCGTCGGTGCCGGCAGGTCCACCGGGTGTCCGCTCACAGCCCCGTCAGCACGCCCTTCTTCCACGCATAGAGCAGGCCGACCGAGAGGAAACCGAGGAAGACGAACATCTCGACCAGCGTCGTGGCGCCGAAGCCGGGTGCCGCGAACACCGTCGCCCACGGGAACAGGTAGATGGAGTCGACAGCGAAGATGACGTAGAGGTAGGCGAAGACGTAGTAGCGGATGTGGCTCTGCGCCCACCCCTCGCCGACGGGATCGACGCCGCACTCGTAGGTCACCAGCTTGTCCCCGCCCGGAACCGTCGGGCGCAGCAGGCTGTTGGCGGCGAAGGCCACGGTCACGAACCCCACGCCCAGCAGCAGGACCAGCCCGACCATGGCGTAGCCCCCGTAGAAGCCGTCCATGCTGCCTCCTCGGCTTGCGCCCGGGCTGCTCCTCGGCTGGCATCCGGGTCTTGCTCGCTGGGCAGTCTAGGACCAGAACGAATCATGTCGACGTAGGCTGCGTTAGTGGCAAAGGCCGATTCAGCGTCAAAACCTGTGCACCAGCTCGACCGGGTGATCATCCGGTTCGCCGGAGACTCCGGCGACGGCATGCAGCTCACCGGCGACCGGTTCACCACCGAGACGGCGACATTCGGCAACGACCTGTCCACGCTGCCCGACTTCCCGGCCGAGATCCGGGCGCCGGCCGGCACCCTGCCGGGAGTGTCGGCCTTTCAGCTGCACTTCGCCGACCACGACATCATGACCCCGGGCGACCGTCCCGACGTGCTCGTCGCGATGAACCCGGCGGCACTCAAGGCCAACGTCGAGGGCCTCCCGCGGGGCGCCGACATCATCGTGGACACCGACGAGTTCACCCCGCGCAACCTCACCCGCGTGGGCTACCCGGGCAACCCGCTCGACGACGGCTCGCTCGAGGCCTACACCGTGCACCGCATCCGCCTCACGTCGATGACGGTGGCGGCGCTCAAGGAGTTCGACATCACCAAGAAGGAGGCCGAGCGCGCGAAGAACATGTTCGCCCTCGGCCTGCTGTCCTGGCTCTACAACCGCCCCACCGAGGGGACGCTCACGTTCCTGCGCGCCAAGTTCGCCCGCAACGAGCAGATCATGGCGGCCAACGTGGCGGCCTTCCACGCCGGGTGGAGCTTCGGGGAGACGACCGAGGACTTCGCGGTCTCCTACCAGGTCGCGCCGGCCGCGCTGGCCCCGGGGACCTACCGCAACATCTCCGGAAACGTGGCGCTGTCCTACGGCCTGGTCGCCGCGTCGCGCCGCAGCGGGCTGCCGCTGTTCCTCGGTTCCTATCCGATCACCCCGGCGTCGGACATCCTGCACGAGCTGAGCAAGCACAAGCGCTTCGGCGTGCGCACCTTCCAGGCCGAGGACGAGATCGCGGCCGTGGGCGCGGCGCTCGGGGCGGCCTACGGCGGCTCGCTGGCGGTGACCACGACATCGGGTCCCGGTCTCGCGCTCAAGGCCGAGACCATCGGCCTGGGGGTCTCGCTCGAGTTGCCGCTGGTCGTCGTCGACGTGCAGCGGGCTGGGCCGTCCACCGGCATGCCCACCAAGACCGAGCAGGCCGACCTGCTGCAGGCCATGTTCGGGCGCAACGGCGAGGCCCCGGTGCCCATCGTCGCCCCCCGCTCGCCGGCGGACTGCTTCGACGCCGCGATGGAGGCCGCCCGCATCGCCACGACCTACCGCGTGCCGGTGATCCTGCTCTCCGACGGCTACCTCGCCAACGGCTCGGAGCCGTGGCGGGTCCCCGTCGTGGAGGACCTGCCCGACCTCACGGTCGCCTTCCACCAGGGCCCCAACACGACCCTGCCCGACGGCACCGAGGCGTTCTGGCCCTACGTGCGCGATCCCGACACGCTGGCGCGGCCCTGGGCCGTCCCCGGCACGGCCGGGCTCGAGCACCGCATCGGCGGCATCGAGAAGGCCGACGGCTCGGGCAACATCTCCTACGACCCCGCCAACCACGACTTCATGGTCCGCACCCGACAGGCCAAGATCGAGGGCATCGCCGCCACCATCGACCCGCTCGCGGTCGAGGACCCGAGCGGAGCCGCGAGAGTTCTCGTGCTGGGGTGGGGATCGACGTACGGGCCGATCGGGGCCGCCGCCCGCCTGCTGCGGGCCGACGGCATCGACGTCGCGCAAGCGCACCTGCGCCACCTCAACCCGTTCCCCGCCAACACCGGGGACGTGCTGCGCCGCTACGACCGGGTCCTCATCCCGGAGATGAACCTGGGCTACGGCTTCGGCGGCCAACTCGCCATGCTGATCCGGGCCAAGTTCCTCGTCGACGCGGTCAGCTACAACCAGGTCCGTGGGCTGCCGTTCAAGGCAGACGAACTCGCGGGTGTCATCTCGGAGGTCGTCGCGCAGTGACCGAAACCGGATTCCCCTCGCTGTCCCTCGTGCCCAAGGCCGACGGGCCGCAGAAGGCCAAGGACTTCAAGACCGACCAGGAGGTGCGCTGGTGCCCCGGATGTGGCGACTACGCGATCCTCGCGGCGATGCAGAGCTTCCTGCCCGAGCTGGGGCTGCGCAAGGAGAACATCGTCTTCGTGTCGGGCATCGGGTGCTCGTCGCGGTTCCCCTACTACATGGACACCTACGGCGTGCACTCGATCCACGGGCGCGCGCCTGCGATCGCGACCGGCCTGGCGGCCTCGCGACCGGACCTGTCGGTGTGGGTCGTGACCGGTGACGGCGACGCGCTCTCGATCGGCGGCAACCACCTGATCCACGCACTACGGCGCAACGTCAACCTCAAGATCCTGCTGTTCAACAACCGCATCTACGGCCTGACCAAGGGGCAGTACTCCCCCACCTCCGAGCTCGGCAAGATCACCAAGTCCACCCCGATGGGCTCGCTGGACGCCCCGTTCAACCCCGTCTCGCTCGCCCTCGGCGCCGAGGCCTCGTTCGTGGCGCGCTCGATCGACTCCGACCGCAAGCACCTCACGTCGGTGCTGCGCGCCGCGGCCGAGCACCGGGGCACCGCGCTGGTCGAGATCTATCAGAACTGCAACATCTTCAACGACAACGCCTTCGAGGTGCTCAAGGACCCGGCGACCCGCGACGACTTCACCATCCGGCTCGAGCACGGCCAGCCGATTCGGTGGGGGGAGCAGGGGCAGTACGGCCTGACCCGGGCAGCGGACGGATCGTTCCGGGTCGTCGACGTCGCGCCGGACGGGGAGCCGACGGACGAGTTGCTCGTCCACGACGCCCACCACGAGGATCCCTCGCACGCCTTCGACCTGTCCCGGCTGGCCGACCTGTCGCTGGCCCGCACCGCGATCGGGGTCTTCCGCTCGGTGTCGCACCCGGTCTACGACGACCTCATGCGCGAGCAACTCGCCCGTGCCCGCGAGACCCAGGGCGAGGGCGACCTGGCCGCCCTGCTCGCCGGCGCCGACACCTGGACCGTCGGCTGACCGGACGCCCCCTCACCTCGCCGCTCCCCACCTCCCACCTCGCCACGGGGTCTGGGCGTGGGAGCGCGGGCTAGCGTAGAGGGCATGGACGAGCGGCGCGGGACGATCTACGGCGCCGCGGCCTACCTGCTGTGGGGCCTGTTCCCGCTCTACTGGCCGCTGCTCGAGCCGGCCGGATCGGTCGAGATCCTGTCGCACCGCATCGTGTGGTCGCTGCTCGTGGTGGTGTTGATCCTCGCCGCGAGCCGCAACTGGTCCTGGGTTCGGGGGCTGGCCCGCGACCGACGGACGCTGGCGTCGCTCGGCGCCGCCGCCGTCCTCATCTCGGTCAACTGGTGCACCTACATCTACGGCGTCAACAACGGCCAGGTGGTGGAGACCTCGCTCGGCTACTTCATCAACCCGATCGTCACGGTCCTGCTCGGCGTGCTGCTGCTGGGCGAGAGGTTGCGCCCCGTGCAGTGGGTCGCGATCGGACTGGGCGCCGTGGCGGTGCTGGTCATCGCCGTCGACTACGGCCGCCCGCCGTACATCGCCCTGACGTTGGCGTTCTCCTTCGCCTGCTACGGCTACCTCAAGAAGAAGGTCGGCCCCAAGGTCGGTGCCGTGCAGTCGCTGACCGTGGAGACGACGGTGCTGTTCTTGCCTGCGCTGGCCGTGCTGCTGGTGCTTGAGGCCCGTGGTGACGGGCAGTTCGGTCACTCCGGTGTCGGCCACAGCCTGCTGCTGGCGAGCACCGGGCTGGTCACGGCCATCCCGTTGCTGTTCTTCGCCGCTGCGGCCCGCCGGGTGCCGCTGACCGTGATCGGGTTGCTGCAGTACCTCGCGCCCGTGCTGCAGTTCGGCACCGGAGTCCTGCTGTACGACGAACCGATGCCGCCGTCCCGGCTGGCCGGGTTCGCGCTCGTGTGGCTCGCTCTCGTCCTCCTCACCGTCGACATGGTTCGCCACGTGCGCCGCGCCGCCGACCCGGGCCGCACGGTGGATGTCGAAGCGTTGATCTGATCCGGTGTGGATCCGACGGGACTCAGGCCGCTCGGAGCGTCAGGCCCGGTCGGGGGACAAGAAAGTTCAGGCGCTGCGGCTGACCACCACGTCGCAGAGCAACTCAAGGGCCGCCCGGGCGGGGCCGGCGGGCAGCGGGGCGAGCACCGCGCGGGCGTCGTTCGCCCAGCGCTGTACGTCGGCGCGGGCCGCCGCCATCGCGGGGTGCGCCCGGACGAGGGCGAGCGCCTCGGCATGGCGGGCGTGGTCCTCCAGCGGACCGGCGACCAGCTCCAGCAGCCGGGCGTCGGCGGGATCCGCGCCTCGCTGGACATGCAGGACGGGCAGCGTCGCGACCCCCTCGCGCAGGTCGGTGCCCGGAGTCTTGCCCGACTCTGCCGACTCGGATGCGACGTCGAGCAGGTCGTCGGACAGCTGGAAAGCGATCCCGATGCGCTCGCCGAAGCGGGTCATGACGTCCACGACCGACTCCTCGGCCCCCGACAGCAGCGCCCCGAACCGACCCGAGGTCGCGATCAGCGAGCCCGTCTTGTCGGCGACCACGGCGAGGTAGTGATCGACCGGGTCCTCACCGGTCTGGGGGCCGACGGTCTCGCGGATCTGCCCGGTCACCAGCCGCTCGAACGTGCGAGCCTGCAGCCGAACGCATTCGGGGCCGAGGTCTGCCAGCAGGTCCGATGCCCGCGCGAACAGGAAGTCGCCGGTAAGGATGGCCACCGAGTTACTCCACCGGGCGTTGGCGCTCGGCGCGCCACGGCGGATCACCGCGTCGTCCATCACGTCGTCGTGGTAGAGCGTCGCGAGGTGGGTCAGCTCGACGACCACCGCAGCCGGGACCACCCCCGGCGATGCCGCGTTGCCGAACTGGGCGGCGAGGAGCACCAGCAGCGGACGGAACCGCTTGCCGCCGGCCTCCACCAGATGGCGAGCGGTGTCGGTGACAAAGGGGTAGTCGCTCTTCACCGCGTCCCGCAGCTGCTGCTCGACCGACTCGAGCCCGGCGCGCAGATCCTCCTCCAGGGCAGGGTCAGGCGTGGCATGCCCGAACGGTCCCGCGGAGGTCACGACGACCCTTACCCCTCACTCATCGGACGAACTGCGAGGCCTGCCCGGCCAGGTCGAGGACCTGGCTGGGCAACACGCCGAGCATCACGGTGACCGCGGCCCCCAGGGCGATCGCGACGGTGGTGAGCACGCTGGGCACGGCCACGCTCGGCCCCTCGGGTGCCGGCTCGGAGAAGAACATCACCACGATGACCCGCACGTAGAAGAACGCTGCGACGGCACTCATGACCACCCCGACGATGGCCAGCGGGGTGGCTCCGCCGGCGATGGCGGCCGAGAACACCGCGAACTTCGCGGTGAACCCGCTGGTGAGCGGGATTCCCGCGAAGCCCAGCAGGAACAACGCGAACACGCCCGCGACGAGCGGTGACCGGCGCCCGAGGCCGGCCCACGCAGACAGGTGGGTGGCCTCGCCTGCGGCGTCGCGGACCAGCGTAACCACCCCGAAGGCGCCGATGGTGCTGAATCCGTAGGCCAGCAGGTAGAACAGCACGCTGGACACGCCGAGCACCTCCCCGGAGGTCGCGTCACGGGCGCCGGTGGCGACCAGGCCCGTGAGGATGAACCCGGCATGCGCGATCGAGGAGTAGGCAAGCATCCGCTTGATGTCGGTCTGGGTCAGCGCGATCACCGAGCCCACCACCATCGTGAGGATGGCGACGGCCCACATCATCGGATGCCAGTCCCAGGCCAGGCCGCCGAGTCCGACGTAGAAGACCCGCAACAGCGCCCCGAACGCGGCGACCTTGGTGCAGGCGGCCATGAAGGCGGTCACCGGGGTCGGGGCGCCCTGATAGACGTCGGGGGTCCACGAGTGGAACGGCGCCGCGCCGACCTTGAAGAGCAACCCGACGGCGACCAGGCCGGTGCCGATGAGCAGCAGCGGGTCAGCCGAGGGGTTGGCGCTGACGGCCTCGGCGATGCCGGACAGCCGCACGGTTCCGGCGAAGCCGTAGAGCAGCGCCACGCCGTACAGGAAGAACGCCGAGGAGAACGACCCGAGCAGGAAGTACTTGAGCGAGGCTTCCTGGGACAGCAGCCGGCGACGGCGGGCCAGGCCGCATAGCAGATAGAGCGGCAGCGAGAGCACCTCGAGAGCCACGAACATGGTCAGCAGGTCGTTGGCCGCGGGGAACAGCAGCATGCCGCCGACAGCGAACATGTACAGCGGGAACACCTCGGTCTGGGTCACCCCCATGACCGTGAGGGTCCGCTCGTGCTGGGACCCGGGCGTCGAGGACCCGGCCGAGGCGAACGGGCCGCCGTTGTCCAGCTGGCGCTCCGCGCACAGCAGCAGGCCGGGGATCGCCAGCAACAGGATGGTGCCCTGCAGGAACAGCGTGGGGCCGTCGATCGCGACGGCCCCCTCGGCCGCGACGTTGACGGTGCCGGCGAGCCCGACCACCGAGACGAAGCCGGCGACGAGGCCGCCAAGGGCCAGGACCAGTTGCACCTCGTGGCGCATCGGCCGGGCCATGAAGGCCTCCACGAGTACGCCGAGGACTGCCACGCCCAGCACGATCAGCATGGGCATGAGCTGGGTGTACTCAATGGTGGGGGTCGTGAAGGCCGTCGCAGCGAGCGGCGAGGCCAACGTCGCGAGATGGCTCACTTGGCGCTCCTCTCGGCGGCGGGTACGACGGGTGCGGGGTCGGTCTGCCCGATCTGCTGCATCGTGCGCTCGACGGCCGGGTTGATCACGTCGAGCAGCGGCTTGGGATAGAACCCGAGCGCGATGATGACGGCCAGCAGCGGGGCCACCACCCACGCCTCGCGGGAGTTGAGGTCGCGCAGCCGCGACGTGCCCTCGTTGGGTTCACCGGTCATCGTGCGTTGGTAGAGCAGCAGAATGTACAGCGAGGCCAGGATGATGCCGGCCGTGCCGATGACCGCCGCGGCCTGGTAGCGCGAGAAGGTGCCCACCAGCACGAGGAACTCGCTGACGAAGCTGGACAGGCCCGGCAGGGCGAGGCTGGACAGGCCCGTGACGAGGAATGTGCCCGCCAGCATCGGGGCGACCCGCGCCACACCGCCGAAGTCGGCGATGAGCCGGGAGCCGCGCCGGCTGATCATGAACCCGGCGATGAGGAACAGCGCCGCGGTCGAGAATCCGTGGTTGACCATGTAGAGCGAGGAGCCCGACTGGCCCTGCGTGGTCATTGCGAACACGCCCAGCGCGATGAAACCGAAGTGCGACACCGAGGTGTAGGCGATCAGCCGCTTGATGTCGGTCTGGCCGATGGCGAGCAGCGCGCCGTAGATGATGCCGATCACCGACAGAGTGATCACGACCGGGGCGGCCCAGCGGGACGCGTCGGGGAACAGCGGCAGGCACAGCCGGATCATCCCGAACGTGCCGACCTTGTCGAGCACGCCGACGAGCAGCACCGCACCGCCGGGCGGGCACTCGGCTGCGGCGTCGGGCAACCAGGTGTGCACCGGCCACAACGGCGCCTTGATCGCGAAGGCGACGAAGAACCCGACGAACAGCAACCGCTCGGTGTTGGTGGAAAAGTCCAGCGCGAGCAGGTTCTGGAACAGGAACGCCTGCGGTCCCCCGTCGGACACGACGAACAGCCCGATGACCGCGACCAGCATGAGCAGGCCGCCGAACAGGCTGTACAGCAGGAACTTGACCGCAGCGTAGGAGCGCTGCGGTCCGCCGTAGGAGCCGATGATGAAGTACATCGGGACCAGCATCGCCTCGAAGAAGACGTAGAACAGGAACACGTCGGTCGCGGCGAACACCCCGATCATGAACGTCTCGAGCATGAGCAGCAGGGCGAAGTAGATGCCGACGCTGCGCTTGCCGCCGTCGGCGTCATGCCAGGAGGCGAGGATGCAGACCGGGGTGAGAACGGCCGCGAGCGCGATGAGCACCAGCGCGATGCCGTCGACGCCGAGCGCGTAGCTCACGCCGAACTGCGGGATCCACTCGTGCACCTCGGCAAACTGGAACTGCGCTCTGCTTGTTGCCTCGAAGGACAAAGACATCGCGACGACCAGGCCCAGGGTCACCAGCGAGAAGGCCATCGCCAGCTGCTTGGCGAGCATCTCGCGTCGCCGCGGGAGGGCGGCGACCAGCACCGAACCCACGAGGGGAACCGCGCCGATAGTGGTCAGCCAGGGAAAGTCGGTCATGTCACAGCCTCACCAGGAGCATGGCGCCGACGACGAGAACCGCGCCGCCGAGCATCGACAGCGCGTAGGAACGGACGAACCCGGTCTGCAGCCGGCGGAACCGCCCGGACGAGCCGCCGATGACCGCGGCGAGGCCGTTGACGGCACCGTCGACCACGCGGTTGTCGAAGAAGACCAGCGACCGCGTGAGGTATTGGCCGGGGCGCATCAGCAGCGACTCGTTGATGGCGTCCTGGTAGAGGTCACGCCGGGCGGCCCGGGTCAGCGCCGACCCCAGCGGGGCGACGATCGGCACCCGGCGGCGAAGGTAGAGCACGTAGGCGTAGCCGGCCCCAGCCGCCACCAGCACGACGGTGAGTGCCGTGAGCAGCCACACCGGCAGGACCGGGGACTCCTCGGCATGCTTGCCGACCACGGGTTCGAGCCAGTCCGAGATGGCGCCGGTCGGCCCGAGCAGCAGACCGAGGAACGCCGACCCCAGCGCCAGCACCACGAGCGGCCCGGTCATCACCGCGGGCGACTCGTGCGGGTGCTCGTTGTCCTCGGTCCAGCGCCGCTCGCCGTGGAAGGTGAGCACGAACAGCCGGGTCATGTAGAACGCGGTGATGCCGGCTCCGACGAGGGCCGCGGTGCCGAACACCCAGGGCCGCCACCCGTCTCCGATGAAGGCCGCCTCGATGATCTTGTCCTTGCTCCAGAAGCCGGACAGGCCAGGAAAGCCGATGATCGCGAGCCAGCCGAGCCCGAAGGTGATCCAAGTGACCTTCATGACGGCCGACAGGCCGCCGAAGCGGCGCATGTCGACCTGGTTGTTCATGCCGTGCATCACCGACCCGGCGCCGAGGAACATGCCGGCCTTGAAGAATCCGTGGGTGAGCAGGTCGAAGATCGCGAACGCGTAGCCGACCGGTCCGAGCCCCGCCGCCAGCATCATGTAGCCGATCTGGCTCATCGTGGAGGCGGCCAGCGCCTTCTTGATGTCGTCTTTGGCGCAGCCGACGACGGCCCCGAAGATCAGCGTGACCGCCCCGACGATGACGACGACGAGCTGGGCGTTCGGAGCCCCCTCGAAGACGGGCGCCGACCGGACCACCAGGTAGACCCCGGCGGTGACCATCGTCGCCGCGTGGATCAGGGCGGACACCGGCGTGGGGCCCGCCATGGCGTCACCGAGCCAGGATTGCAGCGGGAACTGCGCCGACTTGCCGCAGGCGCCGAGCAGCAGCATCAGCCCGATCGCGGTCAGCGCGCCCTCGCTGGCCTGCGATGCTCCGGCGAACACACCCTGGAACGACACGCTGCCGAACTGGATGAACATGATCATGATGGCGACGGACAGCCCGAAGTCTCCGATCCGGTTGGCCACGAAGGCCTTCTTCGCGGCGGCGGCATAGGCCGGGACGTAGTTCCAGAACCCGATCAGCAGGTACGACGCGAGCCCGACACCTTCCCACCCGGCATAGAGCACGAGGTAGCTGTCGGCGAGGACCAGCAACAGCATCGAGGCGATGAACAGGTTGAGGTAGCCGAAGAAACGACGCCGGTCCGGGTCGTGCTGCATGTAGCCGATGGAGT
>JBBRHF010000128.1:0-13054 GCA_038223055.1 Actinomycetes bacterium | reverse complement strand
TTGTTCACGAGCGCACCGGTCGGGCAGGCCGCCACGCACTCCCCGCAGGAGACGCACGTGGACTCGCCCATCGGGTCGTTGAGGTCGAAGGCGATGCGCGTGGTGTAGCCCTTGCCGCTGCGCCCGATGACGTCGTTGCCCTGGATGTCGTCGCAGGCCCGCACGCACCGGTCGCACAGGATGCAGCTGTCGTGGTCGACCGAGATGACCGGGTTGGACAGGTCGGTCCCGCGGCCCGACCCGGCCGGAAGGTCGCCGGCCTCGGGCACGCCCCAGCGCTGCGCCACGGAGATGAGGCGGTTGTCGGCGGTCGTCGTCTGCTTCGGGTCGCGCTCGCGCGGCGGCTGGTCGGCGACCAGCAGTTCGGTCAGCACCGCCCGGCTGCGCTCGAGCTCGGGGCTTTCCGTCGTGACGGCCATCCCCTGCTCGCAGGGGCGGATGCAGGCGGCGGCGAACACCCGCCCGCCGACGTCCACGACGCACAGCCGGCACACCCCGACGGGGTCGTAGCGCTCGTCGTGACACAGCACGGGGATCTCGATGCCGGCGTCGCGGGCGGCGGCCCAGATCGTCGTCCCCTCGGGGACGGTGATCGTATGGCCGTTGATCGTCGCGGTGATCATGGGAGAAATGTCGCTCACCGGGCCTCACATATCAAGGGCCAGTCCAGCCAGGGCTGCCGCGGTAGGGCGCCCGGAGCCGTCCAGGCCGCGGGCGGTGTAGTAGCCCTCGATCATGCCGCGGAGCCGCGCCGGCGTGAGCTCGGCGACCCTGCCTGACCCGATCTGCAGGGTTTCCTCGAGCAGCCGGGCGGGCAGCCAGTCGTCCGCGGGCAACCAGCCCTCGCGCAGGTTGAACATCCGCTTGGCCAGCACAATGCGCCGCGCCGTTGCCCGCAGCTCGGCGCCGTCGACATCCCACCCGGTCACCGAGGACAGCAGCCGCGCCCACTCCTCGAACGGCTCGGTGAACACCCCGCGGAGAAACTTGCACAGGATCATCGAGTCCATGATCGCGGCTCGGTCCTCGGTCTCGACGGCGGCGTGTACGTGCGCGGCGCCGCCCTCGAGCCGGTCCACCTCCCCGGACAGGTCGGCCTCGTAGGCGCCGGACCGGTTGTGGTCCGCGCCGCGCGCGTTGACCGCCAGGCCGAGGGCCATCGTTTGGAGGGTGCGGGGCTCGTAGCCGGGCAGCTCGAGGCCCTTCACGTGCGGTGCGAACCGCTCCGACCCGCCGCCGACCTGCTGCGCGGCCCGCCGGGACCCCAGGGCCAGCAGCGGCCCCAGCCCCTCGCCGGAGCCGATCTCCCCGATGGCGCGCAGCAGCGCGGCGCCGTCACCGAAGCGCAGCCACGGGGCGTCGATGAGGCCGCGCTCGGCGCACTCCATCGCCCACGCGATGGTGCCGCCGGTGGAGATGGTGTCCAGCCCGAGGTCGTCGCACCGGCTGCTCGCGAGCAGGACGTCATCGGGGTCGGAGACTCCGCACATCGGACCCAGTGCGAACACGTTCTCGTACTCAACCCGCATCGTGCGCCCACCTTTGGCGGCGTAGATGTGCTCGCAGCCGATCGTGCAGGAGGCGCAGCTGTTGCGGGCCACCGACCGCGCCTCGGCAAGGTCCTCCGCCGCCAGCGCGGGCGCCTCCGCGAATGTGGCGCCGGTGAAGTTGCGGGTGGGAAGGGTGTTGATGGCGTTGAAGGCCAGCAGGTTGGCCAGCGTGCCGAGCTCGCGGTACTTGGCGGTGGCCGGGCCGAAGGAGCGGGCCCGCAGGTCTTTGGCCGCGGCCAGGACGGCCGCCGGGTCGGCGCTCGCGACCCTGGTGGCGGCCTTGACCGCGACGGCCTTGAGCAGCTTGGCGCCCAGCACCGCGCCGAGCCCGCCCCGGCCGGCGTGCCGGCCGTCGTGGGACACGGTGGCGAAGTGCACCTGCCGCTCGCCGGCGGGGCCGATCGAGGCCACCCGCCAGCCGCGCCCGAGCCGGTCACCCAGGCTGGCTTCGGCCTCGGCGGCGGTGAGCCCCCACTCGGGGGCGGCGTCTACGAGCCGGGCGCCGTCGCCGTCGACCAGCAGCGCCGAGGGCCGTTCGCAGCGGCCGCGGACGACGATCGCGTCGTGCCCGGTGAGCTTGCCGGCGATGGCGAAGTGGCTGGACGCCAGCGCGTCGTTGAGCAGGCCGGTCAGAGGTGACTTGGCGACGACCGCGAACTTCGCGCTGGTCGTGAGCGGCGTGCCCACCAGGGGCGAGAACACGAACGCGAGCGGAGCCTCCGGGGCCAGAGCGTCCACTCCCGGGGGTGCCAGCCGGTGCATGAGCCACGTCCCGAGACCCGACCCGCCCAGATATCGCCGCAGCACCTCGTCGGGCAGCGCGAGCGTGGCGGCCGAACCGTCGTCGAGGTCGACGACGAGCGCGCGACCGAAGTAGCCGCCGGGCACCGCTCAGCCGCCCGCATCGGCGGAGATGAACGCGACCGTGTCGCCGGCGACCAGGGGCAGGTGCCCGTCGCGGGTCACCTGGTCCCCGTTGAGGGCGGCGAGCACGTGCTGGTCCAGCGCCAGCGACACGGCGGCCGCCGCCTCGGCCAGAGTGGCCGCGCGGACCGACCGCGGCCCGCGTTCTCCCTGGGCGGCGAGGACTCCGAAGCACTGCACGGTGATCTCGGGCGCGGCCACGGCACGCGCCGCCTCGTAGTCGGCCGGCTCGTTGAGGTTGACCACCGAGTCCAGGTCGGGGTCCAGCGCGGCCAGCAGGGGGTCGGTGCGCAGCGTCGCGTCGTCGAGCCGGATGACGCGGCACTGCTCGAACAGGAAGGCCGGGCGCAGCCGGTCGGCCGCCACCAGTGCCTCCGCCAGGGGCGCCAGGGCCGTGCGGTAGGCCGCGGCCAGGGGTTGGGGGTAGCCGCGGGCCACGGGGAGAGCGACGTCGACGTCGGGTGCGAGCGCATGCAGCACCGCGCGCACGAACGCCACGTGCAGGAACGGCATGTCGGTGGAACACACGAACGCCATGTCGGCATGGTCGGCGGCCGCCGCCAGCCCGACCGCGATGCCCTGCAACGGACCGCGACCCTCGCGCGGGTCGTCATGGACCTCGACGCCGGGGGCGAGTGAGGGCAGCGACTGACCTGCGGCCCGTACGACGAGCACGGGACCGTCGACCGCGCGGCCCACGACAGCGGTGGTGCGCCGCAGCAGCGTCGACCCGTGCCACTCCAGGTCGCCTTTGGGTGAGCCCATCCGCGAGGACCGGCCGCCGACAAGGACGACGCCGGCGACGCGGGCGGTGCCGGCAACGCCGAGCGCGCCAGCCAAGCCGCCCTCGTCCACTGTCGTCACCACTCCGGAGATGCTAGTGCCGGATCGGGCCGCCGAACGAGAATCGGCCGACTGAAGAAAGAGACGGGGTTGCTGGCTAGAACAGGACGGCCGCCAGCGCAAGGCCTCCGATCGCGGCCGCCAAGCCGGCGGCCACGCTGCCGAGCGCGTTGGCGAGCGCGAGAAGCCCGGCGTCCTTCTCCCAGAGCTCGACGGTCTCGTAGCCGAACGTGGAGAACGTGGTGTAGGCGCCACAGAAACCGGTGGCCAGAAACGCCTTCGGCACCTCCGGCAACCCGTGGTAGAGCGCCACGCCGCTGAGGAAGCCGAGCAGCAGCGAGCCGCTGAGGTTCGAAGCCAGAGTGCCCCAGGGGAACGCCTGACCCAGTCGCCGGGTGACTATCCCGCCGACGACGAACCGCAGCGGCGCACCGATGGCACCCGCGAGCGCGATGGCGAGCAGCACCACGATCAGGTCCCCCGACCCAGCAGGCTGATCCGGCGACCGGCCACGACGCCCAGCACGGAGGCCAGCAGGCCGGCGACGAGGCTGCCGAGCAGATAGGCCGTGGCCAGTCCGGCGGAGCCGTCCCTGGTCAGCAGGATGGTCTCGACCACGTAGGTCGAGAAGGTCGTGTAGGCACCGAGGAAACCGGTCCCGAAGAACGACCGGGCGTAGCGGTCGGCGGGAAACCGCTCGGCAAGCAGCACTACGAGGATGCCCAGGAGCAGGGCACCGGTGACATTGACGATGAGGGTCGACCACGGGAACCCGTGCTCCGCCGTGGGAAGGAGTCGGCCCACGGCGTACCTCGCGAGCGAGCCGAGTGACCCACCCGCGGCGACCGCGAGCAGCACATCCGGGCGCTGCCACGGGGGTCGGGCTGCCACGCTCGCGCCTCCTTGGCCGGGTCGAGGCGACCCGCGGGGCGTGAGTGCGGGTCGGGCACGAAGGGGAGTGTGACACCTGAGACGGATGTGTCTCATCCTGACACAACCCTTGACGGGGGCGGCGGGGGAGAGCACAGTGCCGTCACGAAACGTGCGTTGCATCGTTTCTCACGCTGCACAAAAGGAGAATTCGTGGCGACCTACCCCTACCGGTGTCGGGAGCACGGTTCCTTCGACCTTCGCCGTCCTATCGGGACCGCCGAGGACACATCGCGCTGCCCGACGTGCGGCAGTGAGGCGATCCGCGTGTTCTGCGCGCCGATGCTCGCCAGCACCCCTCAATCTCTTGCCCGGGCGATCCAGCGCAACGAGCAAAGCCGCGACGCGCCCGAAGTTGTGACGTCCATTCCGTCCCGGACGTCGGGCCATCCGGGTCACTCGGCTCGCCTATCTCGTTCGATGAACCCAGCGTTGCAACGACTGCCACGGCCGTAGCCCCGCTTGGCGGGGCTACAGACACCACCGCGTAGGTCGCATCACACCGGTCAGATCGACTCACGCAGCGTCCATCCATCCTCCCAAACGTCCATCGACGGGGTCCTAGAAAGCGTGATCTCACATGGGAAATGTCGGGCTTCTCTATGTCGGGGCCGTCCTGTTCCTCAACGGCTGCATGCTGCTTGGTTGGGTTGACGCGAAGGCGGCAGCACCAATGAACTTGTTCGTCGGCGCCCTCCAAGTTGTCACCCCGACGTACATCATCTTCACCGCGAACGGCGACCAGAACACCATCCTGGCCGCCTCCGGGCTCTACCTGTTCGGTTTCACCTACCTCTATGTCGGCATCAACCTGCTGGCCGGGCTGGACGGCACCGGTCTGGGCTACTTCTCGGCGTTCGTCGCCGCCTGCGCGCTGGTGTTCTCCGGCCTGAACTTCTTCGGTCGGTTCGACGACAACGCCTTCGGGGTCATCTGGCTGCACTGGGCGTTCCTGTGGGCGCTGTTCTTCCTCGTGCTCGGGCGCAACCAGGGCGGGCTCGCGAGGTACACCGGAGCCATCGCGGCCCTCCAAGGGATCGCGACCGCGGCCATCCCGGCCTTCATCCTGCTGACCGGTCACTACGCCGGCAACCAGAACACCCTCGCCATCGTCCTCGCCGTGTTCGGCCTCGTCGTCTACGGCGCGCTGTACCCGCGGCTTCGCAGCGCGACCGTGCCGGTCATCCCGGCCCAGGCGCAGGGCGAGCCGGCGACCAGCGGTTCGGTCGGCGCCCCCGCGCCCCGCTGAGTCAGTACCGCCGACGAGTCGCTCCGCTCTTCCGATCTTCCGCAGCACCTCTCCGCCGATCCATCCACTCCATCCGCTCCGCGCCCCACTCCGGGGCCGCGGCAACCGCCGCGACCCGCACGTCCCTCCATCGAAAGGACCCGGCGATGCCCGAGTTGGTCTTCCCCCTGGACTCCGCAAAGAAGTTCACGAACCAGGAAAAACTGGGCCATAACAGGTGGCACCCGGATATCCCTGCCCAGGTCATGGTCAAGCCCGACGACTCGTTCCGGGTGCACTGCCGGGAGTGGTTCGACGGTGCCATCCACAACGACGACTCGGCCGAGGACGTGCGCGACGCGCCCCTGTCCACCGTGCACGTGCTCAGCGGCCCGATCGGCGTCGAGGGCGCCGAGCCCGGCGACCTGCTCGTCGTCGACATCCTCGACGTCGGCCCGATCCCCCAGGAGGACTCGGGTCCGCTGGCCGGGCAGGGCTGGGGCTACACCGGGATCTTCGCGACGGAGAACGGCGGCGGCTTCCTCACCGAGCAGTTCCCCGACGCCTACAAGGTGATCTGGGACTTCCGGGGCGGCATGGCCACCTCCCGCCACATCCCGTCGGTGTCGTTCACCGGAATCGTGCACCCGGGCCTGATGGGCACGGCGCCCTCGGCAGCGCTGCTGGCCAAGTGGAACAAGCGCGAGGGCGCGCTGCGGGCGACCGACCCCAACCGGGTCCCGCCGCTCTCGCTGCCGCCGCTTCCCCAGGACGCCATCCTCGGTGGCCTGACCGGCGACGCGTTCACGCGAGCGGCGGCCGAGGCGGCCCGCACGGCGCCGCCGCGGGAGAACGGCGGAAACCAGGACATCAAGAACTTCACCAAGGGCACCCGCGTCTTCTACCCGGTCTTCGTACCCGGCGCGAACCTGTCCATGGGTGACCTGCACTTCTCCCAGGGCGACGGCGAGATCACCTTCTGCGGGGCCATCGAGATGGGTGGCTTCATCGACCTTCACGTCGACCTGATCAAGGGCGGCATGGAGACCTACGGCGTGTCCGAGAACGCCATCTTCCTGCCGGGCAACACCGACCCGCAATACAGTCAGTGGATCGCCTTCTCCGGCACCTCGGTCACCCTGGACGGCGAGCAGCGCTATCTCGACTCGCACCTGTCCTACCAGCGGGCCTGCCTGCACGCCATCGACTATCTGACGAAGTTCGGCTACTCCCCGGAGCAGGCCTACATGATCCTCGGCGCGGCTCCGATCGAGGGACGGCTGTCCGGTGTCGTGGACATCCCGAACTCCTGCGCCACGGTCTACATCCCGACCGCGATCTTCGACTTCGACGTACGGCCCTCGGCCAGCGGCCCGGCTCAGATCACCCAAGGCATGGGTGTGCCCATGGCCAGTTTCTGACGCACTGATCGGCTGGGCTTCCAGCGACCCGGCCTCGCCTCGACGGTCGGACCGACTCCCGCACTGCGGGCGGCGGCCCGATCCGTCGGCGCGGGGCCGGTCTGGGTTCAGGTCGTCTGGGTCGGGGTCCGGGCTGGGTCGGGGTCCGGGCTGGGTCCGGCCTGGGTCAGGGTCCGGCCTGGGTCAGGGAGTTGCCCGCAGCGGCTCCCAATCGTCGGAGTCACCGTCGCGGTCGAACCGGCAGACGTAGGCGTCCCAGGGGTCGATGCGGTCCGGCTGCGCGCCCATGTTCCTCGGCACAAGGGTCAGGATCTCCCCGGGCGGCGGGGGCGTGCGGGTCATGGCTCGGCTGGCCAGGGCGGCCAGCCGAGGGTCCGCCGCGGGCTGTTCGTCCTGTACGTCGGCGGCTGCGGTCTTCGGTGCGTCGGTGGGCGCAGCGCCGCCGGGCGGGCTGAACCGCGCAGCGAGGGCCGCGGGGGCGCCCTCAGCTGGGGCGGCGGGGGCGGCCTCAGCGAGGGCGGCGTCGATCCGCCCGAGCAGGGTGCGCGCCTTGGCATCCCAGACGGCGAGGGCATCAACATCCTTGGGCATGCGCAGAAGGACCTCTCGTCATCCCCGTGCTTGCTTGTCTGCGCAAGTCTTCCCCGTCCGACGGTCCGCAAAACGCCACATACCGCCGCTTCGCGTCGGTGTCTTGGGTGGGCTCATGCCCCGGCGGCGGCCGATGACCCGTCGGCCTGGATGCATCGGCCGGTGAGCACCGTCAACGGCAGCCGGATGTAGACGTCATGGGCGCCGGGCGCCCACGGCGACAGCACGGCTTTGACCCGCGCCCGCTCGAGCGGGTCGGTGACGAGGTCGGGCAGACCGGTGACCACCACGGACCACCCCGTGCGGCGGTCAGGGTCGATCTCGTCGACCTCGAAGGCAAGCACGCCGCGGTGCGCCGCGGCCGCGAGCCGGGTGCCGGCCGATGTCGCAATGACGATGGCGTCGCCGTACACGACGAAGGTGACGGGGAGCACCGCGGGAAGCGCGCGCTCGGTGAAGACCGCTCTGCCGATCTTGGCGTCGTTGAGCAGCGCCACGCATTCGGTGCGGGACAGAGCGACCAGGGACCTTTCGTCATGCATCACCCGCACACTGTTAGTGCGCGCGGCGGCTTTCAACAGAGTCGAAGGTCCCCTCTGGGCTGGCTCGTCCCCATGATCGTGAAACATTCGAGCGATAGAGCGACCCATCTGCTTCACGATCATGGATTCGGCGTCGGTGACGGTACCCTCGCGCCCAGGGCACTGCGCCAGCAGGACAGGACAGAGGGGAATGATCGTGAGTGCGGTCACGGTGATCACTTTCGGCACGTTCGACGTTCTCCACGTCGGCCACATCCGGGTGCTCAAGCGGGCTCGGGCACTGGGTGATCGCCTTGTGGTGGGCGTCTCCGCCGACCAGCTCAACCTGTCCAAGAAGGGCAGGGCACCGGTGTTCTCCGAGTCCGAGCGGCTGGAGATCGTGGCTTCCCTGCGTGACGTGGACGAGGTCTTCGTCGAGGAGAGCCTGGAACAGAAGCGCGAGTACGTCCTTGCGCACGGCGCGTCGGTGCTGGCGATGGGTGATGACTGGAAGGGGCGGTTCGACGAGCTGTCCGACATCTGCCGGGTGGTCTATTTCCCTCGCACGCCGTCCATCTCGACGACCGCGCTGATCGAGCACATCGCGAGCACGGTCGGCTAGCCGCGGCCCAGCCGTCCCGACCACATCGGGACCGAAATGCAGGGGACCGCGACAACCCGCGTTAGCGTTGTTGGCGACGAGCCGGCGACCCGCACGTCACCGAGGAGGACCAGCATGGCCACGGATGCCAGAGACGCCGATCGTGGCGGCGCCCAGATGGTGCACGGCGCCGACGGGGACGCCGCGCCACACGAGGCGTTGAGCTTGCTGACTAGCGCCACGCGGGTCGCCGAGGAGACCATGGCGGCGGCGCGGGTCGAGGCGGAGCGATTGCTCGGGTCGTCGCGCGACGCGGCCCGGCAGCTCGAAAACGAGGCCCGGTTGAAGGTCGAGGCGGCCAGCAGCGATGCCGCGGGTGTGCAGCGCGCCGCCGCCCAGGACGCCGAGCAGACGCGCCGCGCGGCTCGCGAGGAGTCCGAGCTGATGGTGGGGACCGCGCGGACCGAGGCGGCCCAGATCGAGTCGGCCATCGAGAAACTGCGCGCCGAGCGCGCCGCTACGGCGGAGTCGGTTCGCGAGATGGCCACCCAGCTGCTTCGACTGGCCGACTCCTGGGACGGCTCGAGCACCCGCCCTGCAGGCGATGGGCCGCCGGTCGAGGCCGGTCACAGCGCCAAGAACTGGTAGTCCCGTTCGCCGCGGCGGTCACCAGGCGGTCAGGCCCCACTGCATCGTGTGGGTGTCGCCGGGTTGGAGGGTTACCAGGTCCACGCCGCTGGTGAACGCGTCGGGCGGGCAGGACATCGGCTCGACCGCGATGCCTCGCCGTCGCCGGGTCGGGTGCAGCGTGTCCCCCGTGAACACCTGCAGGTGCTCGGCGCCCTCTCCGAGCCAGAGGTCGACCCCGTGGCCATCGGATGGATGGGCAAGGCGCACCGTGGCACGGCCGGACTCGTCGCGCTCGAGGTCGGCGTAGGCCGTGTCCAGCACCAGGGCGTCGATCGGCCGCGCCACGCGGAAGTCGAAGTCGGTGCCCTCGACCGGCTCGGTGCCGACCGGCAGGCCCCGATCGTCCGAGCGCACCCATCGCCGGGCCGGAACCATCAGCAGAGCGTCGTCCACGAGCCCGGTGCCGACCGTGAGATAGGGGTGCTGGCCCACGCCGTACGGTGCCGCTGTGGTCCCCTCGTTGCGCGCGGACACCGTGACCCGCAGCCCTGCCCCGGTCAGCTCGTACGTCGCGTGCACCGCGACCGTGAACGGGTAGCCCGGCTGCGGCCACACTGTGGCGCCCACCACCACACGGGCCTCGTCGCGCTCGACCAGCGACCACGACACCCATCGCAGCAGGCCATGGATCGCGTTGCGCGCCGCGACCTCGGTGAGCGGGAGCTGCAGGTCCTGGTCGCCGAATCGGTAACGCCCGTCACCGACCCGGTTGGGCCATGGCACCAGCAGCTGCCCGCGCCCGCCGTCGATGCGGTCGGTCGCGTCGTAGCCGTCGAGCACGGGGCGCCCGGCGACACGATAGGCGCGCAGGCCGCCACCGACCTCGACCACGACCGCGGACTGGTCGCCAAGCCGCAGTTCGTGCTGCTGTCCGGTCGGTGTCTGGGTCATCGGCTCACCCTCCATGGTCGGTGGCCAGGCTATACGTGACCGCCGGGCCTTTCGCCTCTGTGCCGTGAGGACGCACCCGGCCAGACTGAGAACCGCAGACGACTGAAGTGAGGCGAGATTGAGTACCGGTGCCCGCTGGCTGGTTGTGGTCCTCCTGTTCGTTCATGGCGCCATCCATGTGTTGGGGGCCGCCAAGGGGCTCGGCTGGGCTGAGGTGGACCAACTGAAGGAGCCCATCAGCACCTCGGCCGGACTTTTCTGGCTCGCCGCCGCCGTCCTCGTGCTGGTCGCGGCCATCCTCATTGCTGTCGGGGCACCGGACTGGTGGTGGGCGGTGGCACTCGTGGCCGCGCTGACCTCCCAAGCGTTGGTCTTCTCCGCCTGGGGCGACGCCAAGGCCGGCACCGCAGCCAACGTCGTCCTGCTTGTCGCCGCGGTCTACGGCTTCGCCTCGCTGGGCCCGACCAGCTACCACGCCGACTGGAATACCTGCACCACCGAGGCCCTCAACGCCCTCAATGCTCGGCCTGATTACCAGGGAAGGCCGGACGTGATCACCGAGGACGACTTGTCCGGGCTTCCCGAACCGGTCGCGCAGTATGTGCGGCGCTCCGGAGCCGTTGGCAGCCCGCACGTGCGAAGTTTCTCCGCCACGATCCATGGCCGCATCCGGCCCGGGCCCGACAAGGCGTGGATGCCGTTCGCCGGGCGCCAGCTCAACACCTGCGGCAGCCACCCACGCCGCTACTTCTACATCAACGCGACCATGCACGGAGTGCCCGTCACCGTCTTCCACCGCTACGAGGAACACGCGACGATGCGCGGCAAGATCCTCTCCGTCGTCAAGATCCTCGACGGCTCCGGACAGCAAATGGACCAGGGTGAAACCGTCACCGTCCTCAACGACATCGCCGTACTGGCCCCCGCGGCTCTGGTGGACGCCCCCATTCGCTGGACACCGATAGCCCGGGACCGTGCCCGCGCCACCTACACGATCAGGGACCAAACCGTCTCCGCCGAACTCGTCTTCGACGAGCACGGCGACCTCATCGACTTCGTCTCCGAGGACCGCTACCGATCTTCCGACAACGGCAAGGCCGCAGTCCTGCAGCGCTGGAACACGCCCCTCAGTCGCTACCGCACCATGCGCGGACGCCGGGTGGCCTCCTACGGAGAGGGCATGTGGATGGGGCCGGGGCGCGAAGGTCACTTCACCTACATCGAGTTCCACATCGATGACCTCACCTACAACGTGCCCCCCGGCCGTGCCCGCAAGGCCGAATTCTCCATCAACTTGGCGTGATCGGCACCGACCCCTCGGGCAGGTCGCAGGCAGGGGAGCGGACGACGAAGTGCTGGTTCTCCCCGGCGGGCAGCGAGAAGCCGCCCGGCGGCCCGGCGGCGACGTCGAGCAGGAAGCTGTCGGTTCCCCAGGCAGCGTCGAGGTGCTTGTCGATGTAAAACGGGCAGCCGTCGATCTCGCCCAGCAGCACGTCGTTGTCCCCGATCAGGAACTCCCCGTCGGGAAAGCACATCGGCAGGCTGCCGGCGCAGCAGCCGCCGGACTGGACGAACATGAGCGAGCCGCCGCGCGCGGCGCGCAGGCCGGTGATGGCCTCGCGCGCCGCAGCGGTAGCCGTGATCCGGGTCGGTTCGGACCGTTGTGGCATCAGCGAACTCAGAACAACCCGAGCGGCTTGTCGCTGTAGCTGACAAGCAGGTTCTTCGTCTGGCTGTAGTGATCCAGCATCATGCCGTGGTTCTCCCGGCCGATGCCCGAGATCTTGTAGCCCCCGAACGCTGCGCCCGCGGGGTACTGGTGGTAGCAGTTGGTCCAGACCCGACCGGCCTTGATCGCCCGGCCCATCTTGTACGCCCGCGTGCCGTCCCGGGTCCACACGCCGGCCCCGAGCCCGTAGAGGGTGTCGTTGGCGATCTCGAGCGCGTCGGCGTCGTCGGTAAACGTGGTGACCGAGAGCACCGGCCCGAAGATCTCCTCCTGGAAGATCCTCATCTTGTTGTCACCCTTGAGCACGGTCGGCTCGAAGTAGTAGCCGTCGGCGAACTCCGCGCCCTCGACCGTGGCGCGGCTGCCGCCGATGAGCACCTCGGCGCCCTCCTTGCGCCCGATGTCGACGTACGAGCCGATCTTCTCCAACTGCTGGCTGGAAACCTGCGGCCCGAGCTGGGTGTCGGTGTCGAGTGGGTTGCCCTGCTTGATCTTGGCGATCCGCTCCAGGCAGCGCGCGATGAACTCGTCGTAGATGTCGGCCTGGACCAGCGCCCGCGACGGCGCCGTGCAGACCTCACCCTTGTTGAACGCATAGAGCACGAAGCCCTCGACGGCCTTGTCCAGGAACGAGTCGTCGTGGGCCAGCACGTCGCTGAAGAAGATGTTGGGCGACTTACCGCCCAGCTCTACGGTCGACGGGATCAGGTTCTGCGCCGCGTACTGCATGATCAGGCGGCCGGTCACCGTCTCGCCGGTGAAGCTGATCTTCGCGATCCGCGGGTTGGCGGCCAGTGCCTTGCCGATCTCGGCGCCCGGGCCGGTGACGACGTTGATCACACCGGGAGGTACGACGTCCTCGATCACTTCGGCGAGCTTGAGGATCGACCACGGGGTGGGTGAGGCCGGCTTGAGGACCGAGCAGTTGCCGGCGGCCAGCGCCGGTGCCAGCTTCCAGGCCGCCATCAGCAGCGGGAAGTTGAAGGGGATGATCTGGCCGACCACTCCGAGGGGCTCGCGGAAGTGGTACGCGATCAGGTCTTTCTCGATCTCGGTGGAGCGGCCCTCGTCGGCGCGGGCCGCCGCCGCGAAGTATCGGAAGTGGTCGACGACTAGGGGAATGTCGGCGGCGAGC
>JBBRHF010000127.1:0-13252 GCA_038223055.1 Actinomycetes bacterium | reverse complement strand
CTGACGTCGACTTCGAGACTCAGACGCTGGCAATCCGCCGTGGCCGGTTGCGACCGCAATACGAGCATGGATGCGCAGGCAGGTGCGATCGAAAGTACGCCGGCCACTGCCCTCAACGCATCCAGACACGACCGGAGACCGACAGCACAAAGTCCCGCGCGGGACGCCGATACGTGGGCCTACCGGATTCCCTCTGCGTTCTCCTCAAGGAACACCGCGCCAAGCAGAACGAGGAGCGGCTCCACGCAGGGACGGAGTGGGAAGACGGCGACTGGGTCTTCGCCACGAAGACCGGGGCCCCACTCAACCCGCGAAGTGACTGGGGGCAGTGGAAGAGACTCCTCAAGGATGCCGGCGTCCGCGACGGCCGGCTCCATGACGCGCGCCACACAGCTGCGACGGTCCTCCTCCTGCTCGGGGTCAGCGAGCGGACGATGATGGGAGTGATGGGCTGGTCCAACCCCGCCATGGCACAGCATTACGCGCATATGGCCGACCCGATTCGCCGCGATATCGCGGCCCGCGTCGGAGGACTGCTCTGGGGTGACGAACCGGGGAAAACGACGGCCAAGTAGCTGCCTCTCCCCTGGACTGGCTATCGGGTCAAGCGGTCGCCAAATTTCGTCGAAGTAGGCCACGTTGTGGCGGCGGAACTCGGCGTGCAACTGCAATGCTGCCTGTTCGTTGGCACGTCCCGGGAGCAGCATCTGCGCAAAGTCTCCGCACGCTACTCGTCCACCAAGGTCACTGGTCGCCCTGACCTTCAGCGTGGCCAGCGAAGCCCGCCCGCAACGAAAAGGCACGGAGCCTGTCCGGCCATCTGCCCCCTTCGGCTCGTGGTGGACACGCAGCGTATCCGGGAGCGGACCTGAAGGCCGGGGTCGGGCCCTTCTACGGCCCGCGTCCGCGACGGAAGCCCGTGCTTCGGATCCAAATGAGACTAGAACTGAGACTAGGGCCAGAAACGCCGCCTCGGGCTGACTGCCCGGGGCGACGCGCTGAGCCGCGTTTTCGTGCTCAGATTTGGCGGTGGCGGTGGGATTTGAACCCACGGAGGGCGTAAACCCCCACACGCTTTCGAGGCGTGCTCCTTCGGCCGCTCGGACACGCCACCGCCGACGAGGCTACCGGACGTCGCGGCGAGCGCGGAAAAAGGCCCGCAGCAGGTCGGCCGACTCCTCGGCCAGCACGCCGCTGACCACCTCGGGCCGATGGTTGAGCCGGCGGTCCCGCACGACGTCCCACAGCGAGTCGACGGCGCCCGCCTTGGCGTCCTGCGCGCCATAGACCACCCGGGCCAGCCGGGCGAGCACAGCGGCACCGGCACACATCGTGCAGGGCTCCAGGGTCACGACCAGCGTCGCACCGGCCAGGCGCCACTGGCCCACAGCCGCCGCCGCACGACGTACGGCCAATACCTCAGCATGCGCCGTAGGGTCGCCCGTCGCCTCGCGGGCGTTGTGCCCCCGCGCCAGCGGGGCGCCTTCAGCGGACAGCACGACGGCACCGACCGGGACGTCGCCAGACTCCAGGGCCAGTCGCGCCTCTGCCAGCGCCAGGAGCATCCACTCCTCGTAGCGACCCCGCTGACCCGACACCGGGCCAGCGTAGGCAACGCGCAGGTGACCCAAGATCGGCAGTCAGCAAACGATCAGCGCAGGGCGTCGAGCACCTCGGCGAAACCGGCGGCCTCGGCCAGCGTGGCCATCGCGTCCATCGGCACCAGCTGTTCGGCGACCAGGTCGCGTAGCTCCTCCGGCGGCGTCCCCAGGTCGGACAGCAGGTCGAGGTCCCCGGACCAGCCGTCGGTGCCGTCGTCGGGCGGCGCGAGCAGCTCGGCGTAGGGGCTGCGTTGGGCGCCCGCGGCATTGGACACGAAGACGCGCGCGTCATCGTCGCCGTCGACCCGCACGATGGCCCACCAGTCGTCCTCGCGTTCGAGCAGCAGCAGCACGGGCTCTTCGCCGTCCTCGACCTCGCGCAGCCGCTCAATCAGGTCGGTCAGGTCGGCGACTTCCTCGACGTCGACGTCGCGCGCGGACCACGCTCCGTCGGCCCGGGCGACTACAGCCGTGAAATAGGACACCTGTCTCCCTGAATGGCTCGGTGCGCCGGCGCTGGGCCGGCGCTATCCAGCTCCGTCCGACGCTCGCGCGTCGGCGTCCACCACCTGCTCGAACTCCGTTGCGAACCCGATGTATGCGGCGATGCGCGACAGCATCTCGTCGGGATAGAGCTCGAGGTCGGCGCAGACCGCGGCAACGGTCATCGAGCTCACGCCGAGGTCAGCGAAGATCGCCAGGTCGCCCACCGGTCGGACCTGCTCGAAGTCATCGTCGTCGGGGTCGGCCTCGTCGAGCCGCTCGAGCACCTCCTCGGCGATCGGCCAGTCTCCGGCTGCGGTCACGTCCGAGAGCAGCAGGCGTACGCCGGAGCCGTGCGGCCGCAGAGCGAGGAAGAAGTCGTCGCCGAAGGAGCACAGGCCCAGGGAGACCGCCTCGGTGGGCTGTCGCCGGACGGCGTCGATCAGGGCATCGAGTTGCTCCGCGGCCTCCACCGGCAGCTCGGCGACCTGCCACTGCTCGTCCTCTCGGAAGGCGACAACGGCGAAGTCGACCGTCGCCTCCTGCGCCATCGATCCTCCGCTCGTCGCCGCTGCTCGCGCTGATCCTTGCACCCGCTGCCGGGCTGTCGCCATCGTGGCAGACAATTCCCGTCCACGGCAGTGCCCCAACGGCACCAGGGACCGGCGGGCACCAGGGGCCGGCGGGCACCAGGGACTAGGTTGTGCAGCCATGCGCACCCACGTCGCCGATCACCCGCTGATCGCCCACAAGCTCACGGCGCTGCGCGACGTACGCACCCACTCACCGACCTTCCGCCGCCTCGTCGACGAACTGGTGACCCTGCTCGCCTACGAGGCGACTCGGGATGTTCGCACCGAGATCTGCCAGATCACCACGCCCGTGGCGCCGGCCGCCGGCATCCGGCTGGCCCACCCCAAGCCGCTCGTGGTCCCGATCCTGCGGGCCGGGCTCGGGATGCTCGACGGCATGGTGCGGCTGATGCCGACGGCCGAGGTGGGATTCCTCGGCATGATCCGCGACGAGCAGACGCTGCTGGCCTCGACCTACGCGACCCGGCTGCCGGAGGACCTGTCCGGACGCCAGTGCTACGTCTTGGACCCGATGCTGGCCACCGGCGGCACGCTCATCGCGGCCATCAACTTCCTGCTCGAGCGCGGCGCCGACGACATCACCGCGATCTGCCTGCTGGTCGCCCCGGAGGGCCTGCGCGCGATGACCGAGGCGTTCGGGGGGTCGACGGTGCCCGTGTCGGTCGTGACCGCAGGACTCGACGAGCGCCTCAACGAGCTGGGCTACATCGTGCCCGGCCTGGGAGACGCCGGCGATCGCCTGTACGGCGTTGTCTGACGCCCATCGAAGCGGGCGCGGATCCGGAACTTGACCTGATCTGACGCTACCTGCGGGTGACAACCAGCCGCTGGTTGGCGCAGCCCCGAGCGAGGGCGACCAGTCGGGTTTTCTCGGCCTGGTCGACGTGCAGCCCCCAGCGGATCTTGACGGCTGTCCAGTTCGCGACGTACTGGCAGCGGGCGCCAGGGGTGGGCAGCCACCCGGCCGGGTCACGGTCGCCGCGTGCCCTCGCCGACCTGGCCGCGACGACGGTGAACGCACGCGAGTCGGCCAGGTCGTTGGCAAAGGCAGAGCGCCTCGCCCGGGTCCACCCGCTCGCCCCGGAGCGCCAGGCCTCGGCGACGGTCACCGTGCCGGCAACGGTCACCCCGGTGGCCCTGGTCCGCACGCTCCGGTCGAAGCTCGAAAGCCACTTCCCGTTGCTGACGGTGCATTTCTTCGCCGTGGTAAACCGGGGCTTGACCGCGCTTCGGGACACCAGAACCTCAGTTCGAGTGCTCTGGCAGTCCCGGTCGGCGTCCACCAGCGGGAAGCTGCCGGCCGCGTAGCGGGCGACGGTTGCGCGCCCGACTTTCAGCGCCGAGGCGGCGTTGCGCAGGGTGCCGCGGTAGGGAGCCGGCGAGGCGGATGTCGCGGTCAGCTTCGGGGTCATCGGCGCGGCGGACGTCGGGGCCGGCGCGGGGGTCTGGTTCAGGCTCGGCGGCACGGCCACCGTCGGCGGGACCGGTGGGGCGGGCGCCACCGGGGCCGCTGAGGGAAGCGGCAGGCTGATCGCCAGTGCCGCGAGCACGGTCAGCCGATGGGACTCGGACTCGGACACGGACCGACCGGTCGAGTCGGTCACGCTCAGCACGATGGCGTAGGCGCCAGCGGCCGTGGGGGTGCCAGAGATCGCGCCGGTCGGGCGAAGCGTCAGCCCGGGAGGGAGGTCTCCGATCACTCTGTAGGCGTAGCCGCCGCCGCCCCCGGTGGCCGTCAACGCCGTGGCGTAGGCGACGCCTTGGTTCGCTGCCGGCAGCGCGCCGACGGTCAGCGCGAGCGGCGGGTTCACCCCGAACGTGACCGTCGCGGTGTCGACGCCATGGTCAGGGCCGGGGGTGGAGTCGGTGACCTGCACGGTCACCGACCAGGTGCCGGCCCGACTCGGTGTCCCGGACACCACGTTGCCCACCAGCGTCAATCCCGGCGGCAGTTGGTCCGGGACAACGGACCACGCGTACGGCGGGTTGCCGCCGTAGGCGCCCAGGGCGAACGAGTAGGGGGCGGCGGCGTTGGCCCGCGGCGCCACGGCCGCGGAGTCCAGCCTCACCGTGGCTGGAGCCGACTCGGTCACCTGGACCGTGTAGCGGCCCAAGCTGGCGTAGTCGGAGTAGCCGTCGCTGCGGGGGTCGCCGAAGCCGACCCCGTCCACGGCGAGAACGTAGGTGCCTGCTGGCAGCGAACGGGAGATCGTGGCATCGACCCCGGTCACAGCGTCGTAGTGGCCGTCGACGGGCGGGTCCGCCGTGGCGATCGGCGCGCCGGCCGTGTCGTACAGGGTGGCCGAGACGTCCAGGTCCCCGCCGACGGTCTGGGGCGTCACCGTGACCCGCGCGAGCGTCGAGCCGGCATCCGGGACCAGGAAGCTGAAGTAGTCCACGTCGGTCCGCGTCGAGATCAGCCCCCCGGCGGTGTCGCCGATCGTCAGGGCCGTCGCGGCCCCGGCGACGTTGCCGTGATCGTCGGGGGACGGGGCCAACCCGTGCGCCTGGATCACGGCAAGGTCGTCCTCCTGCTGGGTCGCGCCGTCGTACTCCCCGGCGCTCCACTGGCTGACCGGCGCGTCGTAGCCACTGCCCATGATCGGCGCCCAGGCGCCCTGCCCCTGGTAGTAGTCCAGGTCTTTCGCGCCATCGTGGCTCAGACCCAGGTTGTGGCCGGCCTCGTGTGATGCAGCCTCGCCCATCGCCTTGCTGTCGAAGCCCAGGCCGAGCGCGAACACGAAGGCTGGCTGGTAGTAGCCGGCCGTCGCGGCCTGCGCATCGATCCGGTCGTAGACCCCGACGTAGGCGATGCCGCCGCATCCCCCGCACGCGCGGAACCCAAGCCGGTCATTGGTGATCAGGACCCGGGTGCCGTAGGCCGGGTCGCCGACCCCGTCGCGGACGATCGCGTTCTGACCCCGGTCGACGGTGGTGACGTTCACGTCGAAGGGCGCGTAGTCCTCGGCGACCCGCAACCACACGCTGCGGATGGCATCCTGCTCCGCCGGATCGAAAGCGGCCGGGTCGCCGTCGAGGTCGAACGGTGCGGCGAAGAAATCGGGATTGGTGAAGAAGTCGTTCCAGGCTGTGCCGGTGACGCGCATGCCGGTGAAGTCCAGGAAGATCGTGCGTTGGGAACCGGGCCGGCTGGACAGGGCGAACGGGTCACCAGCTGTGTCCAGGGCGCTGGTGCTGGTCCCGGTGCCGGCGCTGGTCCCGGTGCCGGCGCTGGTGGCGCGCGTTCCCGACGCGGCGGCGGTCGGCGCGGCGGCGGTCGGCGGGGCAGCGGTCGGCGGGGCAGCAGCCAGCGGGGCGGCAGTCAGCGGGGCGGCAGTCAGCGGCTCGTCCACCACGAAGGTTCGCGCACAGTCGTCCACCCGCACGGTGGCGTCCTCGCGCAGCATCGACCGGTAGTCCGAGGTCGACATGTCGACGGTCGCGGCGGCCTCGTCCAGCGCCCCCGCATCCTTAAGCGCCTCCACCGCCGGCTCGCCGGCGGCACCGGTGGGGGGAGCGTCGATGACCGCGGTCGCGCACGGCCGGCCGACGCTCGGGGTGACCGCGGCCACGGCGTGTGGCGCCGGACTCAGCAGCGGGAAGAAGAGACAGGTCGCGAGCGCTGCAGCCGCAACGCGGTCGAGCCCGCTCCGCATGATGATGTCCTCGTCTGCCGCCGATTTGCTGGCGCGCACCCACCGTATCGGCGCATGGGGACCGCGGGTAAAGGACTTCGCCGCAACGTGTCTTGAATCACCACCCGCTGGCAGGATGGACCCAGCGCCGGACCCACCAGACCTGCATGATCTCGCGGCGGCGGGGGACGTAGGTGATCGTTGCGGAGAAAGGCGCGCTCAGAGCGCCTTGACGGCCGCCAGAACCTTGGTGAGGGAGTCTTTGGCGTCACCGAAGAGCAACGTCGTATTCGGGTCGAAGAGCAGCTCGTTCTCGATGCCGGCAAAGCCAGGTCGCATCGAGCGCTTGAGGAAGACGCATGCCTTGGCCTCGTCGGCCGCCAGGATCGGCATGCCGTAGATCGGGCTGGACGCGTCGGCGCGGGCCGCCGGGTTGACCACGTCGTTGGCGCCCACCACAAGGGCGACGTCGGTGGTGGACATCGCCGAGTTGGCCTCGTCCATCTCCTGCAGTTGCTCGTAGGGAACGCTTGCCTCCGCGAGCAGCACGTTCATGTGGCCCGGCATTCGGCCGGCGACGGGGTGGATGCCGTAGGACACCTCGACGCCGCGCTCCTTGAGCACCCCGACCAGCTCGTGGATGACGTGCTGTGCCTGTGCGACAGCCAGACCGTAGCCGGGGATGACGATGATCTTGCGGGCGTAGGCGAGCAGCACCGCGACGTCCTCGGCGCCGGCCTGACGCACGGGCCGGTCGCTGACCTCGGTGGAGCCGGCCGTCGAGCCGCCCTTGAACGCACCGAACAAGATGCTGACCACCGAGCGGCCCATGGCCGCGGCCATCATGCGGGTCAGGATCGTGCCGGACGCGCCGACCAGGGTGCCCGCCACGATCAGCAGTGTGTTGGTGATGACGTAGCCGCTGGCCGCCACGGTCAAGCCGGTGAAAGCGTTGAGTAGCGAGATGACGATCGGCACGTCGGCCCCGCCGACCGGGAGCACGAACAGCACGCCGATGAACAGCGACAGCAGCAGCACGAGGGCAGCGGGGATGGCAACCGAGTCACCGTCGCTCACGGCGAAGGCCCAGCCGCAGGTCACGACGTCCAGCCCGAGCAGGCCGGCGAAGACCACCGGGCCGCCGGGGAACGTCACCGGCCGGGTGGTCATCAGCTCCTGCAGCTTGGCGAACGTCACCGCCGAGCCGGCAAAGCTCACGCCACCCACGATCAGGGTGAACAGCGCCGCCACGACCGCGATGCGGGCGCCGGCATCGCCGACCTTCGGCAACTCGATGAAGGCCACCAGCGCCGCAGCGCCGCCGCCGACGCCGTTGAAGATGGCGACCAGTTGCGGCATCTGGGTCATCGCCACCCGGCGCGCCGCGACCACGCCCACGAGCGACCCGACGGCGATCGTGGCCAGGATCAGCAACACATGGTCCAGGGACTGGGCCACGAAGACGAGCAGCACGGCCAACGCGGCACCCGCGGCACCAAGCTGGTTGCCGCGGCGGGCGGTCTTGGGACCTGACAGGCCCTTGAGCGCCAGGATGAAGCAGACGGCGGCGACCAGGTAACCGAGGTCGATCAGGTCGGTCTTGTTCACGACGAGGACTTCCCCGCGCCGTCGCCGGTCGCGACGGCTCCGCCGCCACCCGCGTCCGGGGACGGTTTCGGCGGCGGCTTCGCCCGGCCACGCCCGAACATCTCCAGCATGCGGTCGGTGACCACGAAACCGCCGACCATGTTCAGGGTTGCCATGAAGATGGCCACCAGACCAATCAGGAGTTCGCCGGTCCCGTTCGACTGCCCGGTGACGAGGATCGCGCCGACGAGGATCACGCCGTGGATCGCGTTGGCGCCCGACATCAGCGGGGTGTGCAGCACCGTCGAGACCTTGGCGATCACCTCGAACCCGACGAACACCGACAGCACGAAGATGGTCAGCAGTGCCATGCCCTCGCTCATGCGGGCCTCTCGTTCGTGACGGGAACCCCGGCGATGCACGCTCCCGCAACGACCTCGTCGTCGAAGTCGGGGACTACCTGGCCGTCCTTGGTCATCAACAGCAGCAGGTTGGCGATGTTGCGGGCGTAGAGCTGGCTCGCGTGCACGGACATCGTCGACGCGAGGTCCTTGGCGCCCCAGATCAGCACACCGTTGTGCTCGACGTCCTCGCCGGGGCGGGACAGCTCGCAGTTGCCGCCGCTCTCGGCCGCGAGGTCCACCACAACCGACCCTGGTCGCATGGCCTCGACCATGGCGGTGGTCAGCAGCACGGGAGCCGCGCGTCCAGGCACCGCCGCCGTCGTGATCACGGCGTCGGAGGCCGCGACGTAGGGCGTCAGCAGCTCGCGTTGGCGCTCCGCTCGCTCCTCGGTCATCGCCCGTGCGTAGCCGCCGGCACCTTCCAGCGACTCGAGCTCGAGTTCGATGAACTTGGCCCCCATCGAGCGCACCTCGGCGGCAGAGGCCGGGCGCACGTCGAAGGCCTCGACCACAGCCCCGAGCCGGCGCGCCGTCGCGATCGCCTGCAGCCCGGCGACGCCCGCTCCGAGGACCAGGATCCGGGCCGGTGCCACCGTGCCGGCGGCGGTCATGAACAGCGGGAAGAACCTCGGCAGCCGCTCGGCCGCGACGAGGGCGCATCGGTAGCCGGCTACGAGGGCCTGGGAGGACAGCGCGTCCATCGACTGGGCCCGGGAGATCCGGGGAATCTTTTCCATCGCGAACGCGATGGCCTTGCGTGCGGTGAGCGCCTCGATCAGCGCGGCCACCTCGGACTCCCCGGACGGCAGGAAGCTCACGGTGATCGTTCCTGGCCGCAGCAGGCCGACCTGCTCCCCGGTCAGCGGGGCAACCGACACGACGACCTCGCTCGAGGCCAGCACGTCACCGTCGGCGACGGTCGCGCCGACGGCTCGGTAGGCCTCGTCGGCGTGGAAGGCGTGCCCTCCGGCTCCGGCTTGAACCACAACCTCGAGCCCGGCCGCGACGAGCAGCTTGACCGCGTCGGGCACCATAGCGACCCGCTTCTCGCCCGGGCGAATCTCTACTGGAACTCCGACCTTCATGATCACAAGGTAGTCGCTCCAGGGCGAAATCACCGCATTGTGGCCCCGGTCACACGTCGAGATGGGCGGAGACCGCCCGCGCGGCCCGGCGTCCCGATGCCATCGCGCCCTGGATCGAGCTGGTGTCGCGATGGTCACCGCAGACGTAGACCCCGTCGATCTGCCCGGGCCGCCGGAACTTGTGCGGCGCTGTCATCGCCGGCAGCGCATGGGGAATCTCGTACGTCGCCAGGTGCGCCCACTCCCCCGTGTCACGTCCGTAGAGCACGGCCAGCCGCCGGCGCACGGCCGCCTCGGTCGCCGAAGCTGTCCGGCCACCCGTGCCCAGCAGCGAGGTGGACACCAGAGCCCGGCCGTCGCCGGGCCCGTAGGACGGCGCGGCCGCGGTCAGCACGACGGTGTTGGCCAGCAGCGGGTCGTCGGCGTCCACGATCAGGGTCGGCTCACCCAGCGGGTCGGCCGCGGCGACGTGGTAGATCGTCGTGACGCCTTGCCACGGCACCGGCTCGACACCCGGGACGAGCCGGCTGGCCGCGTCGGCATCGGCGGCGCACACGACTGCCCGGGCAGTGATCTCGCCGTCGGCGGTGCGCACCGATCGGGCCTGCACCGCGGTGACCCGGGTGCCGAGCCGCAGGGCACCGGGCGGCAGTGTCGCGGCGAGCTGGCCTGGGATCGCCGCCATGCCGAGCGACGGAACGGTCGACCGACCTCGCACGAACATCCGCAGCATCAGCAGGAAGAATCGGCTCGAGGTCTCCAGTTGGTCCTCGAGGAAGACCCCGGCGAAGAACGTCCGGAACACCGCGTCGACGGTCGTGTCGGAGAAGCCGCGACGGCGCAACGCCGCACGGGTCGTGACATCCGGACCGCGGAGCAATCGCGAGATGGGGGCGCCCGCGGCGTAGGCGCCGAGCAGGGCCAGCCTCGCCTTGTCGGCGACGCTGCCGATCGGGGCGCCGGCAGCCGCGATCAGGCCAGCCGGCTCGCGGCGAGGGTCGACCAGCCGATGCCGCCGGTTCCCCTTCTGGATGAGGGCGCCGCGGGTGAAGTCGCGCAGGTCCAGCCCATCGACGTCGAGATCACGGCGTACGGCGGGATAGGCGGTGTTGAGGACCTGGAAGCCACGGTCGAGCCGGAACCCGTCCACGACGTCGGTTCGCACCCGCCCGCCGACGGCATCGGACGCCTCGAGGACTAGCACCTGCAGCCCCAGGGCCGTCAGCTCCCGGGCAGCCACCAGACCGGACAGCCCGGCGCCCACCACGACTACGTCCGCGCTCGCCACCATGCCCGTAGGCTCCCCCATCCTGCCGCCGGCCACGCATGGAGGTGCGGTCACTCCGGCCCGACGTCAGGATGCGAGCAGCAGGTCCCCCAGCGGTCGCCGGCTGCGCGGGGCCACCTCACGCTCGGCGTAGGGCCCCGGCAACGTGTCGGCGTGCTGGCGCATCCCGAGCGCGACGACCACGACCGGCACAACCCCCGACGGGAGGTCGAGGCGCTCGGTGGCCGCAGCGGCGTCGAAACCGCCCATCTGGTGCACCGAGAGACCCAACGCCTGCGCCTGGGTGGACAGGTGCGCGACGGCCGCCCCGGTGTCGTAGAGCGCCCAGGGCAGCTCGGCGCCCTCCGCGTCGCGGGTCGCGGCCGCGACGAGAAGCAGGGCAGAAGCCCGTCCTGCCCAGGGTTGGTTCCCGGGCATCAGCGTCGCGAAGATGGCGTCGAAGGCAACGGTGCCGCGGCGGGCCACGAGGAACCGCCAGGGCTGGCTGTTGCCGGCCGACGGCGCCCAGCGGGCCGCTTCCAGCAGCGCGGTCAGGGTGGGATCGTCGAGCTCCGCGGTCGGGTCGAAGGCCCGGGGGCTCCACCGATCGGCGAGCAGCGGGTGCGTCGGGGCGGCGGCGTCGGCGGTCTTGCTGTCGAGGTCAAGCACGGGGTCTCCAGGGGGATGAGAGGCGAGCACGGCAGCCACGGCGTGGGTCCGGGGCGGCGTGGGTCCGGGGCGGCGTGGGAGGCGTCAGGCGACCTGGAACGAGCGCTTGGCCAGGCCGAGCCAGAACCCGTCGATCACGGTCAACGGAGGCGCTTGCGGGTCGGTCGCGGCCCCGAGCGTGACGAACAGCGGGGCGAGGTGCTCCACCGTCGGGTGCGCGAACCCGGCCCCGGGAGCGCGGCGCCGGAAGTCGGCAAGCTCGTCGACGGCACCGCGCCCGAGCGCCTCGCCGGCCCACGTATCGAAGTCGCTGGACCAGCCGGGTGCGGGCGCGTCGGGCCGGAAGTCACGCAGGAACGGGAGCCCGTGGGTGAGGAAGCCCGAGCCGATGATCAGGACTCCCTCGTCGCGCAGCGGTCGCAGCCGGGCGCCAAGGTCGAGCAGCCGGACGGGGTCCAGCGTCGGAAGCGAGATCTGCAGGACGGGGATGTCGGCGTCGGGATACATGACCGTGAGCGGCACGTAGGCACCGTGGTCGAGCCCGCGGGTCGGCACCTGGGTGACGGGCTCGTTGTCGGGCATCAGCGCGGCCACCTTGGCGGCCAGACCCGGTGCGCCCGGCGAGGTGTACGTCACCTGGTAGTAGTGCTTCGCGAAACCACCGAAGTCGTAGGTGAGGGGCACACCGGTCGTCGTGGCCCCGATCGTCAACGGGGCGGACTCCCAGTGCGCCGACACGACGAGGATGGCGGCCGGCCTGGGCAGGGCGCCTGCCCACGCGCGCAGCTGTGCGGTCCACAGCACGTCGTCGACCAGCGGGGGGGCGCCGTGGCCGAGATAGAGCGCAGGCATCGGCGCGGTGCCGGCCCGCGTCGAGGACTGCCGGGGGTCGGCGGACTGCGGGGCGTCGGCGGACTGCGGGGGGTCGGCGGACTGCGGGGGGTCGCCGGACTGCGGGGGGTCGACGGACTGCTGGGGGTCGGTGGGTTGCTCGGCCATCGGGCGGGCTCCTGTTGTTGAGCGTTCAATCAGATGCCCGCCGCAACGTCGTACGGCCGCCCGGCTATTCCGGCCTCGCCTGTCGGGGCAACTCAGCGGTCGGGGCGGATCCCGACCTCCTCCAGCCGGGTGAGCATCTCGGCCGGATCGGCGTAGACGCGGTAGGCGCCCGCGCGCTCGAGCTCCTCGCGGCCGTATCCACCCGAGAGCAGGCCGATGCCCATGGCCCCGGCGCGCTGGGCGGCCAAAAGATCCCACACGCTGTCACCCACCACGAACGAACCCTGCGGCGAGACCCCGAGCAGCTTGGCTGCGGCCAGGAACAGGTGCGGGTCGGGCTTGGCCCGCTGGACCAGGTCCCGGGTCACGATCGGGACGTCCTCGGGCAGGTCGAACATCGAGATCGCGGTCATCGCCGTCCGCTGTCCGCCGCTCGTCGCGATCGCAAACGGCACGCCTCGCTCGTACAGCAGCTGCAGGAGCTCGCGGGCGCCCGGAAGCGGCACCACCGCCGCGGCCCGGCCGAGATAGGCCGCAGCATGCAGATTTGCAAGGCGGGTCAACGTCTCCGGATCGAGGCGGCTGTGCGTCTCGCGCTGCAGGGCGTCCAGGAACAGCCCGCCGCTCATGCCGATGCGCCGGTGAATGCGCCACACCGACAGGGGGATGCCCACTTCGGCCAGCGCCTCCTGCCAGGAGATGACGTGCTGGTAGACCGAGTCGACGAGCGTGCCGTCGAGGTCGAAGAGCAGCGCGGGCTGCGGAACGTCAAGGTCCAGGAGCGGTTCGGTCATGCCCCCATCATGCCGATCCCCTCAGGCCGATCCCCTGAGGCCGATCCCCTGAGGCCGATCCCCTGAGGCCGAGGAGCGCGCCACTACGAGTGCGCAGGCGTCAACCAGTGCCCGGCCGAAGGTCTCGGCCTCAGG
>JBBRHF010000126.1:0-13338 GCA_038223055.1 Actinomycetes bacterium | reverse complement strand
CTCATGCCCGCCGTGACCGGGGTATTGCTGGGCACCTTGATGTACAAGTCGGGCCTCGTGCCCAAGGCGATTCCGTTGCTGGGCCTCGTCGGTGGCCCGTTGCTCCTAGCGGTCACCCTCGCCTCGATGCTCGACCTCACGCACCACGGCTCCGCTTGGTGGATCGTGGCCGCGCCGATCGTCTTCTGGGAGCTGTCCCTCGGTCTCTACCTGACCTTCAAGGGCTTCAAGCCCTCCGCGGTCACCACGCTGATGGCCCGCAAATGATCACCATCGAGTCCGTCATCAGAACGTACGGCGACTTCACCGCCGTCGACGACGTCACCTGCATCGCCCAGCCCGGCCGGGTGACCGGCTTCCTCGGCCCGAACGGCGCCGGAAAATCCACCACCATGCGCGGATCCTCGTCGGCCTGACGGCCGCCACGTCGGAGCCGTCACCGTTGCCGGCCGTCGTTACGTCGACCTGCCCAACCCGGGACTCGAGGCTGGGGTCCTCCTCGATGCGTCCGCCCAGCACGCGGATCGCACCGGCCGAGAGCCTGACCATCGCCCAGCGGTTCATGGGTCGCCCACGGAGTCGAGTCGAGGAGATGCTCGCCCTGGTCAGCCTGACACCCCAGGAGGCGTCCCGTCGGGTCCGTGACTACCCCCCGGCGATGCGGCAGTGGTTCGGTATCGCAGCCGCGCTCAGCGCCCAGCCGGAGGTTCGGACCCTCGACGAGCCGGCCAACGGCGTCGACCCGGCAGGCGTTCGCTGGATGCGCGATCGCCGGCGTCGCCATCGCCATCGCCACTATCAGGGGCACTCTGACCGACGGCACCGTGACCAGCCAGCAATGGGTACATCTCGGGGTCACCGCTGTGATCTGGGTCGTCCCGCTGGCCATCGGGCTCGCACTCGTCACACGAGCGGAGGTCAAGTAGGCCGACTCACCTTCACGGCTCGCCGCTCGACCACCGCCACATCACGTTTCACGTCCAGCGGGCGCGTCGTGATGGACCTCATGGGGTGGTCCGACCAGCGGATGTCGCTGCGCTACCAGCACGTCATCGACGAACTGCGCCGCGACGCAGCGTTCGGGGCGGCTTCGCACTGCAAGGCCCGACCGGCGCCCATGTCCATGCCCAGCGGTAGCGGGCAAACAGCCGCCTACGGCGACCATCCAGGTTGTGGCGGCGCCGAGTTCGCCGCCGATGAACAGCGAGGGCTGCAGCAGGGGCGGCGTCGCGCTACCCGGCGCCGGCGCACGACGGGCACCGGGCCGCGCTGTAAGGCTTGTCGATGGACCGCAGGAGGTCGGCCCGGCGAATCTTGCTGCACCCCCGGCGAGAGTGGAACACACCCAGCGGGTTGTGGCCCTCCTCGTCTCGGGTCCGCTTGGGTTCCACGAAGCCAGCCGGCGGGGTGTAGGTCACGAGGTCACCCACGGAGTATGGGTCTTGCCGGCGCCCGCTTTCTCCGCACAGCAGCGCGTCGCGATGACGGTGTTCACGTTGACCGCGCTTCCCCAGACCCAACCGGAGTTCCGCAAAGCGATCGGTCGCCCGGGAAACGAGGACACCCGGGGCCTGGAGCGTCATCGCATACCCGAGCGTACGTCCCCGCGAGCGGTTCCGCAGATGATCGGGGTGGGCTCCGCGGGCGGTATCACCTCAGTGCTGCGCAGGTGAACTCGCGGTCCGCCGTGGCGTGGGTGTGCGGGCGGAGCGCCGAGGATGTCGAGGAGCTCGTCTCGGGTGCCCCCTGAACCGCCGCGCCGCGTGCATGTCGACGCGCGTTGAGGACGGTGCGCTGGCCGGGAGGATCAGGCGGGCGGGGCTGGTGGTGTGACGAAGTGGGACTCCAGGCCGCTGATCATCATCTCGACACCCTGCTGGAGTTGAGCGGCGCCGTCGTAGGTGGCGAGTTCGGAGGCGAGGGCCCGCAGCCGGGGAAACTCGCGGCGGGGCAGGCGGTGCAGGCCGAGCCGGAGCAGGTCGTCGGCCTCATCGGGGTCCTCAATCAGTTCCTGCAGCTCGTTGAGGATGTGGCCGTGCAGAAACCCGAAGTACAGCCGGTAGGCGTGCAACGCACCCGAGGGGGTGACACCCGCGCGGATGAACAGTTCCAAGAAGTCCTCGAACGGTCGCAGGGTGCCGGGGGGACGTTGCCCGAGCGGAATGGCGATCGGTCGGGTGAGCAGCAGCGGCACCACATGGGGATGCGCCAGCGCCAGGGCGCGGAAGCCCTCGGCCAGGGTGCGCAGCTCCTGGCGCCAGTCAGCAGCGGACGGGTCCAGGGACAACTCGCTGAAAACAAGCTCGACGACACCGTCGAGCAGCGCATCCTTGCTGGGGGCGTAACGGTAGAGCGCCATCACCTCCCGGTCCAGGGAGTGCGCAAGACGACGCATCGACAGGGCCTGCAGGCCTTCGGCATCCACGATCAGCAGGGCCGCGGCCAGCACCCGGTCAAGACTCAACCCGGTGCGGGTCACAGCACCCGCATCGGCGGGAACCCGCGGGATGACTACCCGCATCCGGCATCACTCACTTCTCATCACGCCCTGTCTTGCCCCGAGAGAAAACGGCGTAAACGTACGGTGAACATACGACGAGTGGACGCGGTCAACTCATGATGTCCCGCGCTTCGGGTATGCCATCCGGGCGGTCCCGTGAATTGGGTTGACCTGCCCATGGTCTGGGCATGGTCTGGGTGTCGGACCAGCGAGCCTGGTCAACTGGCACCGAGACACTGACCGCATCCGGCATCGCTCGCTCCTCAGTACGCAACGGAGCCTTTCTACACCAGTAAGCCACCGACTGCCGGATGCCACTCCCGTAGTACGCGTGCACCGTACGTTTACGGCGCTTTCCCTCGGGGCAACACACCTGAGCCCGCCACCTCAGCCGAGGTGGCGGTCCTGGTGAGGACGCCGCGCAGCGGCCGTCCACCGCCGACACAAAGGAGCAGCATGAGCACCACCAGCCAGCCGACCCACCGTCCGGACAACGCGCCGGGAACCAGCTACCCGCTGGCGGACCACACCCGTAGCCAGAGCCCGGCGCGGCGCAGCACTGAGACCAAGTCGGCGTTCAAGACCACCGAGCTGATCGCCTACGTCGTGGCGGTCGCCGGTGTCCTACTGGCCTCCTACCTGGTGCAGGCCACCGCGCAGCACGCCGACTATTTCCGGGCCGACAAGGCCTGGTTCTACATCGTGCTGCTCACCCTGGGTTACCTCGGCAGCCGCGGCCTGGCCAAGTCCGGCAGCCAGGACAACTACGACGCCAAGTAAACAGCACACCGAAGCCGGTGCGCGGCAGCAAGACCATGCGCTGCCGCGCACCGCTTCGCCGGTCCGGGTCCTCACCACACATATTGGGGACGACCGAACGCCGTCATTTCCTGTCCGGGCGGGGCCACCGGCCCTAAACGACGTCGGGTGACTCGGGTGCAGTTCCAGACACCGCCCTCGTCGCAGATGTCGCTCGACGCGGCGACGCGATGCTGATCGTGGAGCAGGACGACACGCTCATCGCCGCCGACGCAAGCTTCTCTCTGCCGTCGACGCTCCAGACGCCGGGTGCCCGGACCTTTGCTACGAACACCAACGCCCAGCCGCCAATTGCGGCAGGCAGCGCCAGCCGCCCAGCAGACCACAACCATCGAAGGGATTCCCATGACCACGCCCACCGGCGGCTACCAACCGCCGAGCACGAGCGGCACGTTCGAGCTGGCCGACTCGACGAGTGACCCGACCTACCCGGGCGAGACGGTGTACACCACCGAGGCTGCGCCGACCACGGACCTCCCCAGCACGACGGGCGCGACTGATGTCAGCCGCACGGACGCCGGCAGCCCGGACACGGACACCAGCACCGACTCTGCCAAGGACACCGCCAAGAACGAGGCTGCCACCGTGGGCCAGTCGGCCAAGGACGCGGGCGGCCAGGTCGCGTCCACCGCGACCGATCAGGCCAAGAACGTGGCCGGTGAGACCAAGCGCCAGGCGCAGGACCTGATCGCCCAGGCGCATGGCCAGGTCAAGGACCAGGCTGGAGCGCAGAAGGAGAAGGCGACCACCGGCCTGCGGTCCCTGGCCGACGAGCTTCGCTCGGTCGCTGACGGCAACGCCCCGCAGAACGGCATGACCAGTGACCTGGCCCGTCAGGCCGCGGACAAGGCCCACGAGATCGCGTCCTGGATCGAGGCCCGCGACGCGGGCACCCTGCTCGACGAGGTCCGCGCGTTGGCTCGCCGCAAGCCGGGCACGTTCCTGCTCGGTGCCGCCCTGGCCGGGGTGGCCGCGGGCCGCCTCACCCGCGGCGTGGTGGCCGCGAACAGTTCCGACGACGCCGCCTCCCCCAGCCAGGTCACCACATCGTCGTACGACGTGGGCAACAGCGCCACCTACGAGGCGACCCACCCGGCGACGGCGGTCACCCGTGCAGACGTGCGGGCGGCGGACGCGCTCGTGCTGGAGGACAACGGCGCGCCCCTCTTCGAGTCCACCGGGGTCGGGATCGGCTCGGACCGGGAAGGCAGCCGGCGATGACCTCGAGCCCGCAGGGGTCCCACGCCGCGGGGACCGCATACCCCGATGACCGGCCTGAGGTGTCCACCACGTCGGTGGGCGCGCTGATCGGTGAGGTCACCTCGGACCTGTCGACGTTGATGCGCCAAGAGCTCGAGCTGGCCAAGGCCGAGTTCAAGGAAGAGGCCGTCAAGACCGGGAAGGCAGCCGGGATGCTCGCCGGCGCCGGCTTCGCCGGATACATGGTGGCGTTGTTCGCCTCGATCACCCTGTGGTGGGCGCTGGCCAACCTGATGGACGAGGCCTGGGCGGCCCTGATCGTGACCACCCTGTGGGCGCTGGTCGGTGCGGTGCTGTTCGTCTTGGGCCGCAAGAAGATGAAGGAAGTCAACCCCACACCTGAGCGGACCGTCGAGACGCTCAAAGAGGTCCCCGACGCACTGAAAGGCCGATGAGGAGAGTCATGAGCAACCCCGAAGAGATCCGGCGCGACATCGAGCGCACCAGGAGCGAGTTGAGCAGCAACGTCGACGCGTTGACCGAGAAGGTCAGCCCCGCCCGGGTGGTGGAACGCCGCGTCGAAAGTGCCCGTGGCGCGATCACCGGCGTCAAGGACAAGGTCATGGGCAGCAGCGAGAGCAACGGCTGCGGCGGCGACCCAAAGATGTCGTCCGCGGCGTCCTCGGCGTCCGCGGCGTCCGGCGCCGCATCCTCGGTGGCCGGCGCCGCATCCTCGGTGGCCAACACCGCCTCGGGCGCACCCCAGGTGGCCCGTGCGCGCACCCAGGGCAACCCGCTGGCGGCCGGGCTGATGGCGTTCGGCGCCGGCTGGCTGATTTCCTCCCTGCTGCCGGCGAGTGAGCCGGAGCAGCAGGCCGCCGTCGCGATCAAGGACAAGGCCTCGGAGCACTCCGACAAGCTGACCGCCCCGCTCAAGGCAGCGGCCCAGGAGGTCGGGGAGAACCTGCGCGAGCCGGCCCAGCAGGCCGCCGAGTCGCTCAAGACCACCGCAACCGAGGCCGCAGCCACGGTCAAGGACGACGCCCAGGCAGCCAAGTCCGACCTCACCGACCAGGCCAAGCAGTCCACCGACAACGTCAAGGCAGCGAACGGCAACGACGAGCCAGGCGGGTCCGAGGGCTTCGATCTCACCTCGAGGACCAGCACCCCGACGCACGCCATCTGACCGGACCAGTCTCCCGGCCGATCGACGTACGGAAGCCGGATTTTGGTTCCCGCCAGCCCGTGCCGGCCCGGAGTTGGGGGCATCGCGCGTTCGGCCGCGGTCAGGGCGGCCAGGGCCGCGGCGACCGTCTTGCCAGTGTTCCGGCAATCCCAGCGCGTTCGCCGACCACCGCTTCACATCTCAAGCGACAGGCGGTGCAATTTCAATCACAATCCCCAACCAGTAGAGCTCCCGGGTCGCAGCGCAAGCCGACCCGGCGGGGGCCGCCCGTACCCACCGCGGTGACACCACGCGGTCCCCAAGCAAGACGATCCGCAGCGCTGCACCTGCAGCCTGCGGGCCGCGCAGGACCGAAGAACGAACACGAAGGCGGCCCCAGCCAGCAGGCTGGGGCCGGACCGTCAGAGCGAAAGGCAGCACCACACATGGCTCAGTCAGAATCCGTCGAGGTTGTCGAGGTTGTTGAGCAGCGCAGAAGGGGCGCCGCGGGGTCTACCGGGGAGCCCGGCGAGAAGGGTTCCAAGGGCGCAGCCGGCCCCGCCGGTGAGCGCGGCGACAAGGGTAACAAGGGCCCGCAGGGTTCGGGCGGCCCGGCCGGGGAGCGCGGTGACAAGGGCGAGAAGGGCACCAAGGGCGCGGCCGGCGAGCAGGGCAACAAGGGTGCGCCGGGCGCGGAGGGTCTGACCGGCGAGCAGGGCACCAAGGGCCTGCCGGGCTCCACCGGGCGACCCGGTGAGCAGGGCGTGCAGGGCGACAACGGTCCTAAGGGCGGGGTCGGTCCGACCGGCGAGCGCGGCGAGCAGGGGATGCGGGGTCTGTCCGGGGAGAAGGGGCTGCCCGGCGCTCAGGGTCATCGCGGGGTCATCGGGGAGGACGGCCCCCAGGGCCTGCCGGGCCTGCAGGGCCTGCAGGGCGAGGACGGCATCCAGGGGTCGGCAGGGCTGCCCGGCGCCCAGGGTGTGCAGGGCTCCCAGGGTCCGGCCGGTCCCGCCGGTCCGGCCGGGATTCCCGGCGTTCAGGGTCCGGCCGGCCCGGTCGGACCGGCCAGGGCGGGCCAGCCCAGTCAGGTTGAGCTGGTGCAGGAGGTGGCTCGCGCTGCCATGAACGTCACCCCGCGCACGGTGTTCGACCCGTTCGCCGGCTACCGCTACCTGACGACGCTGACCTCACGGATCGTGCAGCTGCAGACCGGCCTGGTGTCGCGTGGCAGCACTACCGGCCACGACGGGCCTGCTCCCGCGCTGAAAGGGAACAAGCCCAGCGGGCGGCTCACCTCCTAGCACGGCGTGCACAGCTAGCCAGATGTGCACCCTTGACGGCGCCTCGTCCCGCTCCGCGGGCCGGGGCGCCGTCGCCGTGGCGGAACCCACGCTCAGGTCCCTGCCGATTGCTCCCGGTGCGCCTGTGTGAACGCCCGCACCGACCTGCCCGCCCTCACCGCGTTTCGCAAGGAGATCTGACGCCAGATCTGGCCTAACAAATGCCGGCAGGACCGCTGGCAAAACCGAAAGCTGCGTCACGCACGAGCCGCTCGCCTCACCGGCAACTCCGCGACTACATGGGGCCGCAGGTAGGAGTAACCATGTTGCTACCGTTCGCGTTTGGAACACAAGCTGGCGCGCGGACTCACCGGCTGGCCCAAACCATTAGGTGGTTCGTCAGTGCTCCGCTGCACCCTCGGGCGCGGGACCGTGACGCCTATGCTCCGACCATGCAGGAGCGGGCGGGGTCCACAGACGTGGGGAAAGTGTTGGGAGCCGCGGAAGCCGCTTCCCCGGTCGAGGCGGTCGAGGCGGTGACACGGGAGCTGGGCCTGGCGCTCGGAGCCACGGCGGTGTCCTTCCTGATCGCCGACATGTCGGGACGGGCACTGGTCCGCCTCGCGCACGTGCAGCTGGACACCCCAGGGGGGACGGGCCGCGTCATTTTGACAGGCGGAGAACGGCGAGTGGCGGAGGAATCCGCGACGTTTGTGCCGTTCGACGGAGGGCCGGCTGAGGAGGCGGTACGCACCCAGAAGCTGCAGATCCTTGCGCCAGGCCCCGACAGGCTGAGCTCTGGGTCGGTCGACCAATGGCGGGTGCTCGCCCCGGTGAGTGAGCGCGGCGAGGTCATCGGGTTGCTGGAGCTGTTCATCCCCGAGGAGCCTGGAGGTGGGACCGTCGGCGAGATCGCCCGGCTCGCTCATCTCTTGGCGTTCGTGGTCATCGCGAGCCGAAGGCACACCGACCTGTATGAGTGGGGACAGCGCACTCGGCCGTTTAGTCTGTCCGCGGAAATCCAGCACCGCCTGCTTCCCGGCCCTCAGACGTGTGAAGCCGGGGCCTTCACGCTCGCAGGATGGCTGGAGCCCGCTGCCGACATCGCCGGCGATACGTTCGACTTCAGCTTGGAGCGCGACCTGCTGCACCTGTCGATGACCGACGCGATGGGGCACGGCGTCGCTGCTGCCCTGAGCGCCACCTTGTGCGTTGGCAGCCTGCGAAACAGCCGCCACCAGGGCGTTCCCCTGCTCGACCAGGCTCATTTCGCGAACCGAGCTCTGGCCGAGCACGGCGCTGCCATCGGGCTCGAGGACTTCGTAACCGGACTCATCGCTCGCGTCGACCTACGCACAGGCTCGATGGAGATGGTCAACGCGGGGCACGTCGCCCCCTACTTCGCCCACGGCTCAGATGTCAGCACCATGGAGCTGCCCGTGGACCTTCCGCTCGGGCTGTTCGCTGACGCCACCTTCAGCCAAAGCCGGTTCACCCTGCAGCCGGGCGATCGGATCGTCCTGGTCACTGACGGCATGCTCGAACGCAACGCTGCCGATGTGGACCTTCCCGCGGCGATCAAGGACACCAGGTCGCTTCACCCGCGCGAGGCGGTCCGCGCATTGGCCGACCGGGCTCTCGAGGCGACGGGGCATGCTCTCAGTGACGACGCGACACTGCTGTGCCTGGACTGGCACGGACGGCATGGCAGCGACCGCGACAGCATGTATGGCGCCGATGCCCATCGCGCCAGCGGAACGCTAAAGCGAGAATGGTGAGGGGCGACACTACGGCGCGGTCTGCGTACTGCACGGGTTCGCGGCGTACGCATCGCACGCCGGAACGAACCTGTCACGCACGACCTTCTTGAACTCGGACGCGTGTTCGGGCTTGAGGCGCCGGTAACGGGTCGTCTCGAACTTCACTCGGGCGAGCCGAGGTCACCACGGCCGTTGACATCGTCCAACTCCTCGAGGTGCCACAGGAAGTCCTCACCCATCTCGTGGACGGACACCCGGCCAACCTGGACACGCTCGTCGAGGTCATGCTCGCGCTGCTGCCACTTCCACGACAATCCCAGCCTCGAGGTAGGTGCCCGCCGAGATCCTCGGAGCTGAACCGGGTGCGGCGAGAGCCTCGGCGTACCTGGCGGAGTCGGCCTCCTCCCGGATCAGCGCGATAAGGGCAGAGGTGTCGACGATCACGCGGGAAGCCCGTCAGGGCCGCCATACAGCAGGTCTCCGTGCTCCCCGCCAAGGGCATCGGGATCCATGGCCGCGCGGATGCGGCCGGCAACGTCGGTGACCACTGGGCCCGCCCGGCCGGGGTGTCGGCGGAATCCGTGGCGTCCAGCCGGTCGAGTCTCTCGCGCACTGAAGCCGGCGGCGCATTGTGGGGCGTCGTGCACCTCTGTTGACGCGCCCGGCGTGACTCGGTCGATGCAGGCGCTCTCCAGTCGGTGGTCACCGACGTGGATGCCGAGAGTGGGAAAAACGTCTGGCGATCTGCAGGTCCTGGCCATGGAACAACGACGACCGCGGGTACGTCGAGGTCCCCCTCACCAGGCCACTCTCCGACACCGAGGAGGAGTTTCATGAAGCGCTGGCCCTGCTCGCCAACGACGACGCCGCACTGCGCGAGTTAGCGGCCTTCGTGTTGTCCGACCATGGTGGGCCGCATCGTGTGCCGGCCGGCCGGCCGGCCGGCCGAGTCAGGCGGCGCTCTTGTCTTTGCCCGCGACCCCCTCGGCTACGCCGATGAGCAGCACGGCGGCGACGACGGCCAGCACGAACCCGAGGACGTTGAGCTCGAAGATGCCCCCGGTGCCGAAGAGTTGGGCGATGAGGCCGCCGATGAGGGACCCGACGAGCCCGATGCCGAGGGTGGCCAGCAGCCCGAGGTTCTGCTTGCCGGGCTTGATGAGGCGCGCGAGCGCTCCGATGATGAGGCCTGCGACGAGGAAACCGATCATGATCTGAACCTTGCCACCTGACGGAACCACGCCGTCGCGTTGATCGGTCCCTGGGCCGACGGTGGGCATGGTCACACGACCGCCGCCTCGACAACTCGAGTGGCAGCGGCAAGCCGTGTGCGCTCTGCTTGACATCTCAAGCGAGGGGCGTAGCATTTCAATCACAAGCCAACAAGCGAAAGGAACCAGTCACACATGACCATCCAGGACCAGTACATGGGCACCGTCCGCCAGGCCGCCGACACCGGCACCGACGTCTTCGAGTCCCTCACGAAGGACCTGAAGAAGGTCTTCGGCGGCCCCGGCGCCTCCTCCGGTTTCGTTGACGCCAACGCCTTCGTCGACCAGGTGTTCGACTTCTTTGAGAAGACCCTCGAGGTCCAGCGCGACTTCGCCAAGAAGTTCGTCGGCGTGACCAGCGAGGTCAGCGAGACGCTGCGTGGCCAGATCGAATCCGCCGGCACGGCCGTGCGCGAGCAGGTCGTGGCCACCGAGAAGGCCGTGCGCGAGCAGGCCGAGGCCACCGAGAAGGCCGTGCGCGAGCAGGCCGCCAAGGTGTACGAGGACATGACCAAGGTCGAGATTCAGGACCAGCTGGCCGCCAGGGACCTGCCCAAGACCGGCAACGTCGATGAGCTGCGCGAGCGCTTGGTCGAGGACGACCAGAAGTAGGGCCTACCGCCCCGACCCGCCGCTGTCGACCACACCCTCCATCGGGAGGGACGCCCGTCGCCAGCTGAAAAGTCAGCCGGCGACGCCGGGTAGCGAACGAGCTGCCCGGCGTCGTCGGCATTTTGCGGGTTCGCACGGACGGAACGAGATTCCGGCGCGCGGCGAGGACGCACGTGGACCGGCTGGAGGGCGCGAACAATGCGAAAAGTCACCGGGCCTGCGACAATCGGCCTCATGCCGGCGTCGGAACTCACCGAGTTCCTGACCCCGGAATTGCTGGATCAGCTGGGGGACGCTGTCACGGTGATCGACACGGGGTCGCGGTACGCCTACGTCTCCCCGAGGGCCGCGGGCCTCATCGGGCGGCGCGCTGTTGACCTCGTCGGCCTGCCGATCGAGGAAGTGTTTCCCGGCGTAGCCGACACCGAGCAGTACGCAGCGTGCCTGCGGGCACTGAGTACCCAGGTGCGCCAGCGGCTGGTCTGGTACGACGAACCGGCCTCGGCGTGGTTCGAGCAGATCGCCCTGCCGATGTCGACCGGTCTGGTGGTCATCGTCAACAACATCAGCGACCAGCAGCTCGCTGCCCACCGGTCCGAGCAGCTGGTCCGCCTCGGGGAGTCCCTGGCACAGGCCACCACCGACCTGGCTATCAACGAGGCGCTGGTGGCAGGGGTCCTGCCACTTATGGGAGCCGCCGACGGGTCGATTCTTCTCATCGACGAGGAACGGGCGGTTGCCCGGGCGGTGGCATGGCACAGCCTGGCGGGTGAGCTGGCCGCAAACTGGCAGGAGTACCCGCTGAGAACCGCGACACCGGGGATCAGGGCCTGGCGGACCGGCCGCCCGGTCTACGCGGAATCCGTCGACCAGGACCTCACGACCACCCCCGAGGTGGCCGCTGCCGTGGCCCGCACCGGCTGGCGGGCGCTGGCCGCGCTTCCGCTGGTCGCCGGACGAATGCGGCTCGGGGCTCTGGTCATCACCTTTGCCACCGAGCGGAAATTCGACGTCGGTGACCAGCAGTTTTTGGCGACCACCGCGGCGATGGCAGCCCAGGCGCTGCTGCGGGCCCGGCTGCTGGCCCTGCAGAAGAGCAGCCTCGGTGAGCTGCAGCGGCAGCTGCTTCCCAAGCGGCTGCCAGTCGTGGCCGGCCTGGCGCTGGCGGCACGCTACGTCGCCAGCGACGCCACCGCCGAGATCGGCGGTGACTGGTATGACGTGGTCCCGCTGCCGGGCGGGTCGGCGGGCATCGTGATGGGCGACGTGGAGGGCCATGACCTGGCCGCGGCCGCCCTGATGGGACTTGTCCGCAGCGCGGTCCGCGCCTACGCCGGGGAGGGACACCCGCCCGCCGTCGTTCTGGAGCGCACGAACCTGTTCCTGGTCGGCCTGGGCCGCGACCGGATGGTGACCTTGGCCTACTGCCAGCTCCATCCGCGCGACCACCTGATCACCACAGTCAGCGCGGGCCATCCAGCCTTGCAGGCCGTCGCGACCGACGGGGTCGTCCTCGAAGTCCCGACCGATACGGGGCCGCCCTTGGGGGTGCTCGACTCCGGCATGCACTGGTTGGAGACGACCAGCACGCTGCCCGCCGGCTGTGCTCTGGCCCTATTCACCGACGGGCTCATCGAGGTGCGCGGGGAGGACATCGGCCGCGGCTTCGGCCGCGTCCGCGACACCCTCCACGCGCACCGCGGCGCCACACCGGACGTGATCGCCGACATGCTGCTCGCGACTCGAGTCTCGACCGGGCACGACGACGTGGCGCTGCTCATCGCACGGCTTGACGTCACTGACGAGGTCCCGGCACGGCTGGCCCGCCACCGTCTCCCGGCCACACCGGCCTCGGTGCTCCACGCGCGCCGCTTCACCCGCCAGCTGCTCAGCGCCTGGGAAGTCGACCACGACTGCGCCACGTCGGTCGAGCTGGTCGTCAGCGAGCTCATCACCAACGCCGCCCGCCACGGAGAGGACCACATCGAGATCGCGCTGTCCTACACCGGCCACCTGCTGCGCATCGAGGTCACCGACGACAGCCACCGGATGCCCAAGACGTCCAAGGGCAGCGAGGACGGCCAGGAGTCCACCAGCGGCCGAGGTCTGCGCCTGGTCGAAGCCTTCGCCACCCGATGGGGTGTGCAGTCCCAGGACCTCAGCAAGGTCGTGTGGGCAGAGTTCGACCTCTGACCGGCCCGGTCACATCAACCCTGATCACAGGGCAACGCCGCGACCAACGTTCTCACGGGGCTTCGCCTCAGCCCGACGAGCGGTGTCTGCGGGGTGTACACCCCGGACACGTCGCCGACACCACCGTCGGCGACGAGCGACCCCACCTCGAACGGTGGCAGCAACGCGGCTGGTAGGCCGCGTTGACGACGGCTCGGGCCGTTGGACGATCCCGTGCGGGACGAGCTCGCCTGTCGGCTCGGCCGGCGCGGGGGTCGCCGGACGCGGTTCGTCCACCGGGATGACCGCATCCGGTGCAGTCGCGCTGATGCTGTCGTGGCGGCACGTCGACCCAGGTAGTGATATCGTTTGAGTGATATCGGAGGTGGTCGTTATGGAACAGATCCTGATCCGCAACCTTCCCGCGGGGACCAAGGCTGCGCTTCGCGCGCGTGCCAAGCAGCGTCACCGGTCGGTCGAGGCGGAGGCGCGCGACGTGCTCACCAGGGCTCTGGAGGGCGAGCCCGTCACCATCGTTGACCTCCTGGGCACCGACGAA
>JBBRHF010000125.1:0-13414 GCA_038223055.1 Actinomycetes bacterium | reverse complement strand
GGTGAAGGACAAGCTGACCGCCCAGATCCCGGTCGGGCGGTTCTGCCATCCCGAAGAGATCGCCCGCGTCGTGCACTTCCTGGCCGCGGACGCCTCGGCGTACATCACCGGGCAGGTCTGGAGCGTCAACGGCGGCCTGGATATGTAGGCAGCACGGACATGTAGGCAGCACGGACATGTAAGCAGCACGGCCGGGGGGCCGACCGCCCGGCCACCCGCCAGCCATCGGGGAAAGCCCCATCCACACAAGGAGATCGAGATATGTCGCAGACCAGAGAAGTAGTCCTCCTGAGCGGGGTCCGAACGGCGATCGGCAAGTACGGCGGCAGCCTGAAGGACATTGGCCCGAGCGACCTCGCAGCCATGGTCACCCGTGAAGCAGTGCAGCGCGCCGGCGTGGACCCGGCCGAGGTTAACCACGTCGTGTTCGGGCACGTCATCCACACGGAGGCCCGCGACATGTACCTCGCGCGGGTGGCGGCGTTGGGCGGCGGGCTGCCGGTGGAGACTCCCGCCCTGACGTTGAACCGGTTGTGCGGGAGCGGCCTGCAGGCGATTGTTTCCGCGGCCCAGATGATCATGCTGGGGGACATCGATACCGCTGTCGCGGGTGGCGCCGAGTCCATGAGCCGGGCGCAGTACACCTCGCCCGGCATGCGGTGGGGCGCGCGGATGGGTGACAGCATCCTGGTCGACTCGATGGTCGGCGTCCTAAGCGATCCGTTCACGTCCGACCACATGGGCGTCACCGCCGAGAACGTCGCCAAGAAGTACGGCATCTCCCGGGAGGACCAGGACGAGTTCGCCGTGGAGAGCCACCACCGGTCAGCCAAAGCCACTGCCGACGGTCGGTTCAAGGATCAGATTCTGCCCGTCGAGTTGAAGTCCCGCAAGGGCACGACGACGTTCGACACCGACGAGCACTTCCGCTCCGACGTCACCGTCGAAGCCATGGCCAAGCTGCGACCGGCCTTCGTTAAGCCCGACGGCACCGTCACGGCTGGCAACTCCTCGGGTGTGAACGACGCGGCGGCCGCACTGGTGCTCATGGAGCGGAAGGCCGCCGAGGAGCGCGGGCTCACGCCGATGGCACGGCTGGTCGCCTACGCCCACTCGGGAGTCGAACCCGCGTTCATGGGGATCGGGCCGGTGCCGGCAGTGCACAAGGTCCTCGATAAGGCGGGGATGCAGATCGCAGACCTCGACGTCATCGAGGCGAACGAGGCGTTCGCCGCTCAGGCACTCGCGGTCATCCGCGAACTCGGCCTGCCGCAAGACAAGACCAACCCCAACGGCGGCGGGATCTCCCTCGGACACCCGATCGCGGCGACCGGCGCCATGCTCACCGTCAAGGCCATGTACGAACTGGCCCGCAGCGGCGGTCAGTTCGCGCTCGTCACCATGTGCATCGGCGGTGGCCAGGGTATCGCCGCGATCTTCGAGCGGCTGTGAGGTTCCGGGATCCCCGGGACAGCGCCTGAGGGTCGCTCGCTCGCACACCGATTGCTTATTCCGCGGAGTTATGACGGTCTGAGACAGGTGGCCCACGGCCACAGGGTGACTGGCAGATCCTGCCGGTCACCCTGTGGCCGTTGCCAGTCAACCCGGGTGCGTCGTCCCAGGTGTGCGCGGCTGTTCAGGTGTCCGAGGCGGACCCGGTTGGCCTCGACGTCTGTGCCCGCCGGGTGGATCGGGCGGGCGCCACGGGCCAGGCCAACGAAACCATCGACCGGCAGAACCTCAAGAGGCACAATGAGTATAGGCCGCCGCCCGGCCCGGCCGGCATTCCCGGGCACGGATGAACGGAACCAGTGTTCGAATCAAACTGGCGGCCCCGCCAGGTGACGTTCGGCCAGTTCTGACAGTCGTGCGGAGGTTGACGAAGCAACCGTTTCGAGCGCGTCGAGTCGGTCGCCAGAGCGGCCAGAATCACACGTCGGTCCGGTTAGTCGTATACCGGTTCAATGTTAGCCTTTGGTACGTGATGGCCGAACGAGGGCTGGATCACCACGAACAACCACATAAGGAGATCGAATGGTTCTGGCCGGGTACGTACAGGTATATGACCCGGTGAATAATTCACTGGGCCTCTCGGCGCTGTTCGCGGCGCTGCCCCTGGTGGTGCTGTTCGTCCTGCTCGGCGCCTTGAAGGTGAAGGCGTGGATCGCCTCGCTGATCGCCCTCGCCGTGGCGATCGTGATCGCGGTGTTCGTCTATCCGATGCCGCTGGGGTTGGCGCTGAACTCCGGTGTGGAGGGCGCCCTGTTCGGCTTGTTCCCGATCATGTTCATCGTGGTGAACGCGATCTGGATCTACAACATGACGGTCAAGACCGGGCACTTCGACGTGCTGCGTCGCTCGTTCGGCACGGTCAGCCCGGACCAGCGGGTCCAGGCGATTATCGTGGCGTTCTGCTTCGGGGCGTTGATGGAAGCCCTCGCCGGCTTCGGCACCCCGGTGGCGATCAGCTCGGTGATGCTCATCTCGCTGGGCCTGCCGCCGATGAAGGCAGCTACCGTGGCGCTGGTCGCGAACACCGCACCGGTCGCGTTCGGCGCGATGGCGATCCCGATCACCACGCTCGCTCAGGTCAGCGACGTCGACGTCCAGGACCTCGGCTCGATGGTCGGGCGCCAGACCGCGATCCTGGCGGTCTTCATCCCGCTGATCCTGGTCTACCTCGTGGACGGCAAACGCGGCTTCCGCCAGACCTGGCCGGTCGCACTGCTGTGCGGCGTCGTGTTCGGCCTGACCAAGTTCGTGGTCTCCAACTACATCTCCCTGCCCCTGACCGACATCCTGGCCGCCCTGCTCTCCGCCGCTGCGGTCGTGGCGTTCCTGCGGGTCTGGCAGCCCGGCACGGACGTTGTCGAGCAGCCCTCCGGCGGGACACCGGTCAAGACTCCGGTGCTTGCCGGTGCCGGCGCCGGCAAGGGTGGCACCGCTAGCCCCAGTGGTGGCGCTTCGGGCGCCGTAGGCGCTTCGGACACGATCATCGACACCAAGGCCGAGGTCATGACGGCCTACGCGCCGTACGTCTTGATCACCGCGATCTTCGCGATCGCGCAGATCCCGCCCGTGAAGGACCTTCTCGCCAAGGGCACCAAGCTGTTCGCGTGGCCGGGCCTGGAGGGCGTGGTCAACGCCGCCGGCAAGCCGTTGGGCCTGACCACCTTCAAGATCGAGTTCGTCGCGTCGGCCGGCACCTTGCTGCTGGTCGCCGGTATCATCTCGATCTTCGTGCTCAAGCTCAGCGTCGGGACTGCCGCCCGCACCTATGGCGAGACGCTGTTCCAGCTGCGCTTCGCCATTGCCACGGTCATGACGGTGCTCGCGCTGGCCTACATCATGAACGCCTCGGGCCAGACCTCGACCATCGGCAAGTGGATGGCCGGCGCCGGCGCGGCGTTCGCCTTGATCTCCCCGATCCTGGGCTGGATCGGCGTCGCGGTGACGGGGTCGGACACGTCGGCCAACGCGCTGTTCGGAGCCCTTCAGGTGACCACCGCGAAGAGCGTCGGCATCTCACCGACCCTGATGGCGGCGTCCAACAGTTCCGGCGGTGTCCTGGGCAAGATGGTCTCCCCGCAGACCCTGGCGATCGCCGCCGCCGCGGTCGGGCTCAACGGCCGCGAAGGTGACATCTTCCGCAAGGTCATCGGCTGGAGCCTGGGACTGCTCGCGTTCATGTGCGTGCTCGTCTACCTTCAGTCCACCTCGGTGCTGGGTTGGATGGTTCCCTGACCCGGATGGTGACCTGACCTGTTGGGTCAGAGCGCGAACCAAAGAGCCCGCCGCCGCTGCGATCGACGCAGCGGCGGCGGGCTTTTGGGGTGGGCCTGTTACGGTCGCGCGTCGGCCAGCACGAGCAGCTCGGCAAGGTGGATCGCCTTGACCGGCGAGTGGGCCCGGCGCAAACCCTGCTGCAACTGGCGCAGGCACCCCGGGTTGACGGCGACGACGTAGTCGACCCCGGCGGCGTCGATCTGGGCGATCTTCGCCTTGAGCAGCCGCCGGCTGTCCTTCGGTCGGGTCATCGAGTAGGTGCCGGCTGCGCCGCAGCAGGTGGCCGCCCCGGCTATCTCCACGAAGTCGGCGACCTGGGCCAGCAGCGCGCGGGGCTGGGCCGTGACGCCGAGGCCGTTGCGCAGGTGGCAGGAGTCCTGCAGCGTCACCCGGGCGCGACGGCCGCCCACCCGCACCTCCCCGCTGGCCTGGTAGCCCTGCTCCACGAGGTAGGCCGAGATCTCCTTCACCCGATCCCCCCCGAGGTGTGGCGCCAGATGGGCGGCGCAGCCACCGGCCGTGGTAATGATGGTTCCGGGCAGGCGACGACCGAGTCGGGGCGCCATCCTGGCTCCCTTATTCGACTACCCGTTGTGCGCGTGCAGGGCACCGCAGCAGCCCTGGACCGGGGGCGCGTCTGCTCCGGGGACCAGCGCCAGCGCCGCCCGGCTCAGCGTGGGGAAGAGCCCTCGTTCGACGCAGCCCAGCATGTAGTGCGGCCGCTCGTCGGTGACCGGGCCCCGGGTCCGGGCGTAGCGGCGCACCAGTCCCTGGACCGCGAACAGCCGGTCCGGGACCGAGGTGAGCAGCGTCAGCGCGCGCGCGACCGCGGGGCGCTTCTTCCCGCTCCACTGGTGGTCGCGCCACTCCTCCAGCAGCGCGCCGTACTGCACTCCCGCCGGGCATACGGGCTCGCAGGCCCGGCAACCCAGGCAGAAGGATGACTCCTCGAGCAGAGTCGGGTCGTCCTCGGCCAGGGTCCCCGCCTCGAGCGCGCGCATGAGGTTGATCCGGCCGCGCGGGGAGGAGATCTCCTTCTTGGTCATGTCGTACGTCGGGCAGGCCGGCAGGCAGAAACCGCACGAGATGCACCGGTCGAGCAGTTCGGGGGTGAAGATGCCCCGGAGGTGGACGCCGTGGTCAGTGGAGGCGGTGCCGGTGGTCGGCCGAGTGGTGGTCATGACCCTGTCTTTCCGGGGTTGAGGATGCCGGCCGGGTCAAAGGCCGTCTTGATCCGCTGCTGGAGCAGGATCTGGTCGTGGCCGAGCCGCGGCTCGAGGAAGGCCAGCTTCGCGAGGCCCACCCCGTGCTCGCCGGAGATGGTGCCGCCAAGGTCGAGCGCGGCGGTGAAGATCTCGGCGAACGCGGCGTGCGTGCGCTCGACGACGTTCCCGTCAGCCGGGTCGATGACGGCGGTCGGATGCAGGTTGCCGTCCCCGGCGTGCCCGAACGTGGCGATGGTGATGCCGTGCTTGTCGGCGATCGCGTCGATCCGGTCGACCAACTCGGCCATCTTCGGCCGAGGCACGGTGACGTCCTCGAGGACCGTGACCGGGGCCAGCCGGGCCAGCGCTGGCAGCCCGCAACGGCGCGCAGCCAGCAGTGCCTCGGACTCCGCGATCTCCTTGGCGACGGTGACGGACGTCGCGCCCTGCGACTCGCAGATCGTGCCCATCCGGGCCAGGTTGCGCTCGACCACGTCCGGGGTTCCGTCGTCACCGAACAGCAGCAGCGCCCCGGCGGTCCGGTCCAGCCCGAGCTGGGCGTAGTCCTCCACGGCGTTGATGCACTTGCCGTCGAGGAACTCCAGCGTGCCCGGCACGACGCCGTCGGCGAGGATCGCCGCGACCGCGCGGCTGGCATCTGCGAGGGTGGGGAAGTAGGCGACGCCGGTCGCGCTGGTCTGCGGCATGGGCAGCAGCGCGACGGTGATCTCGGTGATGACGCCCAGGGTTCCCTCCGAGCCGGTGAGCAGCCGGGTCAGGTCGTAGCCCGCGACGTCCTTCCACAGCCGGCCGCCCGTCCTGATCACCTCACCGGTGGGCAGCACGACCTCGAGCCCGAGGATGTAGTTGCGCGTGACGCCGTACTTGAGGCCGCGAAGGCCCCCGGCGCACATCGCGACGTTGCCCCCGACGGTGGCCACGGTGCGGCTGCCCGGGTCGGGGGCGTAGAGCAACCCTGCCGCCGCTGCCGCGTCCGCCAGCGCGGCGGTGGTGACCCCGGTTTGGACGACGGCCAGCAGCTCGGCTGCGTTGACCTCGAGCACTCGGTCCAGCCGGGTCAGGACCAGAACGATGCCGCCGAGCTGAGCGACGGTGGCAGCCGACAGATTCGAGCCGGCGCCTCGCGGGACGATCGGAATGCGCCGTTCGGTGGCCAGCCGGAGGATGGCGGCGACCTCGGCCGTGGACGCGGGCAGGACCACGGCGTCGGGGCGCCCGCCGAACAGCGGGGTGGCGTCCCGGGAGTAGGGCACCAGCTCGCCCTCGGAGACCAGGACGTGGTCGGCGCCGACGATTCCTCGCAGGGCAGTGATCACCGCCTCGTCGACCGGAGCAAACGCTGCGGACCCGGGTGGGCGGCTGGTCTGGTGTTGCCCCGCGTTGGAGTTCTGATCTGCACTGGCTTGCTGGACGGACACGTGCTACCACCTTCGACTCGACGACAGGCAAGGTGCGCGGACCGGGTCGCCCACGACATGGTTCAGGTCGATGTCGCCGGAGGCGGATGTCGGGCACCATGAGCAACGTTGCGCTTTAGGTCGCTCCGAAGCAAATCGACACTTTCTGGGGGCCGGGGACTCCCGTCACAACCATGTTCATGCGGCGGCACAAGCAGCGCCCGGGCACGGTCGTCAGGGCACGGTCGTCAGGGCACGGTCGTCAGGGCATCTGCTCGTAGGCCGCCAGGGTGAGGAAGTCGGCGAAGTGCTCGGCGAGCGCCAAGTCGCGAAATAGTGCGGTGGCGTCGGCCCAGCGGCCGGTGGCGAAGGCCTCGTCGCCGCGCTCGGTGCGGATCGCCGCGAGTTCCTCGCCGATGAGCCGCTCCACCAGGTCGCGGGTGACGGTCTCGCCGCCGGCCAGCTCGACCGAGTTGTGCAGCCACTGCCACACCTGCGACCGGGAGATCTCCGCGGTGGCTGCGTCCTCCATCAGGTTGTTGATGCCGACGGCGCCGGAGCCCCGAAGCCACGACTCGAGGTACTGCACGGCCACGCTGATGTTGCCCCGCAGACCCTGCTCGGTGACTTGGCCCGGCGTGGACCCGATGTCGAGTAGCTGCGCGGCACTCACGTGGACGTCCTCACGCAGCACGTCGATCTGGTTGGGCCGCTCGGCGAGGACCGCGTCGAACGCCTCCAGGCAGGTGGGCACCATGTCCGGGTGGGCCACCCAGGATCCGTCGAAGCCGTCGCGTGCCTCGCGGGTCTTGTCCTCGAGCACCTTGGCGAACGCCGCCGCGTTGACCGTCTCGTCCGCGCGGCTGGGGATGAACGCGGCCATGCCGCCGATGGCGTGGGCTCCGCGCTTGTGGCAGGTGCGCACGAGTAGCTCTGTGTAGGCCCGCATGAACGGCACCGTCATCGTGACCGAGTTGCGGTCGGGCAACATAAACTCCTTGCCCCTGGTGCGGAACTTCTTGATGGCGCTGAACATGAAGTCCCAGCGGCCGGCGTTGAGACCCGAGGAGTGATCGCGCAACTCGTAGAGGATTTCCTCCATCTCGAAGGCCGCCGGGAAGGTCTCGATGAGCACTGTTGCCCGGATGGTGCCCTGGGGGATGCCGAGATGGTCCTGAGCGAGGACGAAGACGTCGTTCCAGAGCCGCGCCTCGAGGTGGCTCTCCAACTTCGGCAGGTAGAAGTAGGGCCCGCCGCCGCTGTCCATTTGCAGGCGGGCGCAGTGCACGAAGTACAGCCCGAAGTCGAACAGGCTGGCCGAGATGCGCTCGCCGTAGACGAGCAGGTGCTTCTCCGGGAGGTGCCAACCACGCGGCCGTACGACGATCTGCGCGACGTTCTCTTTCAGGGCGTAGGACTTGCCTTCCGGCGACGTAAAGTCGATCTTGTCTTCGATGGCGTCGCGCAGGTTCAGCTGACCCTGCACCATGTTTTCCCACAGCGGGGTGTTGGCGTCCTCGAGGTCGGCCATCCACACCCGTGCGCCGCAGTTGAGCGCGTTGACGGTCATCTTGCGGTCCGTCGGCCCGGTGATCTCGGCGCGGCGGTCCACGAGACCGGGCGCCGGGTCGGCGACCCGCCAGGAGGAATCCTCGCGGATGGCGCTGGTCTCGGTGCCGAAGTCGAGGGTGCCGCCCGCGGCGAGCTCCTGGTAGCGCTGCTCGCGCAGGTCCAACAGCTCGAGGCGGCGCTCGTCGAAGGTGCGGTGCAGCAGCACCAGCAGGTCGAGCGCAACCGGGGTGAGCACCTCGTCGTAGCGCTCGTGCACCGGCCCGATGATCTCCACTCCCTCGGGCAGGTCCAGGGACGGCGGCTCGGTCGGGTCGGTCACAGGGTCCTCCTGGTGGGGGTGGCGGGGTCGGAGTCGCGCTCTTCCAGCCAGTCGCCGACTACGCGGGTGGTCAGGGCACGCAGCAGCACGGCGGCGTCGCGCATGGCCGTCTCGGCGTCTGCGGCGGTGTCGGCCACGGCGTGGGCCGAGACGACGCCGAGCTCGATCAGTTGGGCGGCGTCGAGGTCGACCTTCCCCGCGAGTGCGATCACCGGCACACCCGCCCGGGTCGCGGCCTGGGCGACTCCGTAGGGGGCTTTGCCGTGCAGCGTCTGCCGGTCCAGCGCACCTTCCCCGGTGAGCACGAGGTCCGCGCCGTCCAGGGCGTCGGCGAAACCCACCAGGTCGAGCACGAGATCGATGCCGGTCGTGATCCGGGCGCCCAGGAAGGCGAGGGCGCCGGCGCCGACGCCGCCGGCCGCGCCGGCACCGGGGTGGTGCTCGACATCCACGCCGAGATCGCGACGCAACACCTGCGCCAGGCGGGCCAGCGCGGCGTCGAGGTCCACGACGTCCTCGGTGGTGGCACCCTTCTGCGGGCCGTAGACCGCTGCGGCTCCCGTCGGTCCCGTCAACGGGTTGTCCACATCACTGGCCACCACGAACTCGGTCCCCGGGATCCGGGGGTGCAGGCCGCTGGCGTCGACCCGGTCGAGGTCGGCCAGGGCCGCCCCTCCAGGGGCCAGGTGCTCGCCGTTGGCGTCGAGGAAGCGGGCCCCGAGCACGGCCGCGAGACCGGTGCCGCCGTCGGTGCTGGCGCTGCCGCCGAGGCCGAGCACGATGCGCCGCGCACCGCGGTCGAGTGCCACGGCGACGAGTTCCCCCGTGCCGTGGGTGGCGGCAGTGCGCGGGGCCGAGTTGCCGTCCGGGAGAAGGGCCAGCCCGGACGCGGCCGCGAGCTCGACGACGGCCGTGAACGGGGTGTCTTGGGCACCGGCACCGGCACCGGCACCGGCACCGGCGCCGGCCGCGGCGCCGCGCTCCGGGTCGCTGCGCACGCCACCGCCCAGCGCGAAGGTGGCCTCGACCGGCGCCCCGGTCGGGCCGGTCACCGTGACCGTGACCGGGATGTAGCCGGCAGCCACGGCCGCCTCGACGGTGCCGTCACCTCCGTCTGCGACGGGGACCAGCCGCACCTCGATGGGCGGGATCCGGCTGAGATCGCGCAGACCGGCCGCCATCGCTTCGGCTGCCTGGACCGCGCTCAGGCTGCCCTTGAACTTGTCCGGCGCGACGACGACGACCAACCCGAGCTGTCGCGCCCCCATGTCCAGCCTTCCGTCAGGTTGTGGACCCCGGTGCGGCGAAACGCTATGCCAGTCCGACAAACCGGTCAAACCTCAGACGTGACGCAGGTCACGGTAATCTCGGCCGGCCCCCAGGTGTGGCGCCGCCCGTCGTGGCAACACTGTCGGGAGTCGAGCCGCACGACGTACGGCGGCCGGCGCGGCACACCCACCCAGCAGCAAGGAAGGAACCCCCTATGTCCACCGACGCCATCGTCGTGCTCAAGGACGACCACAAGGAGATCAAGCGCCTGTTCCGCGAGTTCGAGCAGGCCGGAGCGAACGCCACCAAGACCAAGGGCGCCCTGGTCGAGCGGATCATCGGCGCGCTCACTGTGCACACCTACCTCGAGAACGAGGTGATGTACCCCGAGGTGCGCAGGCTGCTGCCCGAGGTCGAGGACGACGTGCTCGAGTCTTACGAGGAGCACCATGTCGCCGACGTGCTGTGCCTCGAGCTTTCCATGATGAAGCCGGACGACGAGCGCTTCAACGCCAAGGTGACCGTGCTGATCGAGAACGTCGAGCACCACATCGAGGAAGAGGAAGAGCAGTGGTTCCCCAAGGTCCGGGAGGGGATCGGGCGCAAGGACCTCCAGGAGATCGGAGAGCGCATGCTGGAGCTGCGCCAGACCGCACCGACCAAGCCGTCTCAGCCCAGCGCACTGAAGAAGGCCGTCGACGCGGTCATCGGCTGAGCGGCGTCAGGTAGCCGGCATGCAGGCCGCGGGCGACGCGGCGAACGCACGCAGGCCGCCGCTGCCGTAGTAGTAGTAGTAGTAGTAGTAGTAGTAGTAGTAGTAGTAGTAGTAGTAGTAGCGGTTCCCGTCCTGGTTGAGGTGCCGAGACGCGTCGACCGCGGCCACGTTCATCGCGCAGACCGGGTCCGTGGCCGTGGTCGGGCACGTGCAACTCCCCTGGGGCGAGCGGACGCGACGGTCCAACGCTGACTCGACCGCGGGGTCACTGTGCCTCGCATTGGCATGGTGACAATGGCCCGCCCGAACTACGTGATCGTGAAACATTCGAGCGATAGGCCGACACGAATGTTTCACGATCACCCGGTGCCGGCGTGCGGGGTGACTGAACGTACCTTTCGTCCATGGGAAGGGGCTCGGTACGTCGCGATGAGGGGCGCGCCATCCGCGTGCGGCGGCAGGTGGCTCGGGTGATCTGGCGGCTGGCGCGGTGGCACCTCGCCGGCGAGCCGCCGGCGGGCGACGCGAGGGGTGTCCTGGTGGCGGCGCCGCACACGTCCTACTGGGACTACCTGGTCATGCTCGGGGTGATGTGGCAGGCCGGCATCCCTACCCGGTTCCTGGGCAAGCGTGAGCTGTTCCGGGGACCGCTGGGGGTGTTGATGCGGGCAACTGGCGGGATCCCGGTCAACCGCGACGACCCGTCCGGGGCCGTGGCCGCGCTGGTGCGCCGGTGGTCGGCGGGGGAGCCGTTCCTCTTGGTGGTCGCGCCGAAGGGGACGCGCGGCAAGATGGAGCACTGGCGTTCCGGGTTCTATCGGATTGCCCAAGATGCGGGGGTGCAGGTGACGCTGGCGTTCGTCGACGGGCCAAGCCGGACGGCGGGTTTCGGGCCGTCGTTCGTGCCCACCGGTGACGTGCGCGCCGACATGGACCTGGTGCGGGCGTTCTACGCAGACAAGCGCGGCATCCATCCGGGCAACCGGACGGAGCCGCGCCTGCGCGAGGAGTGATCTGCGCCTTCCCGCCGCGATCAGGCAGATGCCGTGTCGTCGTGGTCCGACGGTTTCGGGTCGGCGCCGGCGGTGGATGCGCCGTCCTTCGCCGTGTCCTCGGCGAGGATGCGGTAGAGCGCCTTGCGGGTGTCGTCGAGCGCGGCACGGGCTTGCTCGACTTGGGCATCGGTGCCGTTGTGGGCGACTTCGCGGGCGGCGGAGCCGAGGGAGCGCACGCCGTCGAACAGCGAGGCAGCCCGCCGGCGGTGTCCTGTGTCCTTGGGTGACCACGGGTCGTTGAGTTCCTCGGCGTGCTCATCGACGTACGCGCGGCCGGTGTCGGACAGGGTGAAGACCCGTCGGCCGTCGGTCTCGGCCGAGGTGACCAGGCCCTCGTCCTTCAGCAGCGCGAGCACCGGGTAGACCGAGCCGGGGCTCGGCCGCCACAGGCCGCCGCTGCGCCCGCTGAGCTCGCTGATGATCGAGTAGCCGTGGTGGGGTTGCTCGGCGAGCAGGGCGAGCACGGCGGCGCGTACGTCGCCGCGACCCGCCCGCCGTCGCCCGGAGCGCGGTCCGCGCGGTCCGCGGCCAGGTCTCCCGCGCCCGCGCCCATGGCCGTGGCCGTCCTCGTGTTCGTGTTCGTGTTCGTGTAGATGGTCGGGCCCTTCGGGGCGGTCATCCGCGTCGTCCTTGGCCGCGAAGCGGAATCCACGGCTTCGGAAGGCCGAGTCGTCGGTGGCCGCGTCGCCCGCGGCGAACCGTCCACCTCGGTGGCCGGTGTCCGGGCCGTCCGCTGCCGTGTCGCGCCGGGCGAAGGGTCCACCTCGGCGGCGGGCGCACGGGCCGTCCGCTGCCGTGTCGCGCCGGGCGAAGGGTCCACCTCGACGGCGGGTGTCCGGGCCGTCAATGGTCGCGTCGCGTTCTGGGGATGGCGCCCCGCTCGGGCCAGCCGTCGGCCCGCTCGGCCCAGCCGTCGGCCTGCTCGGCCCTGCCGTCGGCCCGACCTTGGCAGCGAGCAGATGGTGCTGCCAGCGCCGCCGTGTCAGAGCCCAGGGTGGGGGGTAGATGTGGAACTCACTCATGCGGTTCTCCTTCTCGATGTCGCCAACTATCTGTTGACGATATATCGCCGAACTATCGCCCATCAAGTTTTGTTCCGCACCGGCCAGGCGCGCAGCAAGCGGCCACCGCGCACACGGTCCATCACGGCGCGGATCCGCCGGGGTCACGACAGCCGATCCGCAGGGGTCACGACAGCCCGATCCGCAGGATCACGCGTAGTCACGGGGCGCGGGGCGCGACGCGATCATCCGGTTCTGCCGCACACCCCGTGCCTACGGTGGTCGAGTCGTCAGGCAACGAGCAGCCAGACGGCGGCTGCCAGCACGACACCGCCCAGAGCCCGCCTGAAGCCGTTGATCCCTGAGGTCAGCTCGAGGTAGCCCCAGATCGCCTGGAACGTCCTGCCGATGCTCTGCGCGGCGTCGTGCGCGCCGCCCGTGGTCACCATGGCCGTCAGCAGGGACAACGTGACGAAACCCAGGGGCACATTCGGAAACTGCACCAACGGGTAGGACTTCGGCCAGCCGTGCTTGGCAGCGAGCCACAGCCGGCGGCGCCGCTCGCGGCCGGAGCGAAGGTCAGGGGAAAAGCCGGTGTTCCCGCTCATGGCTGTGAGCCTACGAGTGCTGTACCGAAGTGGTTGAGAGACATGTTCAACACCACCACGTCGTACCCGCTGCGCGAGAGCGCTAGCGCTAGCTAGCGGTGAGCACCCTACCCTTTCGACATGGTGCCGGCGAAAGCGCCGGGCCGGCGCGCAATTCGTGGCGGCCGTCGGCTAGTCGCCCGTTCTCCCTCCGAGCTGGCGTCATTCGACGTTCGGTATCGACAAACGGCGCGCCGGTGGATGAGCTGGCACGCGCCGACAGCGGCAGAAGCGGTGGCTCAGGCCGAGTCGGCTGGGCGCCTCATTGAGCTCAGCCGCGGCGGTGTTGCTCCCTCTGGTCTGACGGCGGGAGGTCAGTCGCCCCCGAGAATACGTAGCCCGTGATGGGTGGCGAAGTCCTCGTAGTCCTTCAGGTTGCCCGTGGCCAACGGCACGTCGTAGGTCAAATGAAGAGCGCACCCAACAG
>JBBRHF010000124.1:0-13465 GCA_038223055.1 Actinomycetes bacterium | reverse complement strand
AGGGACAGCGCCTCGTCGTAGGAGTTCGTGTGCAGTGACTGGGTGCCGCCGAGCACGGCGGCCAAGGCCTGGATGGCGACCCGGACCAGGTTGACCTCCGGCTGCTGGGCGGTGAGCTGCACCCCGGCGGTCTGGGTGTGGAAGCGCAGCATCTGCGACTTCTCCTTCTTGGCGCCGAACTCGTCTCGCATCACCTGGGCCCAGATCCGTCGCGCGGCGCGGAACTTCGCGACCTCCTCGAGGATGGTGGTCCGGGCCACGAAGAAGAAGGACAGCCGGGCGGCGAAGTCGTCGACGTCGAGGCAGGCCTTGACGGCGGCCCGGACGTACTCGATCCCGTCGGCGAGGGTGAAGGCGATCTCCTGCGCGGGCGTGGCTCCGGCCTCGGCCATGTGGTAGCCGGAGATGGAGATGGAGTTCCACTTCGGCACCTCGCTCTTGCAGTACGCAAAGATGTCCGTGATCAGCCGCAGCGACTCCTGTGGAGGGTAGATGTAGGTGCCGCGGGCGATGTACTCCTTGAGCACGTCATTCTGGATCGTCCCGGTCAGCTTGGACGCCTCGATGCCCTGCTCCTCGGCGACCAGTTGATAGAGCAGCAGCAGCAGCGCGGCCGGGGCATTGATCGTCATCGACGTCGAGACGTCGCCCAGCGGGATGCCCTCGAACAGCGTGCGCATGTCGTCGAGGGAGTCGATCGCCACGCCGACCTTGCCGATCTCGCCGGCCGCGACCGGGTCATCGGAGTCATAGCCCATCTGGGTCGGCAGGTCGAACGCCACCGACAGTCCGCCGGTGCCGGCAGCCACGAGCTGCTTGTAGCGCTCGTTGGACTCCTTGGCGGTGCCGAACCCGGCGTACTGGCGCATGGTCCACGGGCGCCCGGTGTACATCGAGGGATAGACCCCGCGGGTGAACGGAAACTTCCCCGGCTCGCCGAGCTGGACGGCCGGATCGAACGACTCCAGGGCGTCCGGCCCGTAGACGGGATCGATCGGCCAGCCGGATTCTGCGTTGTGTCCCATATGTGGATGCTACCGCCGCGCGGACACACCGATGTCCAACGTACGACGAGTGCGGCCCCATCATGGCTACCCTCAGGTAGTCATGACGCCCACCCAGCGCGCTTTTGCCGCGACCCTCGCCACGACCTGCCTGCTCGGGGCGCTCCCCGGAACGGCCGCCGCCACCTCGACCTGGGCCGGGGGCGATCCACTCGCCTCCACCGGGATCGTCGTCTCGGCCACCACGAGCACCACACCGCTCCCCGCCGTGCACGCCCGGTCCTACCTCGTGGCCGACGCCGATTCGGGTGCCGTTCTGGCGGCGAAGGACGCCCATGGCCGGTTCCGCCCCGCCAGCACGCTCAAGGTGCTCACCGCGATCACACTGCTGCCCCAGCTCAAGCCGAAGGCCGTCTACACCGCGACCCCCGCCGACGCCAACGTCGAGGGCAGCAAGGCGGGGATCGTCCCCGGGTCGACCTACACAGTACGCAACCTGTTCGAGGCGCTGTTCCTGGTGTCGGGCAACGACGCGGCGAACGCCCTCGCCACCGTGGCCGGCGGCGTCCCGCTCACGGTGGCCCGGATGACGACGACCGCGCGGTCACTGGGCGCGACGGACACCACAGTGGTCAACCCCAGCGGCCTAGACGCCGACGGCCAGGTCACCTCGGCCTATGACCTGGCGCTGTTCGCCCGCGCCGGCCTGGCCCGACCCGACTTCAGGCGCTATGCCGGCACCGTCAAGTCCCAGTTCCCCGGCAAGGTTGCCGCCGCCGGCACGGCCCGCGCGACCTTTCAGATCTATACGCAGAACAAGCTCGTGCGCAACTACAGCGGCGCCATCGGCGTCAAGACCGGCTGGACAACGCTGGCCAAGGGGACCTTCGTCGGCGCCGCCACGCGCGGCGGGCGCACCCTGATGGTGTCCGTCCTGCACACGGACTCGGGCGGCTGGAGGGATGCCGCGGCCCTGCTTGACTGGGGTTTCGCCAACGCCGCGGCGACCCCGCCGGTGGCCACGATCGAGCAGTCCCGTCCGGGCGCCGACGCGGCGGCCGCGCTGCGACCGGGAGCCGCCGGACACACAACGGCCGTCAGCAGGTCGGCTGCCTCCGCCGCGTCGACTCGCGCCCGAACCGCCGGCGGTGGGCTGCCGTCGTACGCCTGGCTGATCATCGTCCTGCTGTCCACCGTGGTCGCCTTGCGTGCGCGGGTCCTGCTGCGCCGTCAGCTGCGGCGACGATCCCGCAGCCGCAGGACGGCGGCCAGCGCACCGGCACCTGCCACGGCACCGAGCAGCGGGCGGCGGAGCCCACCCCTGGCCCCGGCCGGCGCCGCGACCCGTACGACGGCCCCCACCCGCACCCGGTCAAAGTCGTTCGGGGCCACGGCGTGGACGGGTTCGGTCGAGGCCGCGAATCCGGTGCTGCGCCCGGCGCCCTCCTCCGTGAGCCCGCCCGGCTCCAGCGAGTAGGGCTGGGTCACGGTCCAGGCGGCGGCGTACATCAGCAGTTTGGACACGAAGTTCATCCACACCAGGAGCCCCACGACGACCCCGAACGTCGCGTAGACCGGGTTGCTGGTCGTCTTGGCGATGAGGAACGTGCCGAGCAGTTTGAGCAATTCGAAGCCGACCGCCGCGACCAGCGCGCCAGATCGCACTTGGCGGAACGGCAGGTGCGCCCCGGACAGCCGGGACAACAGGATCGCAAAGATGACCGTGTCGCCGAGCAGCGCGACCGCGACCGTGAGGACCTTGAGCAGCAGGAGGGCCACGATCGAGTTCTCCAGGCCGACCTGGCGCAAGACGAGCGTGGTGGCGGCGGTGGCGGTCGAGGACACCACCAGGGACAGCAGCAGGCTCACCCCCAACGCCACCAGCACGAAGACGTCGGTGAGCTTCTTCTTCAGAAAGCTCACCGACTCGTCGAGGGTGCCGAACATCCGCTTGAGCCCGTCACGCAGGGCGTCCAGCCAGCCCAGTCCTGAGTAGAGCAGCCCGACGATCCCGACCAGCCCGGCGCCGGCCTTCGCGTCGATGATGTCCTGCACGTTGATCTGGCCCTCCCCCGAGCCGATCAGGCTGGGGAAGGCATCCTGGATCGCGCTGGTCACGCCGTCCCGCGCGTCCGGATAGACCGCGCTGACGTAGCCGACAGCGGCGAAGGCCACCGCCAGCAACGGGAAGAACGACAGGAACCCAAAGTAGGTGACCGATGCGGCGATCTGCGAGCCGAGCACTTCGCTGTTGCGATCGATGGCGCGTACGGCGTGGTCGAACCCGGCACTGCGCCCGCGCAGCCGCCGGACCTGACCCCTGGCCCGGTCCAGCAGCCCAGGCTTGCTCCCGCCCTGTTGCGTCCCGGCCTGCTTCGTCTCGCCCTGTTTCGTCATCTCGGGACAGCCTGCCCGGCGACCTTGACGTCTACACGTTGGCGACCCCGCCCACCCGACCGCTTCCATCATCGTGAAACATTCGAGCGATAGAGCCGCACATTTATTTTACGATCATGGACTTGTCAGATGAGTTCGACCGCGCAGGCGAGGTCGGGCGCGCGACTCAGACGCACGTCCCCCGTGATCAACGGGAGATCCAACAGGGCCGCAAGGGCGACGTAGAGCGCGTCGTAGAAGCTCAGGTTGTGCCGCCACATCCACGCCATCTCCGCCAACGGCCCGACGTGGGTGTAGCGATGGTCGACGAGCACCTGGGCGGCGCGCATCGCGAGAAGAGCCTCGTCGTGGTGCAGGAGGGCGCCTCGTTCGTGACGGCGCAGAACGTTGCCGACCTCGGCGTCGATCAGGTGCGGGGCATGCGTGCGCACGCCCGCGAGCCGCCTGCGCAGCGCGGATGCCGCGTCGGTCTTGCCGCTCGACGCCAACACTAGGGCGGAGGCGTCGAGGACGCAGTCGGTCACCGGCGATCGGCGGCGAGGTCGGCCTGGATGGAGGCACGCGTCGCGCCGGGAGTGTCGTGGCTGGCCAAAGCCGTCTCCAGTGCGAGCAGCACTTCCTGGGCGGTGGGACGGGCCGCGAAATCGAGCAGCCACTCCCGCATATAGGACTGGATGGACCGCCCGTCGGCGCGGGCCCGCTTGCGGATCACCTCGTAAGCGTCCTCAGGAATCTCTCGGATCTGAATCGTCGCCACAGCGCAACTATAGCGCTACTGCGCAGCGGCTCAGCATGACGGGGCTTCCTGCGGACCGGGCAGCACCTGGCCGAACGGGAAGTCGCGCTGCGGGCGCCACACCTCGTCGGAACCGTGCTCGTAGAGACTGAACCCCCACGCAAGGAAGCGCACCTCGTAGGAGGCGAGTTCGGTGAAGGCGCGCTCGAGCGCCTCGTCCGAAAGGTCGTGGGCAATGGTCACGTGCGGGTGGTAGTGGAACGCCAGCGCCCGGGCCAGCGGCCCGGACCGCACCCGGGCCTCGACTCGCTCGCAGCTGGAGATGCCCTGCGCGAGCTGGACGAAGACGACCGGGGAGATCGGCCGGAAGGTTCCGGTGCCGCGTAGGATGACGTCGAAGGGCTGTTCGGCCTGCCCCACCTTGCGCAGGTGCTCCTCGATCGTCGGCATGTCGGCGTCGGGCACCGGGGTCGGCGGCAGCAGGGTGATGTGGGTGGGGATGGCCGTGGCCATCGGGTCGCCGTAGGACGTCCGGCAGGCCTGCAGGACCGCCGCGTGCGGCTCGGGGATGGCGATGGCCACCCCGATCCTTCGGGTGGGCCCGTGGTCGTCCATGGTTATCAGCCCCTCGCCGGCGGCGCGGCCGGGACGGGGGCGGGGGGCAGGAAGCCGACCCGGTCGAAGACCGACTCCAGGGTGCCGGCAGCGATCTCGCGGGCGCGGGCTGCCCCGGCGGCGAGCACCCGATCCAGCTCGGCGGGGTCGGTGAGGTAGAACCGCACCCGCTCGCCATAAGGCACCGTCACATCCAAGACCGCCGCCGCGACTTCCTTCTTCAGGTCGCCATAGCCGCGGCCGACGAAGTGCTCCTCCAGGGCCGCCGGAGACTCACCGGACAGCGCACCGAGGATGCCCAGCAGGTTGGTGACACCCGGCTTGGCGACGGGGTCGGCGACGATCTCGCGGCCGGCGTCGGTGACCGCGCTGCGGATCTTCTTGTCGATGACCTTGGCCTCGTCGAGCATCCAGAGGCAACCCGCGCCACCGACGCTCTTGCTCATCTTCTTGTCGACGGCCTGCAGGTCATAGATCTTGGCCGTCGCCTTGAGGATGAACGGCTCCGGCACGAAAAAGGTCTCGCCGAAGCGGCCGTTGAACCGCTGGGCCAGGTCGCGGCTGAGCTCGAGGTGCTGTCGCTGGTCCTCGCCCACCGGGACCAGCTCGGGCCGGTAGAGCAGGATGTCGGCGGCCTGCAGGATGGGATAGGTGAACAGGCCGACCGAGACAGCGCCGCCGCGGGCCGACTTGTCCTTGAACTGGGTCATCCGGTTGGCCTCGCCGTAACCCGTGATGCACCCAAGCACCCACGACAGCTGAGCGTGCTCCGCGACATGGCTCTGGACGAACACTGTGGCGCGCTCGAGGTCGACCCCAGCCGCCAGGAACTGGGCGGCCGTGGCCCGGGTGCGGGCCCGCAGCCGGTCCGGCTCATATTCCGCCGTGATCGCGTGCAGGTCGGCCACGAAGAAGAAGACCTCGTGGCTGTCCTGGAGCGCGACCCACTGCCGCAGCGCGCCGAGATAGTTGCCGAGGTGCAGCGAGTCATCGGTCGGCTGCATGCCGGACAGGACGCGGGGTCGAGACATGCCAGCCATTCTGCCAGCCGCGGCATCACGCCCGGTCGGTCTCCTCGTCGTCGGGCGCCACCGGGCTGAGTCGGACCCGCGCCACCCGGCGACCATCGAGCTCGCTCACCGTGAACCGGTGCCCGAGCGCCTCCACCGACTCTTGCACAGTGGGCAACCGGCCGAGCTCGTTGATGACGAAGCCGGCCACCGTCTCGTAGGGACCCTCGGGCAGCTCGATGCCGGTCCGGTCCTCGAAGTCCTCCAAGTTGAGCAGCCCGTCGACCTCGATGTCGCCGCCGCGCAGCGCCCGCGTCTGCTCCTCGGCGACGTCGTACTCGTCGTGGATCTCGCCGATGAGCTCTTCCATCAGGTCCTCCATGGTGACGATGCCGTCCGTGCCGCCGTATTCATCCATGACGATCGCAAGGTGGTGACCCTCGCGGCGCATCTCCGAGAGCGCCGGCAGCACCCGCTTGGTGCCGGGCATCGTCTTGACCTCACGGGCGAGCTCGCCGACACGGACCGAGCGACCGGACACCTCGGGGGCGAACAGGTCGCGCACGTGCACGAAGCCCACGATGTCGTCGTGGGACCCGCGCACCACCGGGTAGCGCGAGCGCGGGCTGGTCGCGGCGAGCTTCGTGGCGAGGTAGATCGGCATCGAGGCGTCGAGGAAGTCGACCTCGGTCCGCGGGACCATCACTTCGTGTAGCTGGCGCTCCCCGGCCTCGAAGACGTCCCCGATCAGCTGGCGCTCCTCGGCTCCGAGCTCCTCGTGGCCGGCGACCATATCGCGCAGCTCCTCCTGCGACATCGTCTCGCGCTGGGCTCCGGGGTTGCCGCCGAGCATGCGCATCACGCCGTCGGTCGAGCGGGACAGCAGCCACACGACCGGGCGGGTGATGCGGGCGAGGCGCTCGACCGTCGGCGCCACCAGCAGCGCAAAGCTCTCGGCGTGTTGGAGGGCGATTCGCTTGGGGGCCAGCTCGCTGACGATCAGCGACAGGTAGGTGATGCCCATCGTCACGCTGACGAACGCGACGACGTAGGCGACGGCCTTGGTGAGCCCCCACCCCTGCAGGACTGGCGACAGCTCGTCGGCGAAGGCCGACGCACCGAACGCCGCGGAAAGGAACCCCGCCAGGGTGACGCCGATCTGGACGGTGGCGAGGAACCGGTTGGGGTCCCGGTGCAGGCGGGACACGGCCTGGCCCCGCTTGCTGCGAGCGGCGAGGGCCTTGACCTGCCCCTCACGCAGCGACACCAGTGCGATCTCGGAGCCGGCGAAAAATGCTCCGACGAGAAGGAACGCCGCGACGAGCGCCGCGTTGACGAACGTCCCGCTCACGGCGTACCTGCCCCCACAGGCCGGCCCGCCGGTCTGGAACAACCATCCATGCCGAAAAGACTAGCCGTGCCCGGGCGCCGGCCCTTCCGAGATCGCGAGGAGGTGCACCACCAGCGCCTGCTCCGGGACGAGCACCGGCATCGGCAGCCCGGCGACCGCGAGGAACCGTCCTGAGAGGACTGCCCCGCCCTCGCGCAGCCAGCCGGGCGCGGCCCCCTGCAGAGTCCGCGGCGGGCCACCGACGTCCAGCGCCCGGACCCGGTAGGACACCTCGGGGTCCAGGCCGGGGAACCGGGCCGGCCCGGGCCGCTCGGACGCCGAGGACGCGACCGCGACGTAGGCCATCAGCGCCTCGCGACGGTCCCGCGCCACCACCCCGTGCAGCAGCGCGGCCGGGTCGGGGTGGTCGGCGTGCACCACCCGGCCGGTGTGCAGCAGGCCCCGGTGCGTCTTGTACGTCGACACCGCAGCCGCCAGCGCCGCCCGGTCGTCCGCGGACAGGGCGCTCACGTCCCACTCGATCCCGACGTGGCCGAACAGCGCGACGGCCGCCCGGAAGGACAGGTCGTGGGTCCGCCCGGTCGTGTGGGCGGTCGGCGGGCCCACGTGACTCCCGACCAGTTCGGGCGGCAGCAGCAGCTGGGTCCACCGCTGGATCGTCGTACGTTCCAGGGCGTCGTTGGTGTCGCTGGCCCAGACCCGGTCGGTGCGCGCCAGGATGCCGAGGTCGGCCCGCCCGCCGCCCGAGGCGCACGATTCGATCTCGACGCCCGGGTGGCGTCGGCGCAGCTCGTCGAGCAGGGCGTAGACCGCAAGGGTCTGGGCGCGCACGGCGGGCCGGCCGCCGTGTCCCGCCAGCACGAGGTCACGGTTGTGGTCCCACTTGAGGTAGGCGATGTCGTGGTCGCGCAGCAGGGCGTCGAGCCGGTCCAGCAGGTGGGCGTGGGCCGCCGGGTTGGCCAGGTCGAGCACCTGCTGGTGCCGCCACGGCGGGGGCAGCTCGCCGCGCGCCGCCAGCACCCAGTCGGGGTGCGCCCGGTATAGCTCGGAGTCGACGTTGACCATCTCCGGTTCCACCCAGAGGCCGAAGTCCATCCCCAGCCTGCGAACGTGCCCGATGAGCGGCGCCAGCCCGCCCGGCCACACCGCCGGGTCCACGACCCAGTCGCCGAGCCCGGCGTGGTCATCCCGCCGGCCGAGGAACCACCCGTCGTCGAGCACGAACCGCTCCACGCCGATCTCGGCGGCGGCGTCGGCCAGCTCGGTCAGACGCTCCAGCCGGTGGTCGAAGTAGACCGCCTCCCACGTGTTCAGCACGACCGGTCGCGGCAGTCGCACGTGCCCCGCCCGGGCCCGGACGTGGTCGTGGAACCGATCGGCCAGCCCGTCCAAGCCCTCGGTCGACCAGCCGGCGAACACCTCCGGGGTGACGTAGTCCTCACCCGCGGCGAGGGTCACCTCGCCAGGGCCGAGCAGCTCGGCCGCCGCCAGCACGGCCCGCTCCTCGGCGGTGCGCTCGGCGGCACTGACGTGGTCACCGCTCCAGGCCAGGTGCAGGCCCCACACCTCGCCGGCGCGGTTGGCGAACCCAGGGGTGCCGGCGACCAGCATCAGGGTCGCGTCGTGGCCGGTTCGGCCGTGCCGGGCGGCGCGCACCCACGCGCCCTGGCCGGACACGTCGTGGCGCTGGGGGTGCCGCTCGCGGCACCAGCGCCCGGTCAGGTCGAGCAGCTCGGTGGCGACCGGAGGCACCGGCAGCACGACGGCGAGGCGGTCCAGCCGGTAGGGCTCGGTGCCGTCGTTGCGCACCGCGTGGGAGATCCGCAGCAGGCCACCGGGTTCCAGCCGCAGCCGGGTGGTCAGGCTCAGCCGCGTCACGTCGTCGCGCCCGTGGATGACCACGCCGCCGTCGCCGTCGACCTCGACCCGGTGGAGGGTGAACGCGTGCGCCCAGCGCTGGTCCGCATCCCCCGGTCGCGACCCCCGCAGCGCGGGCTCGCCCAGCCAGCCGTCGGCCGCGGAGGGCAGCAGCGTCAGGGGCACCGGAACATCCAGGCCGCTGTGCGGCAGCGCCGGAGCGAGGTGGGCGGGTGCCGGCAGGTGAGTGCCGAGATCGGCACCCCAGTGCAGCACCGACGGCAACCCCGGCCCGCGTACGTCGAGCAGCACGCTGACCCCGCCCGCCCGCAGGTGCACGACCGGCGCACTCACCCCTTGTTCGCGCCGAGCGTGAGACCGGAGACGAACTGCTTCTGCAGCACGAAGAACACGACGAGACAGGGCAGCGCGACGAGCACCGAGCCGGCCGAGAGCAGGTTGTAGTCGGTGAAGAACTGGCCCCGCAGATTGTTCAGCGAGCTGGTCACCGGGAACTTGTCGCCGGTCTGCATGAGCACCGTCGCCCAGAAGAACTCGTTGTAGATCCAGATGACCTGCAGGGTCCCCAGCGCCGCCAGCGGCGGGCGGCATAGCGGCAGCGTGACCTGCCAGAACTGGCGCAGCACGCCGGCCCCGTCGACCTCGGCCGCCTCGTAGAGCTCCTTCGGCAAGGTCTTCATGTAGTTGCTGAGCACGAACGCGCAGAAGCCGGTCTGGAACGCGGTGTTGACCAGGATGAGCGCCCAGTAGCTGTCCAGCATCACCCCGGAGTCGCTCATCCACAGCGGCAGCGGCACCGACCGGAACATCCGGTAGAGCGGGACGAGCATCGCCTGCTGCGGGAGCAGGTTGGCGGCGGTGAACAGCCCGAGCAGGGTCAGGTTGAAGCGGTAGTTGAACCGGGCTACGACGAACGCGACACAGGATGCCAGGAACAGCGTCGCCAGCACCGCGGGCACGGTGATGATCAACGAGTTCTTGAAGTGCAGCGCGAAGTCGCCTTGGGCCCAGGCGTCGGTGTAGTTGCTGAGGGTGAAGCCGCCGAAGGAGACGTAGCCGTGCTTGGCCGTGTAGTCGTAGTCCCGGAAGGAGTTGAACAGGGCCCAGAAGATCGGGAAGAAGAAACTCAGCGAGACCACGATGAGGAAGGCGTGCAGCAGTGCCCGCTTGGGCCCGAATACCGTCTTCTTGGTCCGCAGCACCTGTTCCGTGCCCGCTCCGGACGGCCTTGTCCCGGCGGCGGGTGTGGTGGCGGCGGTGGCCATCAGTCGTTCTCCTTCATCACGGCACGCAGGTAGGGGATGATGAAGATCACCGAGATCGCCAGCATGAATGTGGCCAGCGCCGATCCGAAGCCGATCCGGCTAGCCTCTCCGACGATGTTGTTCGTCACCAGGGCGGAGATGACCTCCAGGCCGTTTCGGCCCTTGTTGATGACCCAGACCAGGTCGAAGGCACGCAGCGACTCGATCACGGTGACGACCAAGACGATGATGTTGATCGGCCGCATGACCGGGAAGATGATCGAGAAGAACGTCCGCGTCTCGCTCGCCCCGTCGACCGCCGCGGCCTCCCGCAGCGACGGGTCGACCGCCTTGAGCCCGGCGAGGTAGAGCAGCATCATGTAGCCGGTGTGCTTCCAGCTGGTGGCCACGAGCACCGACCACAGGTTCCACGTGCTGTCGCCGTACCAGTCGATCTCGGTTCCCAGCACGGAGTTGAGCAGGCCCTGGTCGCGGGAGTAGATGAGCTGCCAGATGAAGCCGGTGAGGGCGAGGGAGAGCACGACCGGCATGAACAGCGCGGTCTGGTAGAGCCGGCCCCCGCGCAGCTCCTTGTCCAGCAGCACCGCGAGGAACATGCCGAACGCCGTCGGGATGAGGAACAGCCAGACGAGCCAGATCAGGTTGTGCTTCAGAGCCGGATCGAACGGCGGGTAGTTGGTCAGCACGTTGTGGTAGTTCTCGGTGCCGATCCACTTGATCGAGGTCAGGCTCCCGATGCCGTCCCAGTTGGTGAAGGACAGCGCCACGGTAGCCAGGGCCGGCAGCCACACCAGCCCGACGACCAGGACCGTGGGCACGGTCACCATCAGGATGACCGCGACCCGGTCCATGCCGGCGAGGCGGTGCCGGCTTCGGCGACGGGGAGCCCCCTTGCGAGGACCCCCCGTTGTCGCGGACCTCGGGGGTGTGGTGTTCACGGACACGATGTCGCTCATCGGTTCCTCCTGGAGAGCCGGACGTCAGGCTAGCGCTGGGTCCGCCGTCGCAACATCACGAACTGAAGATCGACTTCTTCTGGCTCTCCATGCTCTTGGTGAGGCCGTCGATGTCGGTGGGCTTCTTGATGAAGTCCTGCAGCGCCGGGATCACCACGGTGGAGGCGAAGTCCGGTCGCGTGTCCCGGTCGAGGAACTGCCCGATCGACTTGGCCTGGCCGACGAACTCCACCGCCTTCTTCTGCAGCGCGGTGTATCCGGCAGTGTCCGTGCCGCTGTTGGCCGAGATCGAGGACGCGTCGGCCTTGGTCTGGGCGTTGCCGGCCGGCGCGGAGGCGAGGAAGGCGAGCAACTTCTTGGCAGCGGCCTCGTTCTTGGGCTTCTTGCCCATCATGAAGCCGTCGATGGGAGCGTCGATCGCGTCGGCACCGATGGTGGAGTCGACCTCGGGGAAGGTGAAGAAGTCGAGGTCGGCCTGCTCGTTGGCGGCGAACTGCTGGCCGACGAACAACCCCAGGAGATACATGCCGGACTTCTTCTGCTGCACCGACTGCGCGGCCTCCTGCCAGGTGCGCCCCAGCGAGTCGCTCTGGTGGTAGGGCAGGATCGAGCGCCAGGTGTCGAACACCTTCTTCGTCTTCGGGGAATCCCAGGCCTCCTTGCCGGCCATCAGATCCACGTGGTACTGGAAGCCGTTGACCCGCATGTTGAGCACGTCGAAGGTGCCCATTTCGGGCCAGCCGGCCTTGTCGGCGAAGGCGATCGGGTTGAGCCCGTCCTTCTTCATCTGGGTCGAGAGCGCCGTGAGTTCGTCGAGGGTCTTGGGCACGGTGTAGCCGCGGGCGGCGAAGACGCTCTTGCGATAGAAGATCGCCCAGGGGTAGTAGGTCCACGGCACGAAGTACTGCTTGCCGTCGTCAGCGGTCGACGCGGTCTTGAACGCCGCGTTGAAGCCGGGCAGGTTGCCCCAGACGTCGCTGATGTCGCCGATCAGGCCCTTGCTGGCGAAGAACTTCATGCGGTAGCCGGCGAACCAGGTGAAAACGTCGTCGGGCCGGCCTTGGAGGTAGTTGTTGATGTTCTCCTGGAAGGTGTTGTGGTCCACCACGTTGGACTTGACCTTGATGCCGGCGTTGGCGGCCGTGAAGGCAGCGACCATCGCCGCGACGGCCCCCTTGGGCACCGGGTCGGACTGGTTGGACCCGAGGGTCACGCTGCCCGACGCCTTGCCCGACGCCTTGCTGCTGGACCCGGTTGTGCTGGACCCGCTGCTGCTGCCGCAGGCCGCGAGCAGGCCGGACAAACCGACCGCCGCGCCTGCCGCACCGGCCCCCTTAAGCAACGTACGGCGACCCAACGCACCCGTTGCGGCCACCGACGGAGGCACCATCCGGGCGAGGTATTCAGACTCTGACTGTGGACGTGACATCGCGACTCCAGCTCTTCCTGCGGCGGGACGATCTCGCCGGCGGTTGCCGCGGTAAGCGGCAGGTTCGAACAAGGTCCTACAGATTCGCTCAGGGCCAACCTTGTCGCTCATGGCGTGCTCGTGTCAAGCATGTGAACACGCTTTGCTCGGTTCGGTGACCAAATCGTAACCTCGACCTCTGTGTGCGAATGCGTTGACTTCTGTCGTGCAAGGGACCAACATGTTCAGACATGCGCGCATGGCAGCCTGATCGTGTCCTGCTGGGGGGCGACTACAACCCCGAGCAGTGGCCCCGGGAGACCTGGGCCGAGGACGTCCGGCTCATGGCGACGGCCGGCGTCTCGATGGTCAGCGTCGGCATCTTCTCCTGGGCACTGATCGAGCCGGCACCGGGGCGCTACGACTTCGGCTGGCTCGACGAGTCGCTCGACCTGCTCCACGGAGCCGGGATCCAGGTCGACCTGGCCACCGCGACCGCGTCACCGCCTCCGTGGTTCTCCCGCCGCTTCCCCGAGTCACTGCCGATGACCAAGGACGGCACCCGGCTGTGGCCGGGCGGGCGGCAGGCCTGGTGCCCGAGCTCGCCGGACTACCGCGAGGCGGCGGCTTCGCTCGCCGAGGCGATGGCCCGCCACTACGGCGCCCACCCCTCGCTGGCGATGTGGCACGTCGGCAACGAGTCGGGCGGCCACAACGCGCACTGCTACTGCGACGTCAGCGCCGCGGCGTTCCGGGTGTGGCTGCGTGCGCGCTATGGCGACCTCGAGGCCCTAAACGTGGCGTGGGGCACAGCATTCTGGAGCCAGCGCTACGGCGACTGGGAC
>JBBRHF010000123.1:0-13617 GCA_038223055.1 Actinomycetes bacterium | reverse complement strand
GGCCAACTGGGCGCAGCAAGATAGATGATCAACAATTTCATGTGATTTATGTGACAGTTTGATTGCATCCATAGCAAGCTACACGCAGAGCTTGCTGGAAGAGCCGGAGTAGGGATTCGGCTGTGTCCAGGTCGCGAGGTTTCCGGGCGGGACGACGTCGGCATGCGCGTTGAACATGAGGCTCGGCGAGCCGGCCCAGGTGCCGGCGAGCCGGCCGACGACCCCCCACGCCTGCGCGCGCTCGACCTCCATTCCGGGGAAGTCCGGCGCGGCCAGCAGCCGCGGCAGCGGCAGCGGCCAGTGGTCCACCTCGAGCCCTTCGGTGGCCAGTTCCTCGGCCAGCCGCGCCTGGATCTCCTGCTCGGCATCGCTGCCACCCAGGCTCGGGATGGCGACCAGCTCGCCGAGCAGTGCGACCATCCGCGGCGTCCCGGCATCGACCTCGTCGAGCACCCGGGGCACCCAGTCGGCCATGGCCGCTAGCGTAAGGGGCCGGAAGCGCACGAAGGGGCGGCCCCGGCGGGACCACCCCTGCGTGCTGACCCGGAGTCGGCTCAGGCCTTGCCGAGAATGCGGTTGAGTTTGGTGCCGCAGACCGGGCAGATGCCTTGCGCCATCCGACGACCGGACTCACTGACCTTGACCTCGCCGGTGAAGTCGCGCTTCTCCTTGCACTTCACGCAGTAGGCGTCTCCCGTGTAACTCTCGGCCACTGGTCCTCCTTGATTGCTCGGCGTCGGATGCCCCCTGAGCGAGCGCCCAGGTGAATCTGGCGACCACCCTACGGCAGGGCGCGCCGCGTGCTGACGTGGCGGGCACCTGAGCTGGGTCTTTGCGCCTACGGGCGGGTGATCGCGTCGCGCAGCTTGACCCGGCGTCCGGTGACCAGCAACGCGCGCTGGTAGATCGACGAACCCAGCCAGGCGAGCAGCCCTCCGGTCGCCGCGGTCAGCGCCATGGCGACCAGAAGCTGATAGACGGGGACCGTCCCGGCGGCCCAACGGATCGGCATGGCGAGCGGCGCGCTGAGTGGGAAGATCGACACGGCGGTGCTCCACCCGCTGCCGGGATCGGGCATGACGACGGCGACCGCGAGCAGGTAGCCCAGGACGAGGGCAACAGTGACCGGCATGATCGCGGAGTTGACCTCGGTGACCTTGTCGACGAGAGAAGCGGTGGCCGCGTAGGCGAAGGCGTACAGCACGAAGCCCAGCCCGAACCAGGCCACCGCAAAGGCAATGTCACCACCAGCCACGGCGGGCAACCCGATGGCGTCCGTGACGCGTACGGCGACGGCGAGCGGGGCCGCGAGCACCACGAGTTGCGCCAGCGCGACCGTGCCGATCGCCAGCACCGTGCCGACGAGCACCTGGCTGGGCCGCAGGACAGCGAGCAGGACCTCGCTGATACGGGTGGACTTCTCCGTGGCCACTGTGGTGGCGATGGCGGTGCCGGCGAAGGTGATCGCGAGGTAGAGCACGACACCGACGGCGAACCCGATGCCGGCGCGCCCCGCGTCGTCCACGCGCCCGACCGTGACTTGGCGCGGCGGGCGGATCGCCTGGATGTCGGCGACCTGGCGCGGCGACAGACCCGCGGCGGACAGCCGGCGCGACGCCTCCTGCGAGACCAGGGTCTGGGCGACCAGGACAGGGAAGGTCCCGCCCGCATCGGTCGCGGTGTAGAGCGTGGTCCCCACCAGCCCGGCCGTGGCGTCACCGTCGCGGACGGCCCGCCGGACGCTGGCCTTGTCGGCGCGGGTGGTGTAGGCGACCTTGAGTTCGGCGGACTTGGCGGCTGCCGTGAGCGCCGCTTTCACGCCTGCTGGTGCCGTGCCGACGGTGGCGAGCTTGTACGTCGTTGAGCCCCCGCCGATGACCTGTGGCAGCGTGACGGCGGCCACGGACAGCAACAACAGCACACCGGTGACGACCTTGACGGTCCGGGATCTGACGTTCTCGAGCAGGGCGCGTTCGGCCACCAGCCAGGTCCCTTGCCACCAGGTGCCCATCAGCTGGCCCTGCTCTCGTTGGCTCCGGGGTCATTGATATCGGCATCGGGGTCGGCGGCATTGAGGAACAGCTGCGACAGCGTGGGGAGGTCGAGCCCGAAGTCGACGACCCGCCCGGCCGTGCGGGCGGCGTCGAGCACGACGAGGGGGTCGGTTCCAAGAGGCAGGGTCAGGCGTAGCTCGTCGGCCTCGTCGCTGACCACGGTGACGTCGGGGAAGGCGCGCAGCCAGTCGCGGTGCGGCGGCTGGACGTGGAGCCGCAGCTGGCGCCGACCTGAGGATGCGCGAAGCCTCCCCACGCTGCCCTCGAGCACGACCCGCCCCCGGTCGACCATGACGATGTCCTCGCACAGATCCTGAACGAGGTCGAGCTGGTGGCTGGAGAAGAGCACCGTGCGACCGTCCCGGGAGCGCCGGCGCAACGTCTCGGACAGGCTCGCCACGGCCACCGGGTCCAGGCCGTTGAACGGCTCATCGAGCACAGCAACCTCGGGATCGTGTACGAGGGCGGTGGCCAGCTGGAGCCGCTGCTGCATGCCACCGGAAAGCTTGTCGGTGCGCTCGCCCCAGCGCGCCGCCAAGCCCAGCTCCTCGAGCAACAGCCGGGCGCGCCGGGTCGCCTCTCGAGGAGCCAGGCCGTGCAGCCGCCCGAAGTACACGACCTGGTCACCCGCCCGCATCGCCGAGTAGAGCCCTCGCTCCTGCGGCAGGTAGCCCCAGCCCCGCCGGTCTGCCGCAGTCACGCGGCGCCCGCCGAACCGGATCTCCCCGCGATCGGCGCGGAGCACGCCGAGCAGCACCCGCAGCAGCGTCGTCTTGCCCGCGCCGTTCGGACCGAGCAGCCCCGTGAGCACGCCGGGGACGACCTGGAAGCTGACCCCGTCGAGCGCCATCCGGTCACCGAAGGAGTGCGCGACGCCGTCGATCTGCAACCCCATGGTCCCGACTCTAGCCAACGCACTTGTCCTGGATTGAGGTTGCCGCTATCACCCGTGAGTCGACACACGTGTGCCATCACGTCTCATCTGTCACACGGCGGGCTCGGAGGTGTCCGAACTGGCGGCTCAGCGGGTCGCTCACCGGCCCGCTCAACCCGAAAGGTAACCGGACAAGGCTTCGGCGCGTCGGCAGGGTGTGTTGCGCCTCGGGAGGCGCGCACCGGGCCGGTCACGTCTGCCGCGAATGGGGAATTGGCGCATTGCGCCGCGATGTCGTCGCCGGCGCACCGTCTTCCTTGACGGCTTCGATTGATCGGCGCGATGCCGGAGTCTGTCGCGTCCAGCACGCGTCACGGCTCCCCGCCGGGCGGCGAAACCCCCGGAGCCGCTCGTCCGTCACGTTCCCTTCCCCATGCAAAACGTTGCGACTGGGTCGGCTCCGGGGGTGTCGTCGGGACCGACGCTAGGAGCGCCCCCACCCGCGCGTCAACGGTTCTGTCCACAATGCCTCCACAGCCTGTGGATAACGTTGGGGGTGACCGGTGGACGGCTCCCGTAGCAGATGTGGACGAGCCGGTTCGTTACTTGTGGATGAACTTGGGGATGATCTCTGCACACGCCCCCGACCTGGGACGATGCGGAAAGCTGGCTGTGGAACAAGAAATATGGCTACCTTCGGTGCCATGACCAGGCGCGTCCAACCACCTCGCTCGGCGGCTCGCCCCGGCCCGATCGAGTCCGCCCTGTTCGGTGACCTCGAGGCTGCCGCCCATCGCCCCGGCCGTCCCACCGCCCCACCCGCCTCTCCCGCCTCTCCGACCCCTGGCGCCCCTCCCATCATCCCGGAGGTGGGGGTGGCTGGCCGGGCATCGGACGGGGAGCCTCAGGTGGAGGTGCGCCGCAGCGCGCGGCGTCGACGCACGGTCTCGGCCTACCGCGACGGAGAGCGCACGGTCGTGCTGATCCCGGCCCGCATGTCGAGCGCCGATGAGCAGCGCTGGGTCGCGGCCATGATCGAGCGGCTCGCAGGGCAGGACCGTCGGCGCAGGCCGCGCGACGCCGAACTTCTCGAGCGCGCCGTCTCGCTGTCCCGGCGCCACCTCGGCGGTCGGGCGATGCCGGTCAGCGTCAGGTGGGTTGCCAACCAAGGCAGCCGTTGGGGCTCCTGCACGCCGGTCGACCGCACCATCCGGCTCTCCAGCCGGCTGCAGGGCATGCCCGAGTGGGTGGTGAACTACGTGCTCATTCACGAACTCGCGCACCTGATCGTCCCGGGGCACGGCCCCGACTTCTGGGCCGAGGTCGAGCACTATCCCCGGACCGAGCGCGCGCGGGGCTACCTCGAGGGCGCCTCGGCCGCCGCCGGTCTGAACTTGCGCGACGACGGGCCCGACGAGCAGACGTCGCCGGAGCGAAGCGCCGACCATGCTCCCAGCGCCGCCCACGCTCCGAGCGCCGACCACGCTCCGAGCGCCGACCACGCTCCGAGCGCCGGCCACGCTCCGAGCGCCGACCACGCCCCGAGTGCCACCACCCGCGTTGCGGCCAGGTCGCCGCGAGCGCGGCGGCCGGGCGGGTGACCCGGCGGCTGGTCGCTGTTCGGCCCGCACCGAGGGACAGCTTTCCCTCGGCGGCGCTGCGAGCCGCGATGGTCGAGGACGTCTACGAGCTGGTGGCGGGGCTGGAGCAGGTCGAGGCGGTGCTGCTCCTGGACGACACTGACGTCGATCTCGAGCGTGTCGTCTGGCCCGGCACCCCAGTTCTCCCGCTGTCCTCGACGGCCGACGCCCGGGACGCGTTCGATGCGCTGCGCCGGCACGGTGCCGACGAGGCGACTCTGGTCGCCGGCGATGCCCCCGACCTGCCGCCGCTGCTCATCGGCAAGCTGCACCGGGCGCTCGGGTCGGCCGACGTGGCCGTCATCCCGACTCGGGACGGAGACCTCGTCGCGCTGGCCGTCTGCTGGCCGATGCCGGTCTGGGTGCGCACTGTCCTCGAGGGGCTCGACCTGGGGCGCGCTGGTGTGCACCTGGGCTCTCTGGACGCTTTGCGCACGGCCGCTCCCCGCCGTGGCCACCTGTCGATCGCTCCGGGCTGGCATCGCGTGCGGGAGCCCCGCGATCTCGACCAGCTCGATCGCGGGCTCGAGGGCTGGGACGTGACGCGGGCACTCCTCGACGCCACGCGCGCGTAGCCTTCCGCAAGCCCTCGCTGGCCCACCTCGGCCCTCGCTGGCCCACCTCGGGCCCTCGCTAGCCCGGCATTGCGCCCGACCCTGCAGCGACCACCGCCCGGGCGCGGGCCACCAACCGACGCAGGTCGTCATGGGCCGTCGGCGGCAGGGCATCGACATCGAACCACCGCAGGTCCGCGGACTCCGCGCTGCGCACCGGCTTGGCGCCGTCCGGAGCGACGACGGCGTAGCGGACGTCTAGATGTTCCCCGCAGCTGCCGAAGGCGCGGGAGAGCCGATGGTGGTCGAGGTCGACCGGACCGGCCCCGACGATGCGCAGTCCGGGCATGCCCGACTCCTCGGTGGCCTCTCGCAGCGCGGCTGCCGCCAGCGTGCGGTCACCGGGCTCGCAATGTCCGCCGAGCTGGACCCAAAAACCGCCCTTGCCGTGCAGCGTGAGCAGCGCCCGCCGGGCGGTGGCGTCGAGCACCATCGCGCTCGCCGTCAGGTGGGCCGGGACGCAGCCGCGCCACATGCCGTCGCTGTGGCTGTGAAGATGATCGACGTACGTCGTGCGCAGCGCGTCCTGTCCGTCGTCGGGCGCAGCCCAGTCCACGAGCCCCCGCAGCGCGTCGGCGTGCAGATCGCTCACCGTGGCGGCGGGTCGTCGCGGCGACAGGTCGCCGATTGCCTGCCCGGGGGCCGCGGGCAGCCGCGACGGATCTCCGTGGAGCAGTCGGCGGTCCCGATCACCCGAGCGGGGCCGCTGGGTCGTCCGGCTCCGGGGGAGCGGTGGTCGCATCGAGCCCGGACAGGTCGAGCGGCGCGGAGCCGCCCGCGGCGAAGCCCTCGGGGTCATCGAGGTCGGACGCGGTCGGCAACAGGTCGGGGTGCGCCCACACGGCGTCGCGACCCTCGACACCACGCGTGGCGAGGACGGCCCGCCACAGGGCCGCGGCCTCGCGCAGCCGGCGGGGGCGCAGCTCGAGCCCGACCAGGGACGCGAAGGTCTGCTCGGCCGGCCCCCCGGTCGCGCGCTGCCGGCGTACGGTCTCGCGCAGCGCACCCGCGCCCGGCAGGTGCGGGGTCGCGGCGGCGTCGACGACCTCATCCACCCAGCCCTCGACCAGCGCGAGGGCCGTCTCGAGCCGGGCGAGCGATGCCTTCTGCTCCGGGGTGTCCTGCGGCTCGAACAGCCCGCCGGTGAGGGCCTGCTGGAGGGCCTCGGGGTTCATCGGGTCGATGCGGCCCATCGCCTCCTCGAGCTCGGAGGTGTCGACCATGATGCCGCGTGCGTAGGCGGCCACTGCCTCCACGATGTGGGCGCGCAGCCACGGCACGTGGGCGTAGAGACGGTGGTGCGCGGCTTCGCGCAAGGCAAGGTAGAGCCGCACCTGGTCCTCGGGCACGCCGAGTCCTTCGCCGAAGGCCGCCACGTTGGCAGGCACGAGGGCGGCTGTGCCTGGTGGACCCATCGGGAGTCCGACGTCGGTGGAACCCATGACCTCGACGGCGAGGCCGCCGAGCGCCTGACCAACCTGGGCGCCGAACATCGCGCCGCCCATGCTGGCCATCATCTGCTGCATCTGCCCGGTCAAGGCGGACAGATCGGGCAGGCCGGGGATGCCTTGCAGCGCCGGCGGCAGGCCACCCGGTTCCCCCGGCCCCGGCGCCCCCGGACCCGGCTCGCCCGGGCCGGGCTGTGCGAGACCGAGCTGACCGAGGCCGAGCTGACCGAGCGGTCCCTGGGCGCTGCCGATCAGGTTGGCCAGCGACTCGACGACACGCCCGGCGACGGGGTCGACCAGGGCGCGCCAGGAGGTCATGGTGTGCTCGACCCACTCGGCCCGGCTCCATGCCTGTGCCGCCGTGGACGAGGCCGCGAAAACGGTCGCGGGGTCGAGCCACAGCTCGGCCAGGCGCAGGGCGTCGATGACGGCCCTTCGGTCTGATGCGCTCACCGAGCGGTCACCCGACGCGGAGACGGCCTGGCGGGCGAGGTCGGTGGCTAGGTCCCAGTTCACCGGGCCGCCCTGCCAGGACAACAACTTTCCGAGCTGCTGGAACGCCGCACCGAGGTCCTCGGGTTGCCCGGCGCCGGCGCCCGGGCCGAAGCCGAAGGGAAAGTTGGTCATAGCTGGACCCTCTGGATCGTGGGCGGTGTCGTGCGTGGACGGTGCTCTTCGTGAATGTCGCGAAAGGACGGTGCCGGGGCGCGGGTGCCTCGACGGGCAGTCGTTGGCAGGATGGACGCACCATGACCACCCCGCCTCCCACCGTAACCTCGTCCGGCCGGCGATGAGTTCCGCCCCCACGCAGATTCGCGCTGGGCGCACCCGCCGTCCCGTCGTCGCCGTGACCGGGGCTGCGTCGGGCGTGGGGAAGGCCCTGGCTCGCCGCCTCGCTGCCCGCCCCGACGTGGGCAAGCTGATTGCCATCGACGAGTGCCGCGGCGACGTGGCCGGCGCGACCTGGCGCCTCGCCGACGTACGGGATCCCGCTATCTCCGCGCGCCTGGGCAATGTGGACACGGTGGTGCACCTGGCCACCGCCGGCGGGCTCGGCGTCGAGCCCGGGCGGGTGATCCGCGGCACCCAGACGGTGCTGACTGCCTCGGCGGCGAGCGGCGTACGACGGGTGGTGCTCTGCACGTCGGCCATGGTCTATGGCGCCAACGCTGACAACCCCGTGCCACTGGACGAGGACGCCCCGCTGCGGGCCGTCCCGGATGGCTCCATGGTCGGGGACCTGCTCGAGATCGAGCGGCTGGCCCAGCTCGCGCCGCGGACCCATCCCGGCCTTGAGGTGACGGTGCTGCGGCCGGCGGCCGTGGTCGGTCCGGGCGTGGACAGCGCGCTCACCCGGCACTTCGACACCTCACGGCTGTTGGTGGTGCGCGGGTCCACCCCGGCGTGGCAGTTCTGTCACGTCGAGGACCTGGTCTCCGCCATGGAGTTCGCCGCGCTCGGCCTCGTCGCAGGTGTGGTCACCGTCGGGTGCGACGGCTCGATGAGCCAGAACGAGATCGAGGAGGTGTCCGGCATGCGCCATATCGAGCTGCCCGCCGCGCTCGCCTTCGGCGCCGCCGAGCGCCTGCACCGGCTCGGCGTCATCCACACACCCGCCAGCGACCTGCAGTACGTCGTGCATCCCTGGGTCGTGCCTTCCACCCGGTTGCGGTCCGCGGGATGGCGCCCGACGTTCGACAATGCCACGGCCTTGGGCGTGCTGCTGGAGGAGATCGCTGCCCGCCACGCTCTGGCGGTCCGCCGGGTCGGCCGCCGCGACGCGACCATCGGGGCGACCGGCGCCGCCGTCGCCGTGGTCGGCACCGCCGCCCTCGTGCGCCGGGCCAGGAAGAAGATCCGATGACGACCCAGCCCGACTCGCACCAGCCCGACCCGAACGAGCCCGACCCGAACGAGCCCGACCCGCGGATCCGCCTGCTCGGGATCCGCGAAGAGGCGCTCTCGGTCGACGAGGTGCTCGCAGCCGTGGCCGACGCCGGCGCGGGAGGCACCGTGGTGTTCATCGGCACGGTGCGGGACCTCGACGACGCGAAGGCGGTCGCCGCCCTCGGCTACTCGGCTCACCCCACGGCGACGGCGGTACTCGCCGAGGTCGCCGCGCGGGTGGTCGCTGCCCACGACGTCACGGCCCTCGTCGCCGTACACCGGGTGGGAGACCTCGCCGTCGGTGACCTCGCCGTCGTGGTCGCGGTGTCCTGCGCGCACCGCGGGACAGCGTTCGCCGCTGCACGCCAGCTGATCGATGACCTCAAGGGTGAGGTGCCGATCTGGAAGCACCAGCAGTTCGCCGACGGCTCGCAGGAATGGGTCGGGCTGCCCTGAGCACGCGCCCGCGCGGCTGACCGGCGGCGGCGTCGCCAGCGGATAGATTGTTGTCGTGACCGCAATCGGCTGGCTGGCCCTGCCGCTGGTCGCTCTCGTGCTGGCCCTGGTCTGGGCAGCGTGGTCGGGCCGCCGCCCACGCTCGGACATGCACGAGACGGTCGCGGCTCACCAGCGGTTCACGGCGACGCTGGGCCGCTGTGCGCACCCGGCGAAGGACGCGGGATCGGATGACCGCACCGGTTGGGGCGGGGACCGTGACCACAGGGATGGGGATCGTGGCGGAGGAGGCGGCGAAGCCTCGTAGGGTTGCGGGCATGACCCGACGCACGGCCACCCTCACGGCCTCCGCGATTCTGGTCGTAGTCCTGGCGGCGCTGGCCGTGCTGCTGCCGGTGCCCTACGTCGTCCTTGCTCCCGGTCCCACGTCGAACACCCTCGGCAAGATCGGAAAGACCACCCTGATCCGCATCGAGGGACGCCGCACCTATCCCACCCGGGGACACCTTGACCTGACCACCGTCGCGGTCATCGGCGGACCCAACCGGCACATGGACCTGGTCACCGCCCTGCGCGGCTGGCTGGACGGGAACCGGGCGGTCGTCCCCGAGGAGACCGTCTATCCGCAGGGCAAGACGGTCAAGCAGATCGAGCAGGAGGGCGCTGACGACATGAAGACGTCGCAGTCCAGCGCCACGACGGCCGCTTTGCAGCTTCTCGGGATCCCGGTAACCACCCGGCTCGTCGTCGCGCGCCTGGCCGAACCGTCGGCGGCCAAGGGCAAGCTGCAGGCCGGCGACCAGCTTCTCGCGGTCGACGGCGTCTCCGCGGGCGGGAGCCCGGCGCGGCTGCGCGACCTGATCGGCAAGCACAAGGTCGGCGACACGGTGCGACTTACCGTTCGGCGCCAAGGCAAGGAGCTCACCGAGCCGGTCGTGACGGCCAAGGCTTCGCAAGACGGCCGGCCCGTCATTGGCATCCTCACCGAGGTCGACCCGGACTATCCATTCAAGATCGACATATCTCTCAAGGACGTGGGTGGGCCCAGCGCCGGCCTGATGTTCGCGCTGGGCATTGTGGACAAACTGACCCCCGGTGCGCTCAACGGGGGTGCCTACGTCGCGGGCACCGGCACCATCGACGACAAAGGAGTGATCGGCCCGATCGGCGGCATCCCGCAGAAGATGGCCGCGGCCAGGCAGGTAGGCGCGACCGTGTTCTTGGTGCCGGCGGGCAACTGTGCGGAGGCGTTGGGCAGCGCGCCGAAGGGCCTGAAGCTGGTCAAGGCGAGCACCCTGGCGACGGCCGTCAAGGCGCTGGACGCGCTGCGGGCCGGGCGTGCGGGGGACCTTCCCACCTGCACCCGCTGACCCCCTCGACCCGTCTCGGGTGCGGCTTCCCTCGGCATGAGGTTGGAGCCCCGCCCTCAGCCACGCAGGGTTTCCTCGAGGGCCTCGGCGAGGCCGGGAACCAGGTCCGGCCCGCTGAGCACGGAGTTCTCGTGGTCGTGGGCGCGCATCCGCAGCGCCGCGGACCGGGTGCCGTCGCGCAGCACAGCCACCACCAGGCGCACCTCCTGGCGTTCGGGATGCTCCCCGAGCCAGCGCAGCGCCTCGCTCTCCTCCTGCGGCATCTCGCGCTCGGCTGTGGGCGGGATCATCAGCCGCTCGACCGCGAGTGCCGTGCCGAGCACCTCGGGTGGCCAGCTGATGCCGGCGAGCAGATCGTCCAGCGACGCGTACGCCGGCAGGTCGCCCTGGTCGACGGGGGTCAGGTGGCCGGGCGCGGGTTCGACCAGGCCGAGCTGGTCGGCCAGTTGGGGCTCGCGGCGCAGCAGGTCGGCGGTCTCGACCAGGGCGAACAGGTGAGCCGGTTGGTCCCAGCCGAGCTCGGCCGCGTGCCGCTCGATCTCGATCACAACCTGGGTGAGGAGGGCGCTCATTCGCCATATCTTGCCCGCTCCCACCGCGCGTTGCGGGAACTCCGCCGCCGGCTCGGTAGGTTGACGGTGTGCGACACCTGTCGCCGATGTTGCCTGCCTTGCTTCAAGAAAGAGATCGACACGTGAGTTTCGACATGCCTGGCGCGGCCGGTCCCCCTCCTCGCATCCCGGTGACGGTCGCTCGGCGGCGCCGCGGCATGGCGCTGGTGCCCACCGCGATCATCGTGATCGTCCTGCTGATCCTGTTCAGCGTCTTCACCGGCCTCTACACCGACCTGCTGTGGTTCCGTGCCGTCGGCTACAGCTCGGTCTTCGGCCGCGAGGTGCGCGCCAAGTCGTTGCTGTTCGTGGTGTTCGGGCTGGTCATGGCGGTGACCGTGACCATCAATTTCGTGGTGGCCTACCGGACCCGGCAGGCCTACCAGACCATGATCGCGGGGCAGCAGGAGCTCGAGCGCTATCGCCAGGCGATCGACCCCTACCGCCGCTACGTCGTGCTCGCCGTCGTGGGCCTGCTCGCCCTGATCACCGGCTCGGCCGCCTCGGGGGAGTGGCGCACCTACATGCAGTGGCGCAACGCCACCGCGTTCGGCGTCAAGGACCCGCAGTTCGGCAAGGACATCTCGTTCTTCACCTTCGACCTGCCGTGGTACCGCTTCGTCCTCGGGTTCGCCTTCGCCACCGTGGTGCTGAGCCTCATCGCCGCCGCCGTCACCCACTATCTCTACGGTGGCCTGCGCCTGCAGGCGACGCTCGGTGAGCGGGCGACGCCGGCCGCTCGCGTGCACGTGTCTGTGCTGCTCGGCAGCTTCGTGCTGCTCAAGGCCGTCGCCTACTGGCTGGACCGCTACAGCCTGGCGATCAAGGAGGACCGCATCGGCAGGGCGGAGTTCAGCGGCCTGAAGTACACCGACATCAACGCCGTGTTGCCCGGCCGCAGCATCCTCGCGGTCATCTCGGTGATCTGCGCGGCCCTGTTCTTCGCCAACATCGTCCGGCGCGGGTGGCTGCTGCCCGGCGTCGGGGTGGGCCTGCTGCTGCTCTCGGCGCTGCTCGTCGGTGGCGTCTATCCCGCGATCGTGCAGCGGTTCCAGGTCAAGCCGTCGGAGGTGGTCAAGGAGAAGCCCCAGATCCAGCGCAACATCGACGCCACCCGGGCCGCCTACGGAATCGACCGAGTGAAGGTGCAGCCCTACACCGCCAAGACCGCGGTCACCGAGGGACAGCTGCGCGCCGACTCCGACACCACGGCGAGCATCCGCCTGCTGGACCCGGCCGTCCTGAGCCCGACCTTCAAGAATCTGCAGCAGATCAAGGCCTATTACGACTTCCAGCAGTCCCTCGACGTCGACCGCTACACGATCAACGGAACCCGACGCGACGTGGTCACGGCCGTCCGCGAGGTGCAACTCGGGGGGCTGCCCGACGAGCAGCGCAACTGGATCAACGACCACACGGTCTATACCCACGGCTTCGGGTTCGTCGCCGCGCTGGGCAACCAGACCGACCAGGGCAGGCCCTCGTTCGTGTCGTCCAACATCCCGCCTCAGGGCAGCCTGGGCAGCTTCGAACCACGGGTCTACTTCGGCGAGGAGTCCCCGACCTACAGCATCGTCGGTGCCCCAGCCGGTGCCGCCCCCGGCGAACTCGACTTCCCCGACGACTCCACGGGGACCGGGCAGCGCAACACGACGTACAAGGGCAAGGGTGGCGTCGGCATCGGCACGACCTGGCGCAAGCTGCTGTTCGCGATGAAATACCAGGAGGCCAACCTGCTGCTGTCCAACCAGGTCAACGGCTCCTCGAAGATCCTCTTCGTCCGGTCGCCCAAGCAGCGGGTCGAGAAGGTCGCGCCGTGGCTCACTCTGGACGGCGACCCCTATCCTGCGGTCATCGATGGGCGCATCCAGTGGATCGTGGACGGCTACACCACGACCAACGGCTACCCTTACGCCACCCGCAGCACCCTGGACGATGTCACGGCCGACTCGCGCACGACCCAGTCGACCGCCCTGGTGACCCCGGTGGAGCGGGTCAACTACATTCGCAACTCGGTGAAGGCCACGGTCGACGCCTACGACGGAACCGTGACGCTCTACCAGTGGGGCACCAAGAAGGACCCCGTTCTGGAGACGTGGAAGAAGGCATTCCCGGGAACCGTCAAGCCGCGGTCCGCCATCAGCGCCGACCTGCAGGCGCACTTGCGCTATCCCGAGGATCTGTTCAAGGTGCAGCGCACCCTGCTGGCTCGCTACCACGTCACCAGCCCGCAGGCGTTCTACAACGGTGGTGACTTCTGGCGGGTCCCCACCGACCCGACGGACTCGAACAAGGCCGACCGCCTGCAGCCGCCCTACTATCTGACCCTGCAGATGCCGGGCCAGTCGGCGCCGACGTTCTCGCTGACCTCGACCTTCGTTCCCAACGGCGCCCGGGAGAACTTGGCGGCGTTTATGGCGGTCAACTCCGACCCGGGTCCTGACTACGGCACCTTCAGAGTGCTGCAACTGCCACGGTCGGTGCAGATCAACGGTCCCTCCCAAGTGCAAAACGCGTTCTCCTCCAACGAAAAGGTTGCCAGCGAGATCGCCCTGCTCACCCGTGGTGACTCGACGGTCCGCTACGGCAACCTGCTCACCCTCCCGGTGGGCGGTGGGCTGATGTACGTCGAGCCGGTCTATGTTCAGGCGTCCTCGACGACG